>CAZZFZ010000025.1:0-25815 GCA_964653835.1 uncultured Anaerolineales bacterium
CCCCCACCCGCCCCCCGGCCGCGCGACGATCAGCTGGGCGTCAGAGACAGGGCGGCACCCTGGCCGCCACCGGCAACGGGCCGGGCGCCCGCGGAAACAGGCATCCCCCAGGGGAATCAGTCAGCCACCGCGGTCTTTGATTCCCTGGATGAGCAGAATCCCCGCGCGGGGGTAACGACCCTCCCCCCCACCGAAGTTCCCCCCCTGCAGTTCGTCTTCCCGCAAGAAGAGCCTCCGCCAGTCTCCGCGTGGCGGCCGCCGCTCTACCCCATTCCCTGGGAGCCTTCACCGTTTGAACATTTCTACTTCGCCCGTCCCATCGCCGCCGACGAGGTCAACTGGCCGCTGGCGAACTACCGCTACGGCGGCGTCTTCTTTGGTGATCAGGTGCACACCGGCGTGGACATTCCCGCCCCGCGCGGCACGCCGGTGCTGGCGGCGCAGGACGGCAAAGTGATCTGGGCGGGGTATGGGCTATACCGCGGCATCCCCGGCGATACCAGCGACCCCTACGGGCTGGCCGTGGTCATCCAGCACGACTTCGGCTACCAGGGGCGCAGGCTGTTCACTGTCTACGGCCATATGGATGAGATCAGCGTGCCGCGCGGCCAGCTTGTGCGCATGGGAGAGATGATCGGCAAGGTTGGCGACACCGGCTTCGTCACCGGCCCGCACCTGCACATGGAAGTGCGCTGGGGTGAGGTGGGCTTCTTCCACACCCTCAACCCGGAGCTGTGGCTGGTCCCCCCCGAGGGCTGGGGCGTGCTGGCGGCGCGCATTATGAGCACAGCCGGCGAGCCGCTCACCCGCTTTGAGCTGACGATCAGCTCGATCCTCACCGGTCAGGTGTGGCAGGGAATCACCTACGGCGAGGGAGCCGTCAACCCCGACCCGTACTACCAGGAGAACCTGGCGATCAGCGACCTGCCCGCCGGGCAGTATGAGATTTCCGCCATCTACGCGGGCAAGCTGTACACTCAATTATTTGAAATTGACCCCGGCCGGGTGACGTACGTCTCTTTCCGCGGGCGGCGTGGTTTCAGCCTGACCCCTCCGCCGCTACCAGGGGCCACCTTCACGCCCCTTGACAATTAGAACATTCGTGCTAAACTTGGGATACTTTCTCGATGACCTTTTTAAAGCACTTTTACAGGCTGGCGCGCCTGCTCTGGCTGTTAGTTAAACCGCTCTCTGTTGGGGTGCGCCTGGTGATGGTACAAGACGGGCGGGTTCTACTGGTTAAGCACGTCTACCAGCAACAGTGGTTTTTACCCGGTGGCCTGGTAGAGGCGGGCGAGACCCTGGAAGAGGCCGCCCGCCGCGAGGCGGCGGAAGAAGTCGGGGCCAACATCAAACAACTGGAACTCTTCGGCGCATATTCTCACCAGGAATTCGGTAAAATAGATCATGTCATCGTGTTTATCACCCGCGATTTCACGCTAAACGGGCAATCGGACAGCGAGATCGAGCAGTACGCTTTCTTCGAAATCAACCAACTGCCTGAGGAGATCTCCCCCGGCTCCCGAAAACAAATTGAACGACTGCGCGATCCCGCCAGCGCCCCCGCCTACGGCGTGTGGTGATTTGGGAACGCAACATGTACCCAAGGAGTAAAACATGACAAAAGACTCTACAGATGCCCGCAAAGCCGCGTTGGAAAAAGCGATGAGCGAACTGCAAAAACGCTACGGAGAAGGGACGATCATGCGCATGGGCGAAGCCCATCATCTGGCTGTGGATGTCATCCCCACCGGGTCGCTTTCCCTCGACCTGGCGCTGGGAGTCGGCGGGATCCCTCGCGGGCGCGTGACCGAAATCTATGGACCGGAATCCTCCGGCAAGACGACGATCTGCCAGCACATTGTGGCCGAGGCGCAGCGTTTGGGGGGCATTTGCGCCTTTGTGGATATGGAACACGCCCTGGACCCGCGCTACGCTGCCGCTTGCGGTGTGGACATTGAAAACCTGCTGATCTCCCAGCCAGACACTGGGGAACAGGCGCTGGAAATCGTCGAGACGCTGGTACGCTCCGGCGCGGTGGATGTGATTGTGATCGATTCGGTAGCTGCCCTCGTGCCGCGGGCGGAGATCGAGGGCGATATGGGTGACGCCCACATGGGCCTGATGGCGCGCCTGATGTCGCAGGCGCTGCGCAAACTCTCCGGCGCGATCAAACAGACCAACACCGCAGTGATCTTCACCAACCAGTTGCGCCAGAAGATCGGCGTGATGTTCGGCAACCCGGAGACCACCACCGGGGGGCAGGCGCTCAAGTTCTACGCCTCCGTGCGCCTGGACGTGCGCCGCATCCAGTCCATCAAAGTCGGCTCGGAGGTTGTCGGCAACCGCACGCGCGTGCGCGTGGTCAAAAACAAGGTCGCCCCGCCCTTCCAGACGGCGGAGTTTGACATCATGTACAACGAGGGCATCTCCAAAGTCGGCGACCTGGTTGACCTGGGCACCGAGCTGGACATCATCACCAAGCGCGGTTCGTTCTACTCCTACGGCGACCTGCGCCTGGCCCAGGGCCGCGAGAACGCCAAAGAATTCCTGCGCCAAAACCCCGACCTGATGGCCGAGATCGAGGCGCGCATCCGCCAGACCGTGATGGGAGAGGACGAGCTGCTTCC
Organism: uncultured Anaerolineales bacterium; assembly: GCA_964653835.1. Taxonomy (GTDB): domain Bacteria; phylum Chloroflexota; class Anaerolineae; order Anaerolineales; family UBA11858; genus J130. The sequence goes on from CAZZFZ010000025.1 coordinate 2,631, forward strand.
CCCCAACCTGGACGACGAGATCATCGAAGAGTAGCGTCGGCGATGCGCTTACGGCGTTGGCTACCCCTGATCGTTCTGAGCCTGACCCTGGCGGCCTGCAGCCGTCAGGAAAACGCGTCCACGCCAACGCCCACGCTGGCCGTCTTCCAGCCGCCCACCCAGGACCCAGCCGTGCTGGTGCTTCAGGCCACAGAAGTCGTCCGCCTGACGGCGGAAAGCCTGCCCACCCCCACGCCCACCTGCGTCAACGGCCTGCGCTACCTGGAAGACATCACCATCGAGGATGGCAGCGTGGTCGCTCCAGGAGCCACACTCGATAAGCGCTGGCGAGTGGAGAATGCCGGAAGCTGCAACTGGAAAGCGGGGTACACGCTACGCCTGATCGCCGGGCCGGATTTAGGCGCACCCTCGCCGCAGGCACTCTACCCTGCCCTGAGCGGGACGCAGGCCGTCATCCGCATTTTGTTCACCGCCCCCGAAGAAGCCGGAGCTTACCGCAGCGCATGGCAGGCGTTTGACCCCAGCGGCGTGCCCTTTGGCGACCCGATCTTCATTGATATTCAGGTCGTCCCCGGCAGCGGGGAGCAATAACATCGCTTCGTTGATCCTCCCGCAGGTCTTCTAACCTGCGGGAGGATTCAAAATCTTGCCATCTGGCCCGCCAATGGTATAATACGGGGCGAAATCGGGCGGTTAGCTCAGCTGGTTAGAGCGTTGCGTTGACATCGCAAAGGTCGTTGGTTCGAGTCCAATACCGCCCACACAGGCAGGCGCTTGGCCTGCCTGTTTGCTTTAACTCCCGACGCGGCGGCCTACTTTGAAGTACAATGGGGATAACCTTTCGCCACCAAAGAGGAGAACGTCAACATGCTGGTCATCGTCAGCGACTTACATCTCAAGGACGGCACTTCCGGCAGTTCGATCACCCCGGATGCCTTCCGCGTATTCGCCGAACGGTTGCGAAGCATGGCTTATCGCGCCTCATGGCGCGCCGATGGCCGCTACCGTCCGATCGACTCGTTCCATCTGCTATTGATGGGCGACGTGCTCGACCTGATCCGCACTGAGCGCTGGCTGATTAAAGCAGACGGCAGCGAGGAGACTTTACGCCCCTGGGATGACCCTACCTCCGAGGCTTATACGACCAAAATCGCAGAGATCACTGACGCCGTTTTGCAGCACAACCGGCAGGGGCTTTCCCTTTTGCGCAAGATCAGCGCCGGAGAGTTGATCCGGTTGCCCATGGCCCGACACGACGGCCAGCCCGACCCGCAGGGCGAACGCAAACCGGTGAAAGTGCACATCTACTACATGACCGGCAATCACGACTGGTTCTTCCACCTGCCGGGGGAGGCATACAACGCCATCCGCGCCCGGGTGATTGAGGCCATGGGGTTGAGCAACCCGCTCGAACCGTTTCCCTACGAATTAGAAGAAGCCCCCTGGCTGGCCGAATTGCTCGCCCGACATCACGTCTACGCCCGGCATGGCGACATCTTCGACGCACTCAACTACCACGCCTCGTTGGGACGCGACCACGCCACCGTCGGCGATGCCATGACCATCGAGCTGCTCACGCGCTTTCCCCTGGAGGTGCGCCGCCGCATGGGAGACGATATTCCCCCCGATTTCAGCGAGGGGCTGAAAGAACTCTCCAACGTGCGCCCGGCGCTGGTCACCCCCATGTGGGTCAACAACCTGATTCGCAACCACGGCGGCAGCCGCAGTCAATCGGAGGCCATCAAGGCGATCTGGAACGAAACCGCCGACCGCTTCATCCAGACCGATTTCATCCGCTCCCAGGATCAGCCCTTCCACCTCGACACGGTGGACGCCCTCGAAGGGGCACTGCTCTTCTCTAAGGGATTCTCCTTCGACGCGCTTGAGACGCTTGCGGGTTGGGTGCACAAGAAGCTCTCCAACAGCACCAAAATCTCCTTCGCCGAACACGCCCTCAAGGAAACGGCTTTCAAGAGAAAACAAGCCGATTACATCGTCTACGGGCACACCCACTTTCACGAGATCGTCCCCCTGGATTCGTACATACGCAACGGCGAGGTGGTCAGCCAGATTTACATCAACACCGGCACCTGGCATCCGTATTATGAAGTGACCCTACAAGAGCCGGAAAACATGAAGTTTGTGGGACTACACGTGATGGCCTACGCCACCTTCTTCCACGAGGGAGAGCGCGGCGGACGGCGAGCCGAAGCCTGGTTCGGTTCCCTGGCTTAACCCCACGGGGAGGAGCCCCCATGAGCGAGATCAAACTCATCCAGGCGGTGGAGCAATTCGCTGCCGTGACCGCCGACCTCTCTACGGAAGAGCTGGAGCGCGAATGGGGCTGGCGCGCCTACCAGGAGGGCGTGCGCTTCGCCTTCTTCCGCACCTATGAGGAGTTGCGTCAGCTCGCCGCCCGTCTGCTGGCCGAGCGCACCCAGCGCGGCAAACCGATCACCACGGCGCAACGCGCCCTGGGACAATATCACGCCGCCTACCGCGACCTGCAAGCGATTCTGTTTGGGGTAGAGGATGCGCTGCTCGATCAGCCACCCGCGCGCGGCGAATGGCCCCTGCGCGTCATCCTGGGGCACATCCTGGCGGCGGAACGCGAGTTCTTCGCCCGCATCTGGTACGCAGTGCAACAGCACCGTCAGGGAGTGGAGGAAGCCCGGGAAATGCCCGCCGAAGAACTGGCGGCGTTTGTCGGCGCGCACCAGGATTTCGAGCGCACCATCAAGCGTCTCTCGCTCAACGGCATCCTGGCTTATTACGATACGTTGCACAAACGCGTGCTGCGGGAGATCGCCGACATCCGCGGTAGTGAACTGGACACCCCCTCGCTATGGTGGGAAGGCGCGCCGATGACGGTGGAATTCCGCCTGCACCGGCTGGATTCGCACCTACGGCAGCACACCCTTCAGGCGCAGGCCACGCTGGAGGTGCTCAACGGCCCCCTATCGGAAGCCCGCCTCTTGTTGCGGCTGGTATACGCCGCGCTGGCCGAGGTGGAGGGGATCATCATCGGCGACTGGTTGCTCGGTCAACGTCAGCGGCAGGAAGCCGCCGCGGTGATCCATCAACGCGCCGAGGAAATCGCCGCCCTGCTCGCCGATTGATCACCACCCGTTCGCCAGGCGCGCTCGCTCCCCCCAAACCCACATCTGCCGCACGATCGCAGCCACACCCAGGATCGCCCACCAGGAGAGCGTCAGCGGCAAAGCCACTTTCAACCACCCACCGCTATCAAAATAAAAATAGGCGTCCTGCGGCGTCGCCACCCAACGTCCCTGAACTTCTTTAATATAGTGCGTCTGCCGCCGCTTGGTGGCGAAATCGAAAAACAGGTAGTGGAAATAGCCCCGGTCGTCCACATCCACCAGAATGGTCAGGCGTAGATCCGGCTGCGCGGGAGGCAGATCGGGCACCCGTTTCAGGCCGGTCACCGCGGCGTAAAGCACCTGATCGCCAACCTGCAAAGCACGCTCCAAATCAATCGCAACCGCGCCAGGCGAGGCATACAACTCCTGATACAGCGGCGTGAAAGTGGCCTCGTCATACCGATAAAAGCCATACAGCCAGGCCCCGGCTGCGTATAACCCTGCCAGCACCAACGGCAACACAGCCAGGATCAGCAGATAATGCTTTCGCCAGGCGCGGCAGAATGGGGACAGGGGGAGCGATTGAGTCATAAACCAACTCTCCTTACTCAACCGGATTATATCCGCTCACGGCGGAATTGTCTCTATTTGAACGTACCCAACGCCGCGCACCTTCCCAATCGCGGTGAACTCTGATAAGATACGGGTTAGGTCGGTACTTTGAAATCCCCTATATGGCTAAGGTGCCCGTAACCCCCGGATGGGAGGGCATAATGGCGAAGCCGGTGCAAGTCCGGCGCTGTCCCGCAACTGTAAGGCTCGCCCCGCGAGCCAAGCCAGGTCGCCCGCCTTAGCCTGTTCTACACAGGCCTCGTGGAAAAGGAGGTGTGAACATACGCGATTGTTTATCCCACAACACATCACACATGCTCCCCCTGTCCCCCACGGCAGGGGTTTTCGTTTAATCCACCACAAAGGGATGATTGTTTAAAGCCCTGCGCCCCCTTTGTGGCAGCGATCAAAACCAAATTAACGATAACAGGAGTAGTTTAAATGAAGAAAAAAGCCATCCTCTTGCTCGCGCTGCTGGCGCTCGCTCTGAGCGCCTGTGCGCCGCAAGCCCCCGTCGTCACTGAGGCGGCGGTCGCCGAGGCGACCGTTGCCGCGACCACCGCGCCGGTGGCCACTGAGGCCGTCGACACCGCCGCGCCGGACGAAGAAGCCGCGCAGTCGCTGGTCTTTGAAGATGACTTCGGCCATACGATTGAACTGGCGGATTACCCACAGGCGATCGTCTCCCTCTCCCCCTCCACAACCGAGATCCTCTTCGCCATCGGCGCGGGAGAGCAAGTTATCGGCCGCGATGACCAATCCACTTTCCCCGATGCCGCTCTCGAGGTGACCAGCGTGGGCGCGCTGTGGGGCGATCTGCCCACTGAGGCCATTCTGGCGCTGGAACCGGATTTAATCCTGGCCGCTGAGATCATTTCCCCGGAGCAGATCCAAACCCTGCAAGACCTCGGCCTGCGGGTCTATCAGCAGGCCAACCCCAAAGATTTCGACGGGTTGTTTAAGAACCTGCGCGATATCGCCCGCCTGACCGGCCACGAAGACGAAGCCGAGGCGTTGATCGCCGACCTGGACGCCCGCGTCAAAGCGGTGCAGGATACTGTCGCCGCGGCGGAAACCACCCCCTCGGTTTTCTACGAACTGGACGGCACCGACCCGGCCAACCCCTGGACGACCGGCAGCGGCACGTTCATTGATTACATCATCACCCAGGCGGGCGGCGTCAACGCGGCGGCCGCGCTGGAAGGCGACTACGCCCAGATCAGCACCGAGGAGCTGATCGCCCAGAACCCGGATATCATCCTGCTGGCGGATGCACTCTACGGCACCACGCCGGAAAGCGTGGCCGGGCGCGCCGGCTGGGAGGCCATCGCCGCGGTGCAGAACAACGCCATTTACCCGATTGATCCCAGCATTATGAGCGTGCCGGGGCCGCGGCTGGTGGACGGCCTGGAAGAGGTCGCCCACATCCTGCACCCCGATCTGTTCAAATAACCTTCACGGGCGGTTGGTGAATGGGGAGCCTATCCCCACCCTAGCCGCCCTACCCTTTATGGCGCACAAACACCCTTATCTGTTTAACAGCCTGCTCCTGCTGGCCGCGCTGACCCTCTCGGTGGCGCTGGGGGCGGTGTTCATCCCGCCCGGCGTGATCTTCCGCCTGCTGGTCGATCAGTTACCCGGCGTGACGCTGCCGCCAACCTGGACACACGCTGCCGCGACCATCATCCTGGCCGTGCGGCTGCCGCGCGCCGTGCTGGTCGCCCTAACGGGGGCCGCGCTGGCTGGCAGCGGGGCAGCTTACCAGGGTTTGTTCCGCAACCCGCTGGCCGACCCCTATCTGATCGGGGTGGCGTCGGGCGCGGGGTTGGGGGCGGTGCTGGCGATGGCGCTGCACTGGCCCGGCGGCCGGCTCGGCCTGTACGCCATCCCCGCGGCGGCCTTCGCCGGGGCGTTGCTCACCGTCGTGGTGGTGTACGCCCTGGCGCGCGTCAACGGCATGGTCCCGCTGACCACGCTGATCCTCGCCGGGGTAGCGGTGAGCGCCTTTGCCTCGGCGGTGACCTCGTTCCTGATGCTGCGCTCTGAGGGGCAACTCTACCGCGCCATCTCCTTTCTGCTCGGCGGCTCGCCGATGACGGGTTGGGAGCCGGTGCTGGCCGCCCTGCCTTACCTTGCCGCGGGCATGGGGGGGGTGCTGCTCTCCGGGCACATGCTCAACGTGTTGCAATTCGGGGAAGAGGAGGCGCAGCAACTGGGGCTGAATGTCAACCGCGCCAAAATCCACGTTGTGCTGGCAGCCTCCCTGACCACCGCGGTGGCCGTCTCCTTTGGAGGAATCATCGGGTTCATCGGCCTGATCGTCCCGCACGTCATCCGCCTGATCTGGGGAAGTGATTACCGGCGGCTGATCCCGCTCTCCTTACTCGGCGGGGGGAGCGCGCTGCTGCTGGCCGATATGCTGGCGCGCATCTTGCTCGCGCCGACTTCCCTGCCCGTGGGGATCGTCACCGCCATCGCTGGGGCGCCGTTCTTCCTGTGGATTCTGCGGCGCGCCAAGCAGGAGGTTTTCTGGTAGCCATGCTGGAAATCACCGATCTAACTGTGGCCTACGGCCAGCGGGTTGTGCTGCACGGCGTCTCGCTGAACGTCGCGGCGGGAGAGATCCTCGCCCTGATCGGGCCCAACGGCTCCGGAAAAACCACGTTGATCCGCGCCGCCAGCGGGGTGATCGCGCCTCGCGGCGGGGAGATTCGCGCCGGGGGGCAACCCCTGACGAGGCTCTCTCCGGCGCAGCGTGCCCGCCGCATCGCCGTCGTCCCCCAGGCGCGGCAACTCGGCGGGGCCTTCACCGTTGAGCAGGCGGTAATGCTGGGGCGGACGGCCTACATGGGCTGGCTGGGGCGCGCCGGGGAGCGCGACCGCCAGGCCGTGCAGCAGGCCCTGGAACACACTCAACTCACCGCCTTTTCCGGGCGAAAAATCGCCCAGCTCTCCGGCGGCGAGCAGCAACGCGTGCTGCTGGCGCGCGCCCTGGCGCAGTCTACGCCGGTGCTGCTGCTGGATGAACCCACCAACCACTTAGACCTTAACCATCAGGTGCAGTTGCTCGCACTGGTGCGCCGCCTGTGCCGTCAACGGCGGATCGCCGTGCTGATGGCGATGCACGACCTCAACTTGGTTTCAGCGTTTGCCGACCGCGTGGTGCTGCTGGTAGAGGGACGCATCCAGGCCTCCGGTCTCCCCACTGAGGTGCTGCGCCCGGAGCAAATCGCCGCCGCCTACCAGGCGCGGGTCGAGGTCATCCCCCACCCTCGCAGCGGCCTTCCGCTGGTGTTCCCCGAAATCAAAATCTCTGAGAATAACCCGGCCGGTGAATGACGCTTCACCCCCGCGTCTGCACCAGGTGGCACACGCAATTCTTCCCTTCCACGTCATCGGTGGGAAAAGTGCGCCCCAGCTCATAAAGCTGATGCAACTCGGCCTCCAGCCGTTGCAACTCACGGATGCGCCCGGCGATTTCTTCGGCCTTGCGCTGCAAAAGGTCGAGCACCACCCCGCAGGGGGCTTCCCGCCGATCGCGCATCGCCAGGATTTCAGCGATGTCATCGAGCGAGAAGCCCAACCGCCGCGCCCCGATGACGAAGCGCACACGATCGAGATCGCTCTCATCATAATCGCGGTAGCCGTTGGGCAGACGCCGCGGCGGGGGCAACACCCCCACCTGCTCGTAATAGCGGATCGTCCTGGGGGAAAGACCGGATCGAGCAGCCAGTTCTTTGATTTGCACAGGTCCTCCTCAACGAGGCGAGAGGCGCACTAGGGCGTCATCATCCGCAGGCCGGGCCACCGCGCCCACAATCAGCAACACCAGCCCGACACCAGCCAGCACGCCCCCCTGCACTACCAGCGGATCCAGAATCTCAGCGAGCAAAAACGAGATCACCTTGAGCGCCTCGCCCTGAACCGCGGGAGGCAGTTCGCTCAGCGGGCCAATCACGCCGCCAACGTTGAGCAGCGCCGGATAGCTCAGCCCGAGGGCGAGCGTCAACGCCCCGGCCAGCAGCAGGGGGATTCCCCACCAGCGCCCTAACTCTCGCAACGAACGGATGGCAAAAGCCAGGATGAGCAGGAGCAGCGCCACCTCCAGCCAGGGCGCCCAGCGCGCCGCCGTCTGCGCCATGCCAAGCTGCAACTTGAGCGGATACAGGCCAAGTGCGCCGGCAGCTGCCGCCCCTTCCGTGCCGCCGGTCAGGTCTATGGTGGAAGGCAGGTTCGCGACCATCGTCTCCAACACGCCGAGAAACACGGCCATCTGTTCGGCCCCGCCGGGGTCGGGCAGGCGGCAGGGGCTGATCGTCCCCTCCTCGGCGGCGCGGGCATATTCGGCCGCCTGCTCCGCCGTGCAGGGTGGCAGAGTATCAAAAATCAACTGCACGGCCTGTTCCCCCCCTCCCGCGGCGATGTTCTTTTTAAATTCGTCCATCTCCAGAACAATCACCGGGAGAGGCGCATCGCTGTTGAGCCAGGTATACACCCCACCAACCGCCGCGCTCACCCAGGGGGCGAGGATCCGCTCCGGCAGCAGGATTTCCTGCAACGCTTTCCAGTCATCCAAAGTCAGCCGCCCAAACAACTCCTGCACCGTCTCCGCGGGCAGTCCCCCGGCCATGTCGGTCATCCCCCCCTGCGCAGCAAACGATTGCAGCCCGACGGGCAGCAGGTTCTCTTCCAGCAACAAATCCAGCACCGCGGCCTCGACCCGAGCAGCATCAAAGGCAAACTGCCCGGCGTTATACATCCAGAGCGTCAACGGCAGCGTGAGCACAAACACACACGCCACCAATAAAGCCAGAAACTTTCCAAATGCTCGCACGGGGGACCTCCTCGCTTCTTCAGCGCTTATTTCATAAGTATAACCTGAGTTCGGGGGAAGTAGCCTGAACAGCGTTCACCACGAAGGGCACCAAGCGGCACGAAGCAATATCTTACCTTCGAGCACTTCGTGGTTAATATCAACGTGGAGCGCGGCCAGAACTACACTGGCAATATATTCTAAACACCCCTCCGCAGGCTGGCCAGCAATGCGGCGATTGTGATTTCCGCCAGCGATTCGAGGCGCAAATCGGCGTGATCGAGGGGGAGCTGACGAGTGAGCGAGTTGGGGACGGCCACGCAGAATACCCCCGCCGCCCGCGCCGCGGTCACGCCGTGGGGCGAATCTTCGAAAACGATGGCCTCGGAGGGACGCAACCCCAGCGACTCCAGCGCCAGGAGAAAAAGCTGTGGATCGGGCTTGGTGCGTTCCACGTCATCGGAGGTGTGCACAGCGTCAAAGAAAGCGCGCAGCCCCAACCGGCGCAAGTGCCCCTCCACCCAGGTGCGCGGCGAGCTGGAAGCCACAGCCAGCTTCAGGCCAAGCTGACGCGCCTCCCGCAGGCGAGCTTCCACTCCCGGCAAAAGCGGTTGTTTTTCCACCAGAGCCAGTTCGCGCTGCAAGCGCCAGGCGGTCAGCGCCTCCCGCTCCAGCGCCCGCCCCAGGCGCGCTTCCAGCCGTTCGAGGGGATCGAAGTGTTCGTTGGCTGAGCGGCCGATCACCTCGCCCCACTCGCTCAGGGACAACGCCTGCCCAAAACGGGCGTATAACTCCCGCCAGGATTGATACACCGGCCCTTCGGTGTCCAGAATCAGGCCGTCAAAATCGAAGATCAGACCTCGAATCACCATCACCTCCACGAAAACAAATCGACCAGATTCTCGCCTACAGAACGCCCGGCCCGTCGGATTTACAGCCTCCTTTGCGGTCTTTGCGATCCCAGCCTGCGATTTCAGCCCAGCATAAAAGCGCCCGGCAGCGAGTCAGACCAACATTGTACCGCGCCCGCCCCGACAATTGCGCTTGCGGATTCATCCCTCCCGCCTGTATAATCATCCCGGAGGAACCAATGACCCAACACGCAAAACGTCCGATTCAACCAAGCAAGGGATTTTTCAAAAACATCGGCGACGAGATCCGCCTGGTTTTTCGCCTGCTGGGCGATCCGCGCATCCCCTGGTATCTCAAAGTGCTGCCTTTTGGCTCGTTTCTCTACTTCATCTTTCCGGATATCGCCCCCGGGCCAATTGACGACGCCCTGGTGATTGGCATTGGGATATACCTGTTCATTGAACTCTGCCCCCCCGAGATCGTGGATGAGCACCGCATGGCGCTGCGCAACGTCGTCCCCGGCGAGTGGCGCGACGCCGAGGTGATCGAGGGCGAGTATTCCAACGATGACAGCAACGGAGAAACACAAGAATGAAACACCTGACCTGGGGGATTGCCATCCTGTTCCTGCTGAGCGTCGCGGCGGGCTGCGGCTCACAGCCTGCCAGCGCCGCGCCCACGCCGCTGCCTACGTTTTCGCCCCCCACCCCGCAACCCGGCGCCACGGAAGCCGGGACCTCCACAGCGCACAACGCGGCATTCCCGCAACCGTCGGAGAGCAACCCTCCAATCCGTTTTGCCATCATCGGCGATTACGGCATGGAGGGGCAATCGGAAGCCGATGTCGCCGCCCTGGTGAAAAGCTGGGAGCCGGATTTCATCATCACACTGGGCGATAACAATTACCTTTACGGCTCCGCCGCCACCATTGATCGCAACATCGGCCAGTACTATCACGAATATATCGGCTCCTACCAGGGTAGCTATGGGGAGGGCAGCCTGTACCCGCGCTTATTCCCCAGCATGGGGAACCACGACTGGGAAACGGACGACGGCCAACCCTACCTGGATTACTTCACCCTGCCCGGCAACGAGCGCTACTACGAATTCATCTGGGGGCCGGTGCACTTCTTCGCCCTGAGCAGCGATTCGCGCGAACCCGACGGCGTAAGCGCCTCCTCGGTGCAGGCCACCTGGCTGCAAGAGGCCCTGGCAGCCGCGCAGGAACCATGGAAGATCGTTTACATGCATCATCCCCCCTACTCCTCCGGCGAACACGGCCCCAGTGACTGGATGCAGTGGCCGTTTGCGGAATGGGGCGCCAGCGCGGTGCTCGCCGGGCACGATCACATCTACGAGCGCCTGCAAGTCGATGGGCTCCTCTATTTCGTCAATGGGCTGGGGGGCGCCAGGCGCTACGACTTCGACAACCTTCAACCCCAAAGTCAGGCGCGCTTCAGCGGAGATTACGGCGCCATGCTGGTGACCGCCAGCGAAGCCGCGATCACCTTCCAGTTCATCACCCGCAGCGGCGAGGTGATTGATCGCTACACTCTGCTCTCCTCAACAGCCCTGCCAAACGCGCAAACCCTGCCCGACCCGGCAGCCTACCAATGGAAGCTGGTCACCCAGGGATTGGAAAAACCCGTGGGGTTGGTACACGCCGGCGACGGCTCCGGGCGGCTGTTCGTGATCGAGCAGCGCGGCGCCATCCGCATCATCCAGAATGGCGAGTTGCTCCCCACGCCCTTCCTGGATATCCGCGATCGCGTGGGTTCCGAGGGTGGCGAGCAGGGTTTGCTCGGCCTGGCCTTCCACCCCGATTACGTTCAGAACGGTTACTTCTTCGTCAACTACACCGATCGCCGCGGCGACACCGTGGTCGCCCGCTATCGCGTCTCCGCCGACCCAAACCTGGCCGACCCCGCCAGTGAGCAGGTTGTGCTCACCCTGGCGCAGCCCTACGGCAACCACAACGGCGGGCACCTGCTCTTCGGGCCAGATAGCTACCTCTACATCGGCACCGGCGACGGCGGGCTGTTCGGCGACCCCCACGGCAACGCCCAAAACCTGGATTCCCTGCTGGGCAAGATGCTGCGCCTGGACGTGGACGAACTCCCCTATCGCATCCCGCCCGATAACCCCTTCGGCGACGAAATCTGGGCCTATGGCCTGCGCAACCCTTGGCGCTACAGCTTCGACCGCCTGACGGGCGACCTGTACCTGGCCGACGTGGGACAAAACCAGTGGGAGGAGATTGACTTCCTGGAGGCCGGCGCGCCCGCCGGGGTCAACTTTGGCTGGGATTTCTGGGAGGGCAGCCACCCCTATGAGGGCACTCCCCCCGAGGGGTTTCCCATGAACTTCCCCGTGGCGGAATACGACCACAGCCAGGGATGTTCAGTCACCGGCGGGGTGGTTTACCGCGGCGCGCTGCCCGACTGGCAGGGCGTCTACCTGTATGGCGATTACTGCTCCGGGCGCATCTGGGGGCTGCTGCGCACCGCCGAGGGCGAGTGGCTCAACGAGCCGCTGTTCGAGAGCGGGTTCAACATCGCCACCTTCGGCGAGGACGAAAACGGCGAGGTGTACCTGACGCACCACGGCGAGGGAAGCGTATACCGCTTAACCGCGCGGCCGTAACCTCGACACGTTTTCTGCATCCAACCATCTGGAGGTAGAAAACATGTCCAAAAAGAAAACGTACAACAAGAAACGCTCCCGCAGGCAAAAGCAAAGCCCCTGGTTATGGGTCGGCATTGCCGTGGCGCTCGTCGCCATCCTGGGCCTTGCACTGTTCAGATCATCCGGCTCCAACACCAGCGCTGGTAGCCTACCATCCGAGATCTCGGTTGCCGAGGCCTATCAGAAATACCAGCAGGGCGCCTTTGTACTCGACGTGCGCACCCCCCAGGAATGGGAGGAATATCACGCCCCCAACACTACCCTGATCCCCCTGGATGAACTCCCGCAGCGCGTGGACGAAGTGCCGCGCGACCAGGAGATCGTGGTCATTTGCCGCTCCGGCAACCGCAGCCAGGTGGGGCGCGATATCTTGCTGCAGGCGGGTTTCGAGAACGTCACCAGCGTCGCGGGCGGGCTGCAAGCCTGGAGGGCAGCGGGCTACCCTGTGGTCACCCAAACCCCGTAACCGGTCATTTCACCACGGAGACACGGAGAACGCGGAGGATTATCTTGTTTTTTTCTCTCGGTGATCTCCGCGTCCCCGTGGTGAACCCCTCGCTGTGAGGTAAGCGCGCGGCGCTTGACAGCGTCTGGAAGAAGACTATAATTGCGATACCACATATCCAAAACGCGACGACCGGGACGAGTAACCGGCCTGGCACCGACAGAAAAGGAAGGCCACCGGCTGAGAGCCTTCCCCGGAGCGCCAACCGGCGAAAACCCCCCGCGAGCGTTGACCTGAACCGGCGCAGGCCGCAGTAAGGAAGACGGTTGGCCCCGTTATCGGCCTCAAGGAGATGCTCTGTTTTTCGCAGGGCAAATCCGGGTGGAACCGTGTGAGTGGAAGCTCGCGCCCCGGAATGGGCGCGGGCTTTTTTGGTTAAGACGGCAGAAGATAGACCGCGGTCGGTTGTCCGCGGTCAACACAAGGAGTAAGCGCATGTCCTACAAACACAACGAGAAGTACGAAGAATCGGAACTCTACCGCATCCGTCACTCTGCGGCGCACATCATGGCGCAGGCGGTGATGGAGATGTTCCCCGAGGCTAAAATTGCCATCGGGCCGCCCATCGAGAACGGTTTTTACTACGATTTCGACCTGCCGCGCAACCTCACCCCCGAGGACCTCAAAGCCATCGAAAAACGCATGCGCCAGATCATCGCCGGGCGGCACCCTTTCGTCCGGCGGGTAGTCAGCGCCGAGGAGGCAAAAAAAGTCTTCGCCGATCAGCCCTACAAGCTCGAACTGATCGAAGGGCTGGAAAAAGGCGGCCTGGACGAATACGGCAACCCGCTGGATGAAAAGCCGGAGATCTCGTTCTACACACACGATACCTTCACCGACCTGTGCCGCGGCCCACATGTGGAGCACACCGGGCAGATCAATCCCTCGGCGGTCAAGCTGCTCAGCGTGGCGGGCGCTTACTGGCGCGGCGACGAGAACAACCCCCAGTTGCAGCGCATCTACGGCACGGCCTGGAAGACCCCCCAGGAGCTGAAAGAATACCTGCACATGCTCGAAGAGGCCAAAAAGCGCGATCACCGCAAACTGGGCAAAGAGCTGGATATCTTCACCTTTGATGAAGAGGTCGGCCCCGGGCTGCCGCTGTGGCTGCCCAACGGCGGAATCATCATCGAGGAGTTGGAAAAACTCGCCAAAGAGATCGAACTGGCGCACGGCTACGAGCGCGTCCGCACCCCGCACCTGACGAAGGAGGCCCTCTTCCTGCGCAGCGGTCACCTGCCCTATTACGCCGAGAGCATGTACCCGCCGATGGAGATGGAGGGCGTGCGTTACTACATCAAGCCGATGAACTGCCCGATGCACCACAAAATCTTCGCCGCCCGGCCGCGCAGCTACCGCGACCTGCCGCTGCGCCTGGCCGAGTACGGCACCTGCTACCGCTACGAGAAATCGGGCGAACTCTTCGGGCTGATGCGTGTGCGCTCCATGCAGATGAACGACGCACACATCTACTGCTCGGAGGAGGACTTTGAGCGCGAGTTCATGGACGTGATCGCCATGTACATGGAGTACTTCGAGATCTTCGGCATCGAGAAATATGTCATGCGCTTCAGCACGCACGATAAAGCCGGGCTGGGCAAGAAATACGTGGACAACGAGCGCCTGTGGCTGAAGACCGAGGACATGGTGCGCCAAGCGATGGAGAACGGCAACGTCAATTATGTGGAAGTCCCGGGCGAGGCAGCTTTCTACGGCCCAAAGATTGACGTGCAGGTGTGGAGCGCCATTGGCAAGGAATTCACCCTGGCGACCAACCAGGTGGATTTTGCCGTCCCCGCGCGCTTCGACCTCAAGTTCAAGAACAGCCGCGGCGAGGAGGAGACCCCGCTGTGCATCCACCGCGCCCCCTTGAGCACGCACGAGCGCATGATCGGCTTCCTGATTGAGCACTACGCCGGGAAGTTCCCCGTGTGGCTGGCGCCGGAACAGGTGCGCATCATCCCAATCACCGATAACCAGAACGAGTACGCCGTCGCACTGGAGCAGCGGCTCAAAGCCGAGGGCGTGCGCGCCAAAGCCGATCTCGGCTCCGACCGCATGAACGCCAAGATCCGCGCCGCGCAGAAGAAGCAAATTCCCTACATGCTGGTGGTCGGCCAGCGCGAGGTCGAGGCGCAGGCGGTCTCCCTGCGCAAGCGGGATGGCTCGCGACAGAACGGTATGCCGGTTGGCGAGTTCATTCAGATGGTGAAGGAGCGCATCGCCACCCGCTCACCGGAGTTGTAGGACTGAACATCCCGCAGGTTTAAGATCACCACGGAGTCACAGAGTTCATGGAGAGGCTCTATTTTCATAAAAAATCTCGGTGCGCTCTATGGCTCCGTGGTTCATTAAACAGCGGAAATATCGCTGGACGGATGTATACCCCTGTGATATACTCCGCCCCGGTCTCGCCACAGCGGGACGAAACTATCACACACGCTTCCTGACCCACCAGGGCGTGCCGCGGGGGAAGAAGATGCGGCTCCTGGCGCGGGGTTGAGGGAAGCGGAGGAAAAACGCAAGGAGAATACCATGCCTGTTGTCACGATGAAAGAGCTCCTGGAGAGCGGAGTTCACTTTGGGCACCGCACGCACCGCTGGCACCCCAAAATGAAGCCGTACATCTTCACCGAGCGCAACAATATCCACATCATTGACCTGGAGCAAACACTCAAAGAGCTGGAGCGCGCCTACGCGCTGGTGCGTGATATCGTCGCCGAGGGCGGCAGCGTGCTCTTCGTGGGCACCAAACGCCAGGCGCAGGATATCATCATCCAGGAAGCCACGCGCTGCGGCATGCCCCACGTCACGCATCGCTGGCTGGGCGGCACGCTGACCAACTGGTCCACCATTCGCCAGCGCGTCAACGAGCTGAAGCGCCTGGAGCGCATGCGCGACCAGGGCGAGTTTGAGGTGCTCACCAAGAAGGAAACCCTGGAGCAAAACCGCAAGATCGAGCGCCTGGAGCTGCTCTTCAGCGGCATCCGTGATATGGATAACCTGCCCGACGTGCTCTTCGTGGTGGATGTCAGCCGCGAAGATACCGCCGTCCACGAGGCCAACATCCTGGGCATTCCCGTGGTCGCCATGGTGGATACCAACTGCGATCCGCGCAACATTGACTACGTCATCCCCTCCAACGATGACGCCATCCGGGCGATTAAACTTATCGTCAGCAAGATCGCCGACGCGGTGCTGGAAGGCAAGGCCATGCGCAAGGACGAAGAGGAAGAGATTCCCGAGGCCGTGGCTGTCCCCTACAGCGAAACCGCCGAGATGAGCGACGAGGAATTGCTTGGCGCGTCCACGCTCGCCAAACTGGAGGAACAGCGCGCCAAGGAAGCCGCCGCTCAGGCCGCGGCCGTCGAAGCTGCCGAAGCCGCTGAGGCGGCTGAAGCTGCTGAAGCCGCGAAGGCCGCTGACGCCGCCGAAGCGGAAGCCAGCGAAGAGGCCGAAACAGAAACCGCGACGGAAGAAACTCCCCAGGACGAGGAATAGAGATGAGCATTTCAGCCAAAGATATCAAAACCCTGCGCGAGCGCACCGGCGCGGGCTTCATGGACTGCAAAAAGGCGCTTGAGGATAGCAACGGCGATTTTGACAAAGCCGTTGAGTTTCTGCGCAAGAAAGGGCTGGCGCAGGCCGCCAAGCGCGCCGAGCGCGAGGCCTCCGAAGGCGTACTGGAACTGTACAACCACGGCGACGGGCGCGTGGGCGTGATGGTCGAGATCAACTGCGAAACCGACTTCGTCGCCCGCTCGGAGAAGTTCCGCAAGTTCGCTCACGAGATCGCCTTGCAGATCGCCGCGCTCTCCCCCCGCTGGGTCTCCGAGGACGAGATCCCAGCCGAGGTGCTGGAGAAAGAGCGCGAGATCGCCCGCGAGCGCGCTATCCAGGAGGGCAAGCCGGAGAAGGTGCTCGACCGCATCGTGGAAGGTCGCGTGGAAAAATTCAAAGATCAGTTTGTGCTCCTGCGGCAGGCCTACATCCGCGATGATAAAATCACCATCCAGGAATACCTGCACGAAAACATCGCCAGCATCGGCGAAAACATCGTCATCCGGCGATTTGTTCGCTGGGCGGTTGGAGAAACCAGCCAGGCTTAATTGCCAAAAGGCCAACCCTGACCCGGTTGGCCTTTTGCTAAGGAGGAACTAAGCCATGAATACCTCCCCACAATATAAACGAGTACTGATCAAACTCAGCGGTGAAGCACTGGCCGGGCCGGAAGGCTTTGGCATCGACCCGTTGCAGGCGGAAAACGTCGCCAACCACCTGGCCGAGATCGCCGACCTGGGCATCCAGATCGCCCTGGTGATCGGGGCGGGCAACATCTGGCGTGGCAGCCGGGGGATCGCCCGCGGGATGGATCGTGCCACAGCGGATTACATGGGCATGCTGGCAACCGTGCTCAACGCCATGGCGTTGATGGACGCCATGGAGCGCGCCGGCATCATCACCCGCGTGCAATCGGCGATTGATATGCGCGAGGTCGCCGAACCGTACATCCGCCGCCGCGCCATCCGTCACCTGGAAAAAGGGCGCGTGGTAATCTTTGGCGGCGGGACGGGCAACCCTTACTTTTCCACCGACACCGCCGCCGCGCTGCGGGCGATGGAAATCGACGCCGACCTGCTGATTAAAGCCACCAAAGTGGATGGTGTCTACGACTCCGATCCGATGACCAACCCCAACGCGGTAAAATTCGATCGCCTGACCTACATCGAAACCCTCAACCGCCGCCTGGAAGTGATGGACAGCACCGCGATCTCGCTGTGTATGGATAACCACCTCCCCATCCTGGTGCTCAACCTGTGGGAAGAGGGCATCCTGCGGCGGGCGCTCAGCGGCGAAACCGTAGGCACGTTGGTTTGCGATTGACGTATCGGTGATCGGCGGGGCATTCTTCGCCGATCACCCCCCATTCGGGTAGCAGCTTGTTTGGCCAAAGGGGTGTCATGGTAAAATTCCATCAGCATTTCCAGATGTTCGCAGAGAGAGGAGGCCTCCTATGATCAATGATCTATATCAGGATGCAAAATCGAGGATGAAAGGCGCCGTTCAGGCCCTGGAAGAAGACCTGGCCGCCATCCGCACCGGCCGCGCCAACCCGGCGCTGGTGGAAAAACTCTCGGTGGAGTATTACGGTGCCCCCACCCCGCTGCAACAACTGGCCAGCGTCGGCGTGCCGGAGCCGCGCACCCTGCTGATCCGCCCCTTCGATCCCTCCACCCTGAAGGACATCGAAAAAGCCATCCAGGCCTCCGATGTGGGGCTGACCCCCAACAGCGATGGCAAAGTCATCCGCCTCAACCTGCCCCCTCTCACACAGGAACGCCGCGAGGAGCTTGTCCGCATCGTCGGGCATCGCGTCGAAGAGGCGCGCGTGGCCATCCGCAACATCCGCCGCGATGTCAATAAGGACCTGCACGAGTACGAAGACGAAGGACTGATTTCGGAAGATGAGCGCACGCTGGCGGAAAAGAAAATCCAGCAATTGACGGACGACTTCATTGAAGAGATCGACCAAATTGGTGAACGGAAAGAAAACGAAATCCGCGAGGTTTAACCTCGCCGTCGCAAGGGTGCGTCATCCCCTAACGAGAATATACCCGCATGCCTGAAGAAAAACCCTCGTTGCCGCCAAATATCCCCCGTCACATCGCCATCATCATGGATGGGAACGGGCGCTGGGCGCTTGCCCGCGGATTACCGCGCCTGGCCGGGCACCGCGCCGGAACAGATAACCTGCGGCGCGTTGTGGAGGCCTGCGTGGAATTTGGCGTTAAATATCTCACGCTCTACGCCTTCTCCACCGAGAACTGGGGCCGCCCCATCGAGGAAGTCCGCGGCCTGATGCGCATCCTGGAAGATGTGATCGACCGTGAGCTAAAAAACCTGCACAAAAACGGCGTCCAGATTCGCCACATCGGGCGGCTGGATCGCATCAAACCCTCGTTGCAAAAGAAAGTCCACCAGGCCGTCGAAACGACGAAAAACAACGACCGCCTGGTGCTCAACGTGGCCTTCAACTACGGCGGGCGGGACGAAATCGTGTGCGCCATCCAGCGCATCATCGCCGATAAAATACCGCCGGAGGAAGTCACCGTCGAGCTGGTCAACCAATACCTCTTCACCGCCGGCGTCCCCGACCCCGATCTCATCATCCGCACATCGGGGGAACTGCGCGGTAGCAATTTCCTCATCTGGCAGGGGGCTTACGCCGAATGGTATTTCACACCTACCTTCTGGCCGGATTTCGATAAAGAAGAGCTGCGAAAAGCAATCTGGGAATACAGCCGCCGTAATCGCCGCTTCGGCCAGGTATCCACCTCTCAGGAAAAATAACTCATGTTCCGACAACGCATCCTGGCAACCATCATTCTGCTGCCTTTAGGCATGGGCGCGATCTATCGCGGCGGATGGGCTTACACCGTCCTGATCGCCCTGCTGTTGGGCATCGCCACCTGGGAGTATGGCAAGCTTTTTCACGCGAGCGGTTTTCAACCGGCAAACGGCCTGATGGTTGCAGGAACGCTGGCTTTTGTGCTGGCCCGCGCCGTCGAGATGCCCACCCAGGCAATCTGGTACCGCGACCTCAGTTGGGTCAGCGGGCTGGTCGCCTTGATCTTGATGACCTATCACCTGATGCAGTACGAGCGCGGGCGCGATCAGGCAGCAACCGACTTCGCCATCTCGCTGAGCGGGGTGTTCTACATCGGCCTCCTGGGATCGTACCTGATCGCCCTGCGTCAGCTCCCTGAGGGCGTGTGGTGGGTGCTGGTCGTCCTGCCGGCGGTATGGCTGGCCGATTCAGGGGCCTATCTCATCGGGCGCGCCTATGGCCGCCACCGGCTCAGCCCACGGCTCAGCCCTAAAAAATCGTGGGAGGGCTACTTTGCAGGGATCGTCACCGGCGTTTTAGGAGGCGCGGCGTTCGCCGCGCTGTGGAGCCTGCCCGCCGGGCCGCAGACGGCGCTCACCCCAATGCGCGGCGCGCTTCTCGGCCTGATCCTCGCAGCCATCACCCCCTTAGGCGATCTCGGCGAGAGCATGATTAAGCGTCAGGCCGGGGTGAAGGATTCCAGCCATTTGATCCCCGGCCACGGCGGTGCCTTCGATCGCATCGATAGCTGGCTGTGGGCCGGCTTTCTTGGATATTATCTAACCCTATGGTTTTTCATCTAACCCAAACGACCTCCCCATCCCCCCGGAAACAGGCAACCCTGCCGGGGGTTTAATTTTCCCACCGAAGTCCTGAGGGGAAAGATCTCACATAAAAATGTCTTATCTGGAAGGAGAATACACAATGCCCAGCAAACCAACCCGCAACCTGGCTCTGGAACTGGTACGCGTGACCGAAGCCGCGGCGCTGGCTGCCGGTCGCTTCATGGGACGCGGTGCAAAAGAGGTCGCCGACAAAGCCGCGGTAGACGCCATGCGCCTGGTGCTCAATTCCATCGAAATGGATGCGGTGGTGGTGATCGGAGAAGGCGAAAAAGACGAAGCCCCCATGCTCTTTAACGGTGAGCGTTTGGGCACCGGTTCTCCGCCTGAAGTGGACATCGCCGTTGATCCCATCGACGGCACGCGCCCCCTGGCAAACGGGTTCGTCAATTCCATCGCTACGGTGGCTATTGCGCCGCGCGGGGCGATGTTCAACCCCGGCCCGGTCTTCTACATGAACAAGATCGCCGTCGGCCCGGAGGCTAAAGGGGTGATTGACATCGAGGCGCCGGTAAAGGTTAACCTGGAGCGCATCGCCAAGGCCAAGGACATGCACATCAATGACCTGACTGTAGTGATCCTGGATCGTCCCCGGCACGCCGAACTGGTGAAGGAAGTGCGCGCCTGCGGCGCGCGCATCCGCCTGATCCCTGACGGCGACGTGGCCGGCGCGCTGATGACGGCATGGCCGGACGCGGGCATCGACGTGCTGATGGGTATCGGCGGCACGCCGGAGGGTGTGCTGGCGGCCTGCGCCCTGCGCGGCATGGACGGCGAGATTCAGGCCAAACTCTTCCCGCGCAGCGAGGAAGAAAAGCATCGCGCCGAAGAAATGGGCTACGATTTTGACACCATCCTCGGCATGGACGACCTGGTCTCCTCCGAAAACGTGTTCTTCGCCGCCACCGGCATCACCAATGGCGAGCTGCTCGACGGCGTCAAGTATTACAGTCACGGCGCCCGCACCGACAGCTTGGTCATCCGCGGCCTGACCGGGACGGTGCGCGAGATCGTGGCGCGGCATAACTTCACCAAGCTCAACCCCATCAGCGAGGTGGAATACTAAAAATTGACAGCCCGCCTCAGGCGTGGTATGATCTCGCCGACAATCGTATAAACCCGCTAGCGACTCTTATCCAGAGAGGTGGAGGGACCGGCCCTGTGAAGCCTCAGCAACCAGGATCGCCGCCTGACCTGTAACCAATAACAGGCAGACGAGATCCACGGTGCTAATTCCGGCAGACGGATGTTCTGGAAGATGAGAGGGAGCTGTACAACCGTAAATGATGCCCCTCTACGCTAGAGGGGCATTTTCATTTTCTGGAGGCACAAATGACAACCACTTTCATGAAGTCCCCCAAATTGATGTTCACTTCGGAATCTGTCACCGAGGGACATCCCGATAAAATCTGTGACCAGATCAGCGACGCCGTGCTGGACGCCTGCCTGGAGCAGGACCCGTATTCGCGCGTCGCCTGCGAAGTGGCCACCAAAACTGGCTACGTAATGCTGCTGGGCGAAATCACCACCCGCGCCCAAATCAACTACGACGAGCTGGCGCGCAACGTGATCGCCGAAATCGGCTACACGCGCGCCAAATACGGCATCGACGGACAGACCTGTGGCGTGCTGGTGGCGATTGCCAAGCAGTCGGGTGATATCGCCCTCGGCGTGGATAAAGCCCTGGAGGCCAAAAGCGGCGAGATGACCGAGGAAGAGATTGAGGCCATCGGCGCTGGCGATCAGGGGATGATGTTCGGCTACGCCTGCAACGAAACCCCCACGCTGATGCCCATGCCGATCTACCTGGCACACAAGCTCACCCGCCGCCTGGCAGAAACGCGCAAAGATGGCACGCTGCCCTGGCTGCGCCCCGATGGGAAAAGCCAGGTGACGATTGAATACCATTATGGCAAGCCCGCCCGCGTGGATACCGTGCTGATCAGCACCCAGCACGCCCCGGAGATCTCGCAGGAGGAAATCCGCGCCCAACTGATCGAGCATATCATCACCCCCGTGCTGCCCGAGGATATGGTAGACGATGATCTGAAGATCTACACCAATCCCACGGGGCGCTTCGTGATCGGCGGGCCGCAGGGTGACGCTGGGGTAACCGGCCGTAAGATCATCGTGGACACCTACGGCGGCATGGGCCGCCACGGCGGCGGGGCCTTCTCCGGGAAAGATCCGACGAAGGTGGATCGCTCAGCGGCCTATGCCGCGCGCTGGGCGGCTAAAAACGTGGTCGCCGCCGGGCTGGCCGAGCGCTGCGAAATTCAAGTGGCCTACGCCATTGGCGTGGCGCGCCCCCTGAGCGTCAATGTGGAAACCTTCGGCACCGGCAAGATCGCCGACGAGAAGATCGCCGCCCTGATCAATGAGCACTTCGACCTGCGCCCCGGCGCGATCATCCGCGATCTGAAACTGCGCCGCCCGATCTACCGCCAGGTGGCCGCCTACGGGCACTTCGGGCGCGACGACCTTGACCTGCCCTGGGAGCGCACCGACAAAGCCGAGGCGCTGCGCGCTGCCGCAGGGCTGTAATCCCCCATTTTCCCTCCAATAAAAAAAGACCCGGTCATTACTGGCCGGGTTCTTTTTTAGAGAGTTTAGATATGAGGAGTAATCTTCTTGACGATCTGTTTCTTGGGCCGATAACCGGTCAGGCGTTCGCGAACCTGGCCGTCCTTGAACAGGATCAACGTCGGGACGCCCATCACCTGGTAGTTCATCGCCAGGGCCTGGTTGTGATCCACATCCAGCTTGACGACCTTGACACGCCCTTCCCATTCACCAGCCAGTTCTTCCACAATCGGCTCCAACATCTTACATGGGCCGCACCACACGGCGGTGAAATCAACCAAAACCGGCACATCTGCTTCCAGCACTTCACTCTGGAAAGTATCGGCAGTTACGTGATGAATATCGCTCATAGAGTATTCTCCTTGATCTGCAGAGAG
Source organism: uncultured Anaerolineales bacterium (assembly GCA_964653835.1). GTDB lineage: Bacteria > Chloroflexota > Anaerolineae > Anaerolineales > UBA11858 > J130. Next base: position 25,389 of record CAZZFZ010000025.1, read on the forward strand.
GATACTGAGGAACCGGGAAATCGTCAAGGATTTTTCGTTGACGCTCCCCCGGGGGCGTGATACAATCACGCCGAATTGGGGCGCGTAGCTCAATGGCAGAGCAGTGGCCTTTTAAGCCATTGGTTGAAGGTTCGAGTCCTTCCGCGCTCATCATCAAAACTTTACTTCGGGCCACTCGGTCCAACGTCTCGCTAACACCCTGCAAGAGTGGCTCAGGTGTTAGCGTTTTGCCTTAATAGGTTCTGTAAGGGCTCTTCTATGGCTGCTCTCCCAACCTTCATCCCACTCCCCGAAGCCGCTCGCAAATATGGTTACGATGTCGCCGAGTTGCGGGAAATGGCCGAATCCGGTAAGATTGAAGCTGTACAACTGCCGGATGGAGATGTCGTTGTGAGCGAAGATAGCGTGCAAGAGAAGGTCCGCAAGG
>CAZZFZ010000026.1:0-25731 GCA_964653835.1 uncultured Anaerolineales bacterium
GGGATGGCCTTCGCCTACTACGTGATGCTGCCCGCGGCGCTGCCCTTCCTGCTCAACTTCCTGGGCATCCCCTCGGCGGTGCGGCCCGCTTCCTACATCCGCTTCGCCACCGGGCTGATGTTCTGGATCGGCGCAGCCTTCCAGTTCCCGCTGGTGATTTATGCCCTGGCGGGCATGGGGCTGGTGCGCGCCCGCATGCTGGCCGAACAATGGCGGCTGGCGGTCGTGTTGATCGCCGTGTTGGCCGCGGCCATCACCCCCACCGTGGATCCGATCAACATGGCGCTGGTGATGGGGCCAATGATTATCCTGTACTTCCTTAGCATCGGGCTGGCCTACATCGCCCAGGGCGGGCGTGAGGGCGAGGAAGAATAAGATGCGCGCCGCGGGGGACCTCACCGACTTGATCGGGAACACCCCGCTCTTAAGGCTGGCGCGCTTTGCTCCCCACCATTCCATCTACGCCAAGTGCGAGTTTCTCAACCCCCTGAGCCTGAAAGACCGCCCGGTGCTGCAGATCATCCGCGACGCAGAGGCGGCGGGTCGCCTGCAGCCAGGGGACACGCTGATTGAAGCCACCAGCGGCAACACCGGCATGGCTGTGGCTGCCATCGCCGCGGCGCGGGGCTACAAAGCCATCCTGGTGATGTCGGAGATCCAGAGCCTGGAACGCCGCAAAGTGCTAAAGGCCCTCGGCGCGGCGTTGATCCTCACCCCCGCGGCCGAAGGCACCGCAGGGGCGCGGCGACGCCTGAATGAGATCCTCGCCCAACATCCGGAGTACTTCTACGTCGGCCAGCACGTCAACCCATCTAATCCCAAAGCGCATTATCACACCACCGGCCCAGAGCTGTGGCGCGACAGCGAAGGGGAGATTAACATCCTTATCGCCGCTCTGGGAACTGGCGGGACCATCTGCGGCGCGGGGCGCTACCTGAAAGAACAGAAAGCGGATGTGCAGCTTATCGCTGTGGAGCCAAAAGAATCGCCCACCATCTCGCAGGGGATCTTCCGCCCCCATCGTATGATGGGCACCGCGCCGGGCTTCGTGCCGGAGACGCTCGACCGCGATCTGCTGGATGAAATCTTCCTGGTGAGCGAGGCCGAGGCTTTCGCCGCCTGCCGTCAACTGGCGCGCACGGAAGGCGTGCTGGTGGGCATCTCCTCCGGGGCGGTGGCGCACGCCGCCATGCAAATCGCCCAGCGCCCCGAAAACGCCGGCAAAACCCTCGTAGGAATCTTCGCTGACACCGGCCAGCGCTACCTGAGCGTGGAGGGATTGTTCGACGTAAAGCACCCTGAGTAGCGCCGCCTGGGCTGAGTAACGAAGCATTCCGAAGTCAGCGTATCGAAGGGTGCACGGGCAACCTCCCGCTTATCCCAAATTCACGTTATCAAAGGGCGCTGATGGTACAATCCTCTCAACGCTCGGCACGAATCCTGCATCAGAGGGCAAGATGAGCAAACAGGCGCGGGCGCAAGCACCCCATCCCCTCGGGCCAGTGATCGCCATCTATCGCGACCGCCCCCTGCGCTGGCGGGATCTGTTCCTGCTGTTCATCCCCGCCGCGCTGGCGGTCTTGATTCCGGCGCTCTATGGCCTGCGCAGGACGCTCTACGCCCGGTTGTATTACGGTCCTGCTCCGGCGCAGGTGTGGGGGCGGGCATGGTTTGAGCTGGCCGCGCTGGCCCTGATCCCACTGCTGCTACTGGCGCTGCGCCGCGTGCGCCGCGCCCGGCGGGCCGTGGTGTTACGCAAACGCGGGGTGCAGATCCGCTGGCACGGCGGCATCCGCATCGACCTGCGCTGGGAGCAAATCGCCGGAATCGCCTGCGATGAAGAGATCCGCACCTTCATGGGTAGACCGCTCAACACCCGCACCCGCCTGACGATCTTTCCCCATAACGGCAAGCCGATCCGCCTGGATGATCGCCTGCCGGGGCTGGACGAACTAACGTCACGGCTCAAAGCCCGCCTGTATCCCCGGTTGTTGCCCGCCCTGCGCGCTGCCTACCGCCGGGGGGAATCGCTCCCCTTTGGGCCGCTGACGCTGCACCCCGAAGGTCTGCGCCTGCGGGAGGAGGAAATCCCCTGGGAACGGGTCGCCCACCTCGAGGTGGAGGACGGCTACCTGAAGATCAGGACCATCCACGGGCGCAGCCACAAACTCCCGGCGAGGAAAATCCCCAACGTTGAACTGTTCATCCAACTGTTGCAAGAAGAGGCCGCCCCATGACCGCCAGACTCTCCCGGTTGATCCCGCTCACGCTGATGCTGCTGCTGACGGCATGCAACCTCCCCATCCTGCCAGCCTATATCTCACCGCAAACGCCGCCCACACCCAACCCTGAAGACGACCTCGCCGTGGTCACGTTCTACGTGGAAGTGCCGCCAGAAACGCCCCCCGATGAGCCGGTGTTGCTCAGCGTGCTCGACGAGGTGACTGGCCTGGTGCTCAACGCCCACCGCTACCAGATGGAGCGCGTGGATGAGCAGCATTACGTGTTGGGGCTGCCGCTGCCGGTGGGCACGGTGGTCAAGTACCGTTACTCACGGCAGGGTGCGATCCTGGCCGAGGAGCACGTCTCCAATGGACGCCCGGTGCGCTACCGCCTCTACAGCGTGGAAGCCCCCGGCGAAGTGCATGACGTGGTCACTCGCTGGAACGACACCCCCTTCGACGGCGAGACCGGACGCATCAGCGGTGTTCTTACCGACGCCGAGAGCGGCACGCCGGTGGCAGGCGCTTTGGTGACCGCAGGTGGGGAACAGACCATCAGCAACAGCCGCGGCGAATACCTACTGGAGGGCCTGCCGCCCGGAACGCACAACCTGGTAGTCTACGCCATGGACGGGGCTTATGCCACCTTTCAACAGGGCGCTGTGGTGGCCGCTGGCTCCAACACCCCGGCGGATATCGCCCTCACCCCCAACCCGATGGTAGATATCACCTTCCTCGTGCACGTCCCGGAAGACACTCCGCCCGCCGTGCCGCTGAGGATGGCCGGGAACCTGCTCAAACTGGGCAACACCTTCGCCGACCTCGCCGGAGGGGTCAACACGCTGGCCTCGCGCATGCCGGTGCTCTCCCCTCTGCCCGATGGCAGTTATGGCATCATCATCGCGTTGCCCGTCGGCGCGGACGTGCGCTATAAATACACCCTCGGTGATGGTTTCTGGAACAGCGAACGCGCCGCCAACGGCGCTTTCGTCATCCGTCAGTTGATCGTCCCCTCCGAACCCACGGTGATCGAAGAGACCATTGAAACCTGGCACGCTGGCGATGCAGCACCGATCACCTTCGACCTCATCGTGCCGGAAAACACGCCGCCCGAAGAGCCGGTCTCCATCCAGTTCCACCCATACGGCTGGATGGAACCTCTGCGCATGTGGCGGCTCGACGAACGCCGCTGGGCTTACATCCTTTACAGCCCGCTCGATCTGATTGACCAGCTCGGCTTCCGCTACTGCCGCGTCGATCAGTGCGGTCACACCGACGATGAACGCACCCCCGGCGCGTACACCTCCGGCCAGGTAGTACAGACCAGCCCTGACCCGCTGGGGCTGCCCGATGAAATCGAGAAATGGCGCTGGCTGGAGGATTCGCTCCCGACGGTGGAGCCAACCGAAACGGAGATCGCCGCGCGCCGCGCCGACTTTGTGGCCGGGGTGGAACTGCAAACCTTTTACCAGCCATCCATCATCCCCCAAACCCCGGCCGCGCTAGCCGATATCGCCTCCCTGGGCGCCAATACGGTGATCTTCACCCCAAGCTGGTCGTTCACCCGTCAGGATCCGCCGGTGCTCGAACCGGTCGCCGGCGAAGACCCGCTGTGGCCGGAGATGATGCAACTGGCCCGCCAGGCCCGCGAACAGGGGCTGGAAATCGCCATCCGTCCGGTGCCACGCTTCCCCACCGCCGTGGACGCCTGGTGGGGCACCACGGTGCGCGATTTCTCCTTCTGGGTTTCGTGGTTCGATCAGTACCGCGCCTTCGCCCTGCACCACGCCGACCTGGCCGCCCGCAGCGGCGCGCAGACCCTGATCCTGGGCGGGGCGTGGATGGCCCCGGCGCTGCCTGGTGGCACGCTGGCTGACGGCACCCCTGGCAACTCCCCCGAGGACACCGATCTGCGCTACCGTCAGCTCATCGCCGAGATCCGCGAGCATTTCAACGGCACCATCGCCTGGGCGTGGCCCTATCCAGGAGGAGGAGTCTACCCACCCGGCTTCCTCGACGAGGTGGATCAGGTTTACATCCTATGGTCAGCCCCATTGAGCGACGACCCCCAGGCCGACCGCGCCACGCTGACCGCCGAGGCGCAGCGCCGCATCGAGGAGCACGTCGCCGCGCTGCGCGACCGCTGGCACCCCGCGGGCGAGAAGAGCATCATCCTGGCCCTGGCCTATCCCTCCGTCGAGGGTGCCTTCACCGACTGCCTGCCCGACGCCTTTGTGGAATGTCTCTCGCCGGAGGCGATCAACTACCCCGCGCCGGAACTGCCGCTGCTGAACATCGAATTCACCCAACAGGCCAAAGCCTACGACGCCGTGCTGGCGGCGGTCAACCAGATCAGCTGGGTGGACGGCGTGGTCTCGCGCGGCTACTACATCCCCGCGGTGCTGCACGATAAATCCACATCCATTCACGGGAAACCCGCGGCGGAAATCGTCAAGCACTGGTTTGGAGGATTCACAAAATAGCCACATCAAGGAACCTCATCTTCCTCCACGGCCTGGAAGGCTCCAGCAAGGGCGTCAAAGCGACGCTGCTGCGCGGCCTGTTTCCCCACATCCTGACGCCCGATTTCCGCGGCCCTCTGGAAGCGCGCATGGCTGCGCTGCGCGCCATCCTGGGAGAACAAAGCGGCTGGATGATCATCGGCTCCAGCTTCGGCGGGCTGATGGCAGCCATCTTCGCCTGTGAACGACCGGCGCAGGTTTCGAGGCTCATCCTGCTGGCCCCGGCGCTGATCTGGCCCGACTTCGCCGCCGACCCGCCCAGCCCGATTGACGTTCCCACCATCCTCTACCACGGGCAGCGGGATGAAGTCGTCCCCCTCGGCCCCACGCGCGAGATCGCCCAGCGCGTGTTCACCTGCCTGGATTTCCGCGAAGTGGATGACGACCACGGCCTGTACCGCACCGTGCATCAGATAGACTGGGGCGCGCTTCTTGCACCCCAATAAAAGAAGCCCGACTTCTGGCAAAAGCCGGGCTCCTTTATATCAGGTCTCTCTACGCAATCAAATCACCCCATAGGCCAGCATCGCCCGGGCGACTTTGACAAACCCGGCGATGTTCGCCCCCATCATGTAATTTCCCGGGTCGCCGTAAGCTTCTGAGGCTTCCAGGCAGGCGCGATGGATGTCCTTCATGATCTTGTGCAGACGTTGTTCCACCTCCTGGCGCGGCCAAGCGAGGCGCAGGCTGTTCTGAGACATCTCCAGACCGGAGGTCGCCACACCGCCAGCGTTGGCAGCCTTGCCCGGGCCGTAGAGGATCTTGTGCTCCAGGTAGACCTCAATCGCCTCGGGGGTTGAGGGCATATTCGCCCCCTCCGCAACGCAGATGCAGCCGTTATCCACCAGCGCCTGGGCGTGCTCTCCCTGAATCTCGTTCTGCGTGGCCGAGGGGAACGCCAGATCCACCTTGATCCCCTGCTCGCGGATCACATCCCACACGCTCTTACCAGCATAATACGGCAGGTTGAAAGCCTCGGCGAACTCCTGAATGCGCCCGCGGCGGACGTTCTTCAATTCAAGGATGAAATCCAGCTTATCGCGGTCAATCCCGGCTTCCACCACCACCGCGCCGCCCGAATCGGAGACTGTGATCGGCTTGGCGCCGAGCTGGAGCAGTTTTTCGATCGTATATTGCGCCACGTTGCCGGAGGCGCTCACCGCACAAACCTTGCCGTTGATGTCCTCCCGGCGCGTTTGCAACATCTCGGCGGCGAAGAACACCGTGCCATAACCGGTGGCCTCCGGACGGATCAAACTGCCGCCGTATTCCATCCCCTTGCCGGTCAACACCCCCGAGTGTTCGTTGCGAATTTTCTTATAGAACCCGTAGAGGTAACCAATCTCTCGCCCCCCCACGCCGATGTCGCCCGCCGGGACGTCCACATCCGGCCCGATATGGCGGTACAGCTCGCGCATGAAAGCGTAACAGAAACGCATCACCTCGCGATCCGATCTCCCTTTGGGATTGAAATCGGAACCCCCTTTCGCTCCCCCCATGGGAAGCGTGGTCAGGGCGTTTTTGAAGATTTGCTCAAACCCCAGGAATTTCACAATACTTAGATTGACCGAGGGATGAAAACGAAGACCACCCTTATACGGCCCAATCGCATTGTTGAACTGCACCCGGAACCCCCGATTGACCTGAACTTCCCCCTGATCGTCTACCCAGGGAACACGGAACATAATCACCCGGTCTGGCTCAACAATGCGCTCATAAATCTTGGCTTGCACGAACTCCGGATGGCGCTCCACGGTAGGTTCTAACGAAGTCAACACCTCCTCTACCGCCTGGTGAAACTCCGGCTGAGCCGGATCCTTGGCACGCACTTTGGCTATGACTTCCTGTATCATCGACATGTTACACTCCTTTTTGTTAACGTCCAACAAGGCGCTGCACCAATGCAGCCACTCTTATTATAGAACAAGTTCAAAAATTCTCAATCTTTTTTCAGCCGAGTTTTTGAACAACAAACACTCACAATCTCCAAGTACAAATTGGCCCAGCGCCCTGGCGATATGCTAAAATAAAAGCAGACATAATAACTCTAATTTTCCCGCTACCGCGATCATCTTGAAACCGAACGCCACTTTCGGGAGGCCCTATGCTTGCACCTGACCACACCGTTCGCACTACCTGCCCTTACTGCGGGGTAGGCTGCCAGGTGGACTTACTGATTAAAGACAATCACATCTTCCGCGTGGAAGCACCTTTTGACGCCGCGCCTAATTATGGCCGGCTGTGCGTTAAAGGCCGCTTTGGCATGGATTTCGTCGCTCATCCATCACGGCTGACCACACCTCTGATTCGCAAAGACCTCGATGAAAAGCCGCGCCGCCCCATCGGGCTGGAGGGCTTCCGCCCGGCGAGCTGGGACGAGGCGCTTGACCTGGCCGCCGACCGTCTGGCGGCCATTGTGCAGGCGCACGGCGGCGATGCGGTCGGCACCTTCTGCTCCGCCAAAGCCACCAATGAGGAAAATTATCTCTTCCAGAAATTCGTGCGTGCCGTGCTGGGCACCAACAATGTGGATCACTGCGCCCGGCTATGCCACGCCGCCTCGGTGGCCGGGCTTTCCATCGCCATCGGCTCCTCGGCGATGTCGAACTCCATCGCCGAGATGAAGGACCTGGACGTGTTCATCGTCACCGGCTCCAACACCAGCGAGACCCATCCAGTGATCAGCACCTTTTTGCGTCAGGCCGTCGTCGAGGGCGGGGCAAAGCTGATCGTGGTGGATCCGCGCGGCATTGAGATGACCGAGTTCGCCACCTTGTGGCTGCGCCAGCGTCCCGGCACCGATGTGGCCGTCTTCCAGGCGATGGCGCACGTGATCGTCGCGGAGGAACTATACAACCAGGAATTCATCGCCGCACGCACGGAGGGCTTTGATAAATACGCCGCCTCGCTAAGCCCATTCACCCCAGAGTGGGCCGAATCCATCTCCGGAGTCCCGGCGGATTCCATCCGCCAGGCGGCGCGGCTGTACGCCAACGCCAATGCGGCGGCGATTTACTGGGGCATGGGCATCTCCCAAAGCGTGCACGGCACCGATAACACCCTCTCGCTGGCGAACCTGGCGCTTCTGTGCGGTCACATCGGCAAACCGGGGACAGGCTTAAACCCACTGCGCGGGCAGAACAACGTGCAGGGCTGCTCCGATTCTGGCGGGCTGCCCAATGTGTATCCTGGTTATCAGAGGGTGGATGATCCGGATGTGCGGGCCAAGTTTGAGAAAGAGTGGAACATCACGACCGAAGACGGAGGACAGGAGACGGAACCCGGTCTTCGGTCCCCGGTCTCCCGTCTCTCAGCCGAGCCTGGCCTAACGACAATGGAAATGGTAGACGCCGCCGAGAGCGGGGCGATTCGCGCCTACTACGTGATGGGCGAAAACCCAATGATGTCGGAGCCAGATTTGCGCCACGGACGGCAAGTTATGGAGCAACTGGATTTCATCCTGGTGCAAGACATCTTCCTAAACGAAACCGGTGCATATGCCGATGTCATCCTGCCGGCGGCCAGCTTCGCCGAAAAAGACGGCACCTTCACCAACAGCGACCGACGCGTGCAGCGCATCCGCGCCGCCCTGCCCGCACCAGGCGAGGCGCGCCCCGATTGGGTCATCATCGCCGATCTGGCGCGCCGCGTGGAGGCCCGCCTGGGGCACACGCCCAGCGCCGGATTTGAGTTCAACCACCCTTCCGAGATCTGGGACGAGATGGCGCGCCTGACGCCCCCCTTCCAGGGCATCAACTACGCTCGCATCGAGCGCGAGGGCGGAGTTCACTGGCCCTGCCCTTCCCCGGATCACCCCGGGACGCCCTACCTGTTCGCCAAGGGGTTCCCGCGCGGCAAAGGGCAGTTCACACCGCTGGAATATCGACCTTCAGAAGAGCAACCCGATGAGGAATACCCCTTCATCCTCTCGACGGGGCGGGTGCTGTACCACTGGCACGGCGGCACGCTGACGCGCCGCTCCCAGCTCGACCACATCTACCCCGAAGCCACCGTGGAAATCCACCCCGAAGATGCACGGCGGCTGGGGGTGCAGGATCGGGCGCGCGTGCGGGTGCGCTCGCGGCGGGGGCAGATCGAAGTGCGGGCGCGGGTCAGCGCGCGCTCACCGCGCGGCGTGGTCTTCATCCCCTTCCACTTCGCCGAAGCCGCGGCCAACGAACTCACTCTGGACGCGCGCGACCCCCAGGCTAAAATCCCCGATTACAAGGTTTGCGCTGTGGCGGTGGAACTAACGTAGTTTTTCCTTGACACCTCCCCAGGGGGAGAATATAATCCGACAACATGCGGGTGTCGCCAAGTGGTAAGGCAGTAGCTTCCCAAGCTACCATTCGTGGGTTCGAATCCCATCACCCGCTCTCTTTCGACCCGCCCCGGCGGGTCTTGTCGGTTAATAGCCACCTTACAAAACCTTTATAACCTTCCCCTGATTCTCAAGTTCTTTTGTATGGTAAAATCCCCAGAAGCGGAGATAGCGGTAATGGCTGATAAAACCATCCTCTATGTTGAAGATAACCTCGCGAACCGCATCCTCGTCCGCCGGGTGTTAGAGGCGGAGGCGTATACTGTGCTGGAAGCCGCCAACGCCGAGGAAGCCCTCCAGATCATCCAAAACACGCCGCTATCGCTGATTCTGATGGACATCAACATGCCCGACCTGGATGGCTATACGCTCACGGGCAAAATCAAACAACTCCCCGAAATGAGAAATATCCCCATCGTCGCCCTCACCGCCAACGTGATGAAAGGCGACCGTGAACGCTCCCTGGAGGCCGGCTGCGACGGCTATATCCAAAAGCCGATTGACGTGGACACCCTGCCCCAACAGATTGCGTCGTTTCTGCGCGAGGTGGAGCCGTGAGACAGAGTCCATCCACCCTCAACGAGACCACCACCTACGAAATTCCCAAAGGGACAACAATTCTCGTCGTAGAGGACAACGTCTCGAATTTTGTGTTAATTGCCCGTTTGCTGGGCTATATGGGCATCCATTGCGAGTGGAAAACTTCAGGTTATGAGGTGGTGGAATACGCTGATACCCTGCCACGCCTGGATCTGATCTTGCTCGATATCCGCCTGCCCTATGAGGACGGGTACAGCGCACTGAAGAAAATCAAAGCTTCGAAGAATCTTAAAGATATCCCCGTTGTGGCTGTCACCGCTGAAGCCAGCGTTCAGCAAATGAATAAAGCTCGAAAAGCAAATTTCGACGGTTTTATTGGTAAACCGCTCGACCCCGACCGTTTCCCGGAGCAAATCCGCCGCATCCTGGCCGGAGAACCCGTTTGGGAGTTTGAGTAAAAGCGCCAAACCAATCCAAAGGGTCTCTTTTCTGGCCATGATCATTAAGGCGGGAATGTCACGATCCGGCCAACGCGTCGCAAACGCAAGTCAAGGAGACCAAGATGACCCAGGCAGCACCCCGTGTACCCTCTAGGCAGTTCCGCGGCAAGCTGGCGCGCACTATGCTTGGGGTGCTACTCCCCATCTCGCTGATCCCCCTGCTTCTGATGGGAGCGCTGGCCTACTCCCGCTCCCGCCAAATCCTGATCTCGCAAATTGAAAATACGCTGACGGCCCTGGAAGAGCGCCAGACGGAAGAAATCGCTAACTGGCTGGACGCTCGTCAGGAGCGTTTCAATTTCTTCTTCATCACTCCCTCGATGGAGCAGGCCATCCGCGTTGTGCTGCTCTCGCGCAGTTCCGATACAGCCCGTTTTCGAGAAGCACGCCAGGTTATCCTGGACACCCTGGAAGAGATCAACGCCACGGGTACACTGTTCCACCAGTTTTTGCTTGTAGGGCAGGACGGCACCATCCTGGTGGCGTCCAACCCCAACCTGGAAGGTCTTTCCCTGAAGGGGACACCCTATTACGAAACACTCATGGGAGAAGCCAACACCCTGGCGTACTTCAACCCCGCGCCGATCTACAATTCGCTGGCCGTGTTCATGACGCGCCCCTACCTGGGCGCTGACAACATCCCCAGAGCAACGTTTTGGGGACTTAGCGGCCTCTCCCTGTTCGAAGATATCCTCGTCGGCAGCGAGATCCTCGGTGCGCGACACTATGCAGTCACAGCGGATGGAACCTACGTCAGCATCGGGGAGACGACAAAATCCGCCGTCGGTGGCCCGGTGATCCAGCCCAGTGACGATCAAGCGCGCATCTTCGCCCACCCACTGGAAGATACCAACACGCCGATTTTTGAATACACCACCTTCGATGAGCAGCCCGCCCTGGCCACGTACACCGTGATCCCCGAATTGCAGCTAGGGCTGGTGACCGAGATCCCCACCCAACCGATCCTGGAACCGCTCAACACCCTGCCCTTTTTCTTCTACCTGCTGATCGGCACAGTCCTGTTGACCGCGGCGCTGACCTGGGCAGGGACACGGCGCATCATCCAGCCCATCCTGGATGTTGCTCAGGCCGCCCAGCACTTCGCTGAGGGCGACTGGCTGAAGCGCGCCGTGGTGAACCGCAACGACGAAATCGGCTTGCTGGCCTACTCCTTCAACCGCATGGCGGATGAACTCACCGAGATGTATCGCTCGCTCGAAAGCCAGGTGCAATCGCGCACCCAGCAGGTGTTGACGGCGGCGGATGTGGCACAGATCGCCACCTCCGCAACCAGCCTCGACGAGCTGATGGAGCGCAGCGTGCAACTGATCGTGGAGCGCTTTGGCTTCTATTATGCGGCGATCTTCTTGCTCGATGATTTGCGGGAAAACGCCATTCTGCGCGAATCATACAGCTCGGCGACCCGCGGCCCCATCGAGCGAGGCCATTCCAGCCTGCCGGTCGGCCCCGGTTCCATCATCGGCCTAGTGACCAGCACCAACCAGCCGTACGTCGCTGCCGATGTTGACCAGGATCCTCACTACCTCAAAGTGGATGAACTGCCAGACACGCGCTCGGAGGTGGTTATCCCCCTGAGCGTCGGCGACGAAGTGCTTGGCGTACTCGACGTGCAAAGCAGCCACGTCAACGCCTTCGACCGCGAGATCGTCGCAACCCTGCGCACGCTGGCGAATCAGATCGCCTCCGCCTTGCGCAGCTTCAACCTGCTGGAGGCCACCCGCATCGACCTGCAGGCGACTTCCGCACTCTACCAGGCCAGCCACCGCATCGCCGAAGCGGAAAACAGAGATGAGGTGCTCGCCACCCTGGCCACCGTATTGGAGCACACACCGTTTATCTCGGCGCTCTTCCGCGTGGAGGAAGATCGTTTACAAACCCTGGCGATGACCGCCCCACAGCAACAACGCCCCGGCCAAATGCCTGTGTTGCCCATCCAGCGGGCAGAGCTGGCGAAAGTGTTGGGCAATAACCAACCCATCACTGTTGAAGACGATGAGAACGCCCCACCCTTACCGCCGCGCCTGCTGCAAATGCCGCGCCACCTCGGCTGTCAGATCTTCACTGTGTTCCCCATCGCCCCCGAGGGCGAGCTGATCGCCCTGCTGATTATGGGAGCGGTCGACCGTGAACGCTTCACGCGCGCCAACATCGAGCCATACATCAACCTGGTAGATATCACCCGCACCACGCTCGAAAAAGTCCACGCGCTTGAAACCATACAGGAACGCCTCAACGAATTAGAAACCATCAGCACCGTCGGCCAATCCATCTCCACAGAAACCAACCTGGATAACTTGTACGCTGTCATCCACCGCCAGATCACCCAGGTGATGGGAGACGTCAACTTCTACATCGCGCTCTACAACGCCGAAGATGACACGATTGAGATCCCCTACATGGACGAGGGCGACGAGATCGTCTCTCTGGAACCTTTCCCGTTGGGGCAAGGGTTGACCTCCATCGTCATCCGCACCCGCGAGCCGTTGATGTTGGTGGAGGATACCGAGGCCCGCAGCAAGGCGCTGGGGGCGATTGTCACCAGCGGCGGAGCGGCAAAATCCTGGCTCGGCGTGCCCTTGCTAATCGGCGGTGAGCCGATTGGCGCCATTGTGGTGCAAGATCTGGAACACGAACACCGCTTTGATGACGACGATCTGCGCCTGCTGCTCACGCTGGCTTCCCAGGTCGCCGTCGCCATCCGCAACGCCCGTCTGCTTGAGCAAACAGAAAGTCAGGCCCAACGGGAGCGCCGCCTGTTTGAAATCACCACACGCATCCGCCGCTCACCGGATATGCAAACCATCCTCAAAACCACGAGCGAAGAAATTGGCAAAGCGTTGGGCGTCCGCCGGGCGCATATTCAGATTCACCTGCCGGAGAACGGCGACGCCCCCCTCGAGGAGAAAGTATGATTCGCCGCTTCAAGCAGCTTTTCTCTAACCAGTATCCTAATCCCTCCTTTGATATTGAGTATTGGCGGGTGCGTATCCTCAACGCGGTGCTGCTCGCCAGCGCGGTGGCCGGAGGGGTGGCCTATCTACTCAACCTTCAGGTTGCGCTGCAACGCGGAGATTTTCTTATTTTAGCCGCTTACACGACGATTTATGTCTGGACGGTGGCCATCACCCTAGTACGGCGCATTCCCTACATTCTGCGCGCCGGGACTCTGATTTTCATCCTCTACACGGCCGGACTGTTCTCCGCCTTACAGTACGCCAGCGCAGGGGACGCGCGCGTCTGGTGGCTGGGCGCCACGATCCTCACGACGGTGTTTTTCAGCGCACGGGTTGGCATCCTCATCGCTGTATTCAGCACGCTCAATTATCTGGGCATTGGCCTGTTGATGAACCAGCTCATTATCCCGGCACCTTTGTTGGATGAATACCTGGATCCAACCAGTTCCTTCCCGTGGGTATCCACCGGTGTAACTTATTTTGTCATCAGCCTGCTCGGTGTGATTTCCTTCGGCGTGTTAATCCGGGGGTTGCGCACCAACCTGGAGCGCGCCACCCAATTGGCCAAAGAGCTGGAAGCCGATCGCCAACAACTCCAGGCACACACCGCGGTGGTCGAGCGTCGCGAGGTGCAGATCCACACCGCGGCGGAAATCGTGCGGGCGATCAGCGCTGAGCTGGATACCGATAAACTGCTCACCACGGTTGTAAACCTGGTCAAGGAACGCTTCAACCTGTATTACGTTGGCGTCTTCCTCCTGGACGAAAGCAGACAGTTCGCCGTGTTGCGAGTGGGCACGGGCGAAGCCGGCAAACGCATGGTCGCCGATGGGCACAAGCTCCCCATTGGGGGAACTTCAATGATCGGGTGGGCGATCTCAAACAAACAGGCGCGCATCGCCCTCGACGTCGGCGAAGACGCAGTACGCTTCCAAAACCCTTACCTGCCCTCCACGCGCTCGGAGCTGGCCCTCCCCATGGTCAGTAGCGAGGAACGCGTGCTCGGCGCGCTTACTGTCCAATCGGCCTTGCCGCGGGCTTTCGATGAAGACGACGTCACCGTGTTGCAAGGTATCGCCGACAGCCTGGCGATCGCCCTGGATCATGCCACGCTTTTCAACCAGCTTCAAGAAAGCCTGCAAGAAATCGAGAGCCTGCACCGCCAGTACCTTTCGCAGGCCTGGTCAGATGTGGTCGCCCAGGAAGGCCAGTTGAGCTTCACCTTTGAGAATCCTCAGGCGGTTGCCCCTACAAATGGCAATGGGAAAAAGTTGGAAATCCCGCTGGTGCTGCGTGGACAGACAATCGGCAGCATCACCGTGGAAGGGGACCCAGCGACGCTAACCGAGGAAGACAAAGCCTTTCTGGAGCGAGTCGCCGCGCAGGCCGCCCTGGCGTTGGAAAACGCCCGGCTGGTGCAGCAAAACGAACGCACCGCGCTGCTTAACCGCACGATCACTAACATCACCAGCAAGGTTTGGGCCGCCACCAGCGTTGACGGCGTCCTGCGCACTGCCCTACGAGAACTGGGACAAACCCTGGATGCCTCCGATGCAGTAATCCAGCTTCACTTACCCGATCAATCTGGATCCGGATGACCAAGAACACGGAAACTTCTCCATGACCCTGGCGAATTCCCCCACCTCAACAGAACATGCGCCCGAAAAACCCCACGGCAGCATTCGCCGCACCTTCCTGCTCACCGTTATTCCACTGTCCTTGCTCCCGTTCATCCTCGTCGGCAGCCTGGTATTCTTTCGCTCGCGCGCCCTGTTGGCCAAACAGGTTCGCACGCAACTGGATATCAACATCCATCACCTGGCCATTGAACTGGATAACCTGTTTACAACCGCCCAAATCCGCCTCGACGCGGCAACACGGCGACAAGGATTCGAGCAAGCGATCCAAGAACTCATCGATAATCCCAATCTATCTGCAGATGCACTCACCCAGGTGCGCGCAAACACCTTCAAAGAGCTCAATCAGCTAAACAGCATACGCGGCGATATCAACTTCACCAGCTTCCTCATCCTGGACGCCAACGGGCACGTACGCCTGGCTTCTAACCCGGCCTGGGAAAGGCTGACCTTTGCACCTGAACTCGCCACGATGCTGACTCGCGGCCAGACCGGCTCGGCGCTAACCTATTCCCCAGCAGAGCCGTGGAAAGATCAACTGGTATTATTCGTCCACGCACGCTACACCAGCCCCCGTGGCGGCACGGTCTATCTGGTCGGGTTGTTGAACCAGATCCCGCTGGAAGCCATCCTGCTTGACGCCACAGACAGGCAGTTCGGCAGCAACGTCTATCTGATCACGCATAACGAGGAGTTTATTGGCGTCGACTTCTACACGGAAGACTTAGTCGTCCTGGAGCCCACCCGCTCACAAATCAACGCTCTGCTCCCGCTCAAGGAACAATACAAACACACAAGCACAACCGAAAAACATTATAGTCTGCCGCTGCGCTCCTTTGATCAGACTCCTGCCCTGGCCACCTACACCTGGATTGACACCCTGGATGCCGGGCTGGTTTTCGAGGTTCCTGTTGCTATCGCCTTCCGCCAATTTCAAACGTTGACTCCCTTCACCGCACTTGCGTTGATCATCACCCTGGGGATCATTGGCATCAGCCTGTGGTTTGCTTCAAACCGCTTCATTCAACCTATCCAGGCGTTGACCGAAACTGCCGCCCAGTTCGCCCGCGGCAACTGGAAGGCGCGCACCACCGAGCAGCGGGACGACGAATTAGGGCTGCTGGCGCGCACCTTCAACCACATGGCGGAGGAACTCAGCGGCCTGTACCAATCGCTCAGTGCGCAGGTAGCCGAACAAACCCTGGAACTACAGGCTCGCAGCAAACAACTTGAGGCTACCGCCCTGGTCGCTCGCGAGGCGGCTGGCATTCGCGACCTGGACAGCCTGTTGAACTCGGTCACCGAACTGATTTCACAATACTTTGGCTATTACCACGCCGGCATCTTCCTCCTGGACGAAAATAAGCACTTCGCCGTATTGCAGGCCGCTAACAGCGAAGGGGGGAAACGCATGCTTGCCCGCGGCCACAAATTGGGCATTGGCCAGACTGGCGTCGTCGGGCGCGTCGCCGCCACCGGTAAACCTCGCATCGCGCTGGACGTAGGCGAAGATCGCTACTACTTCGATAACCCCGACCTGCCTGAAACCCACTCCGAGATGGCCCTGCCGCTGAAAATCCAGAACCGCATTATCGGCGTGCTGGACGTGCAGTCCAAACGGACCGGAGCGTTTACTCCTGCCGATGCAGAGGTGCTGCAAATCTTGGCCGACCAGATCGCTCTGGCGATCGAAAACGCCCGCTTGCTTGAACAGAGCCAGGCAACGGTTGAAGAACTGCAAAGCCTGTACAGCCAACAGGTTACCACATCCTGGAACCGCATTCTGGGTGAACGAACTAAAGCCTACCACTTCGACCGCGTGCGAGTGAAACCCGCTCAAGAAGGCCAACTCGCCGCGCTGCCGAAAACGCACGTAGCGGAGCCGCAAATCCATACCGATGTGCAGGGTTACCAGTATCTCACTATCCCCATCCGACTGCGCGACCTGCACTTCGGCGACATCAGCCTGCGAAAAGACCCCGACGCCCCTCCCTGGACGCTCGCCGACCGCCAGCTTGCCGAGGAAGTTGGCCGCCAGATTGCCGCTGCGCTGGAAAACGCACGCCTGCTGGAAGAGACTCAACGCCGCGCCGCCTTCGAACAAATCCGCAGTGAAATTGCCTCTCGCATGCGTGAAACCCTGGACATCGAAACTGTGCTGAGGACCGCCGCTCGCGAACTCCGCCAGGCGTTGGAACTGGCCGAGGTGGAAGTACGCATGGGCGAAATGACACCCCCTGCTGACAACTAGCAAACGCCCCAGGAGACGAAGACATGTTCCGATCCACATACGCTTTCTTCACCGTTCTGATGCTCAGCCTAGCCCTCAGCGCCTGTGCCAGCGCGCCCACCCCGGCGAGCCCCACCCCAACCCCTTCAACCGCATCTATCGAAGAATTTGTCTTCGGTGTGGTTCTGGTCGGGCCCTCAAACGACCGCGGCTGGAGCGAAGCCCATTACAACGGCGGCCTGTACGTACAGCGCAACATCCCCAACAGCCGCATGCTCACCTTCGAAAGCCTCAACCCCAACGACCACCCCGAATCCACCCTACAGAGCGTCGTTGAAGATATGATCTCCCAGGGCGCCC
Organism: uncultured Anaerolineales bacterium; assembly: GCA_964653835.1. Lineage (GTDB taxonomy): Bacteria > Chloroflexota > Anaerolineae > Anaerolineales > UBA11858 > J130. The sequence continues at coordinate 17,308 of CAZZFZ010000026.1, forward strand.
GGCTGATCTTCATCACCTCAGATGATTTTGCCGCCGACACCCAACTGGTGGCCAGCCAATACCCACAGGTGGACTTCGTCCACATCTCCGGCGATCACGTACTCCGCGGCGACGCCCCTCCCAATTTATCCAACTACATGGGCAAGATGATCTACGGTAAGATGATCGCCGGATGCGCGGCCGCACTGGCGAGCAATAACAACGCCATCGGATATGTTGGTCCGCTCATCAACCATGAAACGCGACGCCTGGTCAATGCAGCCTACCTGGGAGCAAAATACTGCTTCGAGAACTACCGCGGCGGCGACCCCGCTACCCTGCAATTTAAAGTAGACTGGATTGGATTCTGGTTCTACATCCCCGGCGTGACCGCAGACCCCACCGAGGTCAGCAATGCCTTTTTCGAGCAGGGCTTCGACGTGGTCCTCTCAGGCATTGACACCACCGAACCGTTGGCCGTCGCTGCGGAGCGCGCCAATCAGGGTGAAGACGTCCACACCATTCCCTACGACTACGCCGGCGCCTGTGACCCTGCCCCCGACATCTGCCTGGGCGTTCCCTACTTCAACTGGGGGCCGGGCTATCTGGCCTTTGCCCAGGCCGCCCAGGCCGGCCGCGTCACCCAGGATTGGATTTGGGCCGACCCAGATTGGACTGACCTCAACAACCCAGATACCAGCCCCATCGGCTTCGTCTATGGAGAAAGCCTGACCCCAGAACAAAGCACACAGTTGGACGAGTTTATCACCGGCCTGAGCGACGGTTCGATTCAGCTCTTCCGCGGCCCGCTGAACTATCAGGATGGCTCGCCTTTCCTGACCGAGGGCGAAACGGCGAGCGAAGAACAAATCTGGTACATGGAGCAACTCCTGGACGGTGTCGAGGGATTGAGCGACTAGGCCATCGGCAAACCTTATGAGTGAAACCACACTTCAAAACCAACCCCGGCGATCTATCCGCCGCCAGTTGTTGATAGGCAATATACTCATCAGCGGACTGCTGCTTATGGCTGGCCTGGTGCTTTACGTGCAGATCAACCACCTCATCCAGGCGACGACTACCCTCCAGAACGCCGAAAACCAGACCGAAGCCGCGCTGGCCGCAAAAACAGCCAGCAGCAATTTGATTGCTACAGTCAGCCAGTTATTGCCACTGGAAGATGCCGAAATATTCAACGCGGCGATCAGCGAAAACCTGAATGAGCTGACCAACAGCCGAGAAAAATTATCCACCATGGAGGTCACCAGCCAGGAAGCCCTTCAGGTGGATATGGACAGCGCCTTAACCACCATCAACAACCTGATCGGCATCGCTGAAACCATGCGCAACCAGGCCAACAACGGGCAATGGCCCAGCGTGCGGGTGCGCATGGGCATCCTGATCCGCGACCAACAACTCTTAACCAACCAGCTTAATCTCCTGGCTGAACACACAGAAGAGATCGAGGATCAGGCTGTCGTCCAGCTCGAGGCCGCCCAGCGCGCCGTGACACGCTATCCCGCGATGGCTCTGATCGCAGCTGTGATCATGATCTCCCTGCTCACCTACTACACCAACATCAGCGTCGGCAAGCCAATCGCGGAACTTTCCAGCGTGGTTAGCAGCATCGCCAGAGGGGACCTGAACCGGCGCGTCCACATCGCGCAGGACAATGAATTCAGGCAATTAGGTCGGGCCTTCAACCTGATGGCTGCTGAGATCCAACGCTCACAGACCGAGCTGGAAAAACGCGTTGCCGACCGCACCCAAGCGCTCCAACGGCGCGCAGTGCAGCTACAGGCCGCTGCCGACGTAGGACGCGCAGCCACAACCATCCGCGACCTGGATGCGCTGCTCACCGAAGTCACCCACCTCATCAGCCAGCGGTTTGATTTCTATCACGTGGGCATATTCTTCCTGGATAACAGTGGCACCTACGCGGTGTTGCAGGCGGCGAACAGCGAAGGCGGACAGCGCATGTTGGCTCGCGGCCACAAACTCAAAGTTGGCGGTACCAGTATTGTGGGCACAGCCACCGCGACCCGAAAACCGCACATCGCGCTGGATGTCGGTCAGGACGCTGTCTACTTTGATAACCCCGACCTGCCTGAAACCCGCTCAGAAATGGCCCTACCGCTGATCGTTGGCTATAAACTGCTCGGCGTATTGGACATCCAGAGTAAGCACCAGGCGGCCTTTTCGGACGAAGACATCACCGTGTTGCAGGTGTTGGCCGACCAGGTGGCCGTAGCCATCGAAAACGCCCGCCTGTTCACCGAAAACCAGGAAGCGCTGGAAATAGCCCGTCGCGCCTACAGCGACTTCAGCCGGGCTTCGTGGGGCGAACTATTGCGGGCAAAGCCGCACCTGGGTTTCCGCTCCACCGAGTTGCGTGATCTCATCCCCGTAAGCGAAGAATGGTCGGAAGACCTGTTACAAGTCAGTGAAAAAGGCGAAAGCGTCCAGCTTGACCCCCACACGCTGGCGATACCTATTGTGCTGCGCGATCAGGTACTCGGCGTTGTACGCCTGACGAAAGCGGAGGACGCCCCTCCATGGTCGGAAAATGAAATTCACCTGATGGACACCCTGGTTGAACAACTGGAAGTCGCCCTAGAAAGCGCCCGTCTCTTCAGCGATACCCGGCGACGAGCCGAGCGCGAACGCCTGGTCACCGAAATCACCACCAAAATACGCTCCACAACCGACCCGCAGACCATGCTGGAGACCGCCGTGCGCGAGCTACGCAACGCGCTGGGCAGCCGCCGCGCTCAAATTGTGCTGCGCCCCGCAGGCTCAATAGCGGCGGAGGACTAAAATTCCCGCCATTGGGAGAAGCGAGCAAGAGAGAAACATGACTCACATCATCGCCATCGCCAGCGAGAAGGGGGGCGTCGCAAAAACCACCACAGCAGCCGCGCTGGGCGGCGCGCTGGTCCAACAGGGGCAGGACGTCCTGCTGGTCGATCTCGACCCGCAAGCCAGCCTCACCCTGGCGCTGGGGATCCCCCCTCACTCAGTGCGACGTTCCATCGCCGATGTGCTGCTCAACTCGGCCACCCCACTCGGCATCAGTCGTGAAACCAGCATCCCCGGGTTAGACCTGCTGCCTTCCAGCTCGGAGATGGTGCTTGCCGAGCGTTTCCTGCCCATTCGAAGATCGTACAGGAACATTTTGCGCCATGCGCTGGCAAATATGCCCTTATATGACACGATCATCATCGATTGTCCGCCCTCCCTGGGAGTGCTCACGCACAACGCCATGGCCGCCGCCGATTTGTTAATCATCCCAACCGCGCCAGAGTACTTATCCATATACCCACTTCGCAACATCCTGCGCGATATCCGCTCGATTCGCGAGACGGATAACCCTCGCCTAAACTACCGCCTGCTCATAACCATGCTCGACCGAAGGATTGGTTCACACATCACCCTCAGCCAACAATTGCGCTCCACCTTCGGCAGTGCGGTGCTCCAAACCGCGATTCAGGTCGATACCCGCCTGCGCGACAGCACAATCGCCGGTACGCCGATCACCCACTTTGCCCCCAGCGCCCGCAGCGCCAAGCAATACCTCGCCCTGGCTCAGGAGATCTCTCAATATGTCCGATCAGAACAAGTTGCGCAAACGGCTTAAAGACCTGTTTGCCGAGCTAGAACAAGCTGTTCCCCCCCTGCCCGAAAGAGAAAAACCGCTTGCCGGTTGGACCTGGGAGTGCGACTCGCGAGGCATCTACACCGCCTGCAGCCCGGAAGTCGTTGAAGTGCTCGGCATCGAGGCGGAGGCCTTTATCGGACAGCCGTTGACTTCCTTTCGCCTGGCTCCTGAATCACAACGTTATCTCAAAGCCCTGCTGGATCGCGGCGCGCCGAAGGACGAAACAGTGCTGCAATTCATCAACCGTAGTGGACAATTAATCCCCCTGCGCATCCACTTTTTCCAGATTGACGGGGACGACGGCCAGGGAGAAGGCTGGCGCGGGTTCACCCAAATCATTCAGGGCGGCGAAAGCCCTCCAGAGCACCCCCTCTCCCAAACGCGTCTCACCTCCCTGTCTCTGCCGGGCGGGATCGCTGTAGAAGGGGAAGAGGTACTACCCGTCACCGATCCATACACCCCCGCTGGCGAACAAAGCCTGCGGCAGAAAAAGACAGTCGTTCAACCCAGCAACGGCCGATGCATGTCAGCCCTGGCCGTGCCCATCGCATTGCAAGAACAAGCCCTGGGGTTGCTGGAAATCATTGACGATGACCCCAAGCGCCAATGGAGCCTTGAGGAACAACGCCTGGTGGAAGAAGTTGCCAATCAGCTCTCGCTGGCGCTGGAGAACGCCCGCCTGCTTCAGGAAACAACAGCGCGCTCCGAAGAGCTTGCCCTGATTAACCGCGTGGTCGCCCAGGTGGCTGCCAGCCTGGACTTGCACCAAAACCTGAACTTCATTGCCGATGAACTGCTCCGCGCCCTGCCGATCGATCACGTCACGTTTGGCCTGCTGAATGCAAGCATCGAGGCGCTTGAATTGATCGTCGATCGCTCCAACCACAGCACAGAGAGCGAATTAATCGGCAAAGTCATCCCGCTCAACAACACGCCGATGGAACAAGTCATCGAGACTCTCACGGTGATGAGCATCGAGAACGTGCCTGAACAAACCTTCCCGGAGGCCATGCAACGCGCCATCCAGCGAATTGGCTGTCAGCGGTTAACCATCTTCCCGCTGACCGCTGGCAACGAAGTCGTCGGCACGCTCGATCTGCACATCAATCAGGCCAATCGCCGCCTGAGCGCCGATGATTTACGCCTGGTCGAAGCCATTCTCACTCAGGTATCCTCGGCCATCCAAAATGCCCGCCTGTTCGAACAGGTCGAAACGCGCAGCACGCAGCTGCAAACTGCGGCAGAGGTCTCGCGAGCTGCCAGCAGCATCCTGGAGCCCAACCCGCTGATTCAGCAAACCGTCAACCTGATTCGTGAGCGATTTGACCTGTATTACGTGGGTATTTTCCTCGTTGACGAAGACGGCACCTGGTCGGGCGAACCAGGGAAATGGGCGGTGTTGCGCGCTGGCACCGGCGAGGCCGGACGCATTCAAGTCGAGCGCGGGCACAAGCTAAAAATTGGCGGCACCTCGATGATAGGCCAATGCATTACCTCGGGCCAGGCACGCATCTCACAATCCGCACCCGGCGAAACCCAACGCTTTCCCAACCCTTACTTGCCCGATACGCAATCGGAAATGGCGCTCCCGCTGATCAGCCGCGGCAAAGTGCTGGGGGCGATGACCATCCAGAGCGAACGCCCTGGTGCCTTCAGCCAGGAAGATATCGCCGTCCTGCAAACCATGGCCGACCAGGTGGCCAACGCCCTGCAAAACGCCTCTCTCTTCGACCAAACCCAGGCACGCGCTGGAGAGCTGGCCATCCTCAACGAGATGAGCCTCGAGCTGAGCAGCCAGCTGAACATCGACGAGATCATCAACACCATGTACCGCTACACATCGCGGTTGATGGATACCACTTATTTCTTCATCAGCCTGTACGATGAAGAAAACGACATACTCACCTTCCCACTGGTGATTGAGAATAACGAGCGCGGCGACATCCCCCCCATGAAAAAGCGCCGCGGCCTGACCCAGTACGTGCTCGATACCCGAGAGCCGCTGCTGATCTACGATAACGTTGAAGAAGTGATCGCCGAATTGGGGCTTGAGCACGTTATCGTCGGCGAACCGGCGAAATCCTGGCTGGGTGTTCCCCTACTGCTGGGGGAGCGCGTCTTTGGCGTGATCGCCACTCAAAACGCCACGCGCCCGCGCGTGTTCAATGAACACCACCAGGAATTGTTGCTGGCCGTCGCCCGGCAGGCCGCCATCGCCATCCAAAACGCCCAACTGTTTGCCCAAACACAACAGGCCCTGGCCGAGACCGAGGCGCTGCTGAACATCACTAGTGCAGCCGCCCGCTACCTGGAACTGGAAACTGCCCTTGCCGATGTGCTGGACCTGGTGCTGGGAACCACCGGCTTCGACAACGGCGTTATCACCATCGCCAACCCACAAACGCAGGAACTTGAAATGGTCAGTGAGCGCCTGCCAGACGCTCTGCGAGAGAGTCTCGAGAAAAAAGGGTTTGAAGGCACACTCTGCGAACTGACGTACCTGCGCCAGGAACCGCTGGCTATCAACGATCTCACCCAGGGAGCCCCCCTTGATGTCACTGGATTAATACAGCTAGGCTTCCACGCCTATCAGGGCGTCCCGCTGGTCAGCCGCGGCGTCACCCTGGGGACGCTGTGCACCTTCAAAAAAGAACCTATCACAGAAGGCAAAGAGCGCATCCTCACTTTTATGGAAGCGGTTGGTAAGCAAATCGGCGTCGCCGTCGAAAACGCCCACCTCTTCGAACAAACCCAGCGACAATTGGAAAACCTCAGCCTGCTTTCCGAGGTCAGCCAGTCGCTGACGCGTGCGCCGCTGGCCTCCGATAAAATCGCCGATATCATCACCCGCATCTTCGTAAGCACCATGAAAATCCCCGAAGCCTCGGTCTCTCTCCTGACTGACGAAGATACCATGGTCATCCTGGCCGATTACTACCTGGATGATAAGCAAGAGGTGGTGCTATACGAAAACATCAACACAACGTGGAAACTCACTGATTTCCCCGCCTCGCAGCAGGTCATCGAGTCCCGGCAACCTCGAGTCTTCCATCGTGATGATCCCCAGACGGACGCTGCGGAGCGCGCCTACATGGAGGAGAACAACATCGCCACGCTCTTCATCCTCCCCATGATCTCTAAGGGCAACCCCATCGGCGTGATTGAGTTGGAATCCGAAGAAAAGTACGAATTCACGGATGAACAAATTGAACTGGCTGCCACCATGGCCAACCAGGCCGCTGTTACACTGGAAAACGCCCGGCTGTTCGACCAGATCCAGCAACAGGTGACTAACCTGTCCACCATTCAGCAAACCACGGCCGACCTGAGCGCCGCGCTCACGCTGGATGGAGTGGTCAATTCCCTGCTGGTCCACGTCAGCGATGCCGTCCAGGCCGACACCGTCAGCATGTTCCTCAAAGAGGGCGAGAACCTGGTACGCAAAGGCATCTACCCCATGACCGCGGAGAACGCCGACACCATTGGACAAAGCATCGCCCTGAAGGACTACCCCCTGGTGAAAAAGGTGATCGAAACGCGGCGACCGCTGGCGGTATCGGGCGACGATCCCCTGCTGCAGGAACACGCCCGACGGGCCTTCAAGGAAGCCAACATCGCCGCCAACGCCACCATCCCGGTGGTCAGCGCCGAGGGTGTGCTCGGAACAATTTCGGTCAACCGTTACCATCCGGCACGCATGTTCACCGATGAGGAACTTACTCTCCTCTCCACACTGGCCAACCAGGCCGCTGTGGCGATCCAGAACGCCCGCCTGTACGAAGAATTACGCGAGACCGCCGAGGAACTGCGCGAGCTGGATCAGCTTAAATCACAATTCCTGGCAAACATGTCGCATGAGCTGCGCACGCCGCTCAACTCCATCATCGGCTTCTCGCGCGTGATAATGAAAGGCATCGACGGCCCGGTCACCGAGCAGCAGCAACAAGACCTCTCGGCGATCTACGCTGCTGGCCAGCACCTCCTGAGCATGATTAACGACATCCTGGACATCTCCAAGATCGAAGCCGGGAAGATGGAACTGGCGTTTGAGGAGGTTGAACTACCGCAAATCATCAACAGCGTAATGTCCACCGCACGCGGCCTGGTGAAGGACAAGCCGGTTGAGCTGATCACCGCCATCGCCGACGACCTCCCCATCATCCAGGCCGATCCCACACGCGTGCGGCAGATTATGCTCAACCTGCTTTCCAACGCAGCCAAGTTCACCGACGAAGGCAGCATCACCGTCTCGGCGCAAATGAGCACCACCGAAGACGGCCAGCCCGCTGTCCTCATCAGCGTGGCCGATACCGGCGTGGGGATTCCGGAAGAAGCGCAAAAAGACCTCTTCGAGCCCTTCACACAGGTGGACGGCTCGCCGACGCGCAAAACCGGCGGAACCGGGCTCGGCCTCTCCATCACCCGACTGCTGGTCAACCTGCACGGCGGCGAGATTGGTCTGGAAAGCCAGCCAGGCAAGGGCAGCACCTTCTACTTCACGTTGCCGCTTACTCCGCGTAAGAAACACACCATCCTAACCCTCGACGGTGACCCGCAGGTAGCCGAGCTGTATCAACGCTACCTGAACGACACCGATTATCAGGTCGTCCCGGTGCTAAACCCCGATGACGTCACCGCTATGGCGATCGAATATCACCCCTTTGCCATCACCCTTGACCTGGTGCTGCCCGACCATGACGCCTGGGAGATCCTGCGCGCACTGAAGAAAGATCCCCAGACGCGCGAGATCCCGGTGATTATTTGCAGCATCAAAGAAGAGCAGGAAA
>CAZZFZ010000027.1:0-25294 GCA_964653835.1 uncultured Anaerolineales bacterium
GCGTCAGGCGGGCGCGGTGGCGGGGCGGATTTACGCCATCTCCACGCTGGGTTCGTTTTTTGGCACGTTTCTGCCGGTGTTGCTGTTGATCCCTTTAGTGGGGGTGACGTTCACCTTCCTGCTCTTTGGGGGATTCCTGAACCTGGTGGCGCTCCTCGGGTTGTGGCGGCGCGTCGGGCGCGGCGCGGCGCTTAAACGTCTGTGGATGCCCGCGTTGCTGGGGGTGCTGGCGTTGCTCTGGGGACAGGGAAATCTCAAAAACACCCCTGGCCAGGTCTACGAGGCTGAATCGGCCTACAATTACCTTCAGGTGCTGGAAGTGGGGGAGTTCCGCTATCTGCGTCTCAACGAAGGGCAGGGGATTCATTCGATCTATCACCCGGAGCAGTTGATCTACAACGGGCCGTGGATGCAGGTGCTGGCGGCGCCGTTCTTCAACCCGGCGCCCTATGCCCCTGAGCGCGTGGAGAGCCTGGCGATCGTCGGGCTGGCGGCGGGGACGACGGCGCGCCAGGCGACGGCGGCGTTTGGCCCCATCCCGATTGACGGTTTCGAGATTGACCCGGCGATCATCCGCGTGGGAGAGATGTATTTCGGCATGGATCTGCCCAACCTGACCCCGATCGCACAGGACGGGCGCTGGGGACTGGCGCACAGCCCGCGGCGCTACTCGATCATCAGCGTGGATGCTTACCGCCCGCCGTATATCCCCTGGCATCTCACCACACGCGAGTTTTTTCAAATTGTTTACGACCACCTGACCCCCGATGGGGTGCTGGTGATTAACGTAGGCCGCGCCCCAGGCGATCGCCGCCTGATCGAGGGGTTGGCGGCCACCATCGGCACGGTGTTCCCCAGCCTGTATGTGATGGACGTGCCCGATACGTTCAATTCCATCCTCTACGCCACCCGGCAACCCACCCGCGTGGAAGACTTTTACGCCAATTACCAGGCCTTGCAGATGCAGGCGGAGGCCTCGCCCTTGCTGGTGACCGCAGTGACGCGCGCCATCGCCAACCTGCACCCCGATCCGTGCGCCGGCGCTGAACCGGCCGCGGGGTGTCAGGTGTTCACCGATGACCGCGCCCCGATCGAGTGGATTACCAACAATATGGTGTTGAATTACATTCTGGGCGGTGGCGTGGAGGAGTTGCAGTAAGACCGCGGACGGCTGACCGCTGACGGGGGACCGCGATCGGCCGTCTGCTGTCTGCTGTCCTCCGTCTGCGGTCGGCCGTCTCCAAAGGAGTAAACGCATGAACTTCCTTAAACGAACTTCCCAATGGCTTGTCACCCTCCTCGTGCCCGTGATCCTGGTGCTGGGTGTGGTGCGCCTGCTGCTCACCCCGCTGTTTGTGCAGTTGGAGTACCGTACCCCGAATTTCCCTCCTGATTCGTATGGCTTCACCATGGAAGAGCGGTTGAAGTGGGCCGAAGTTGCCCGGCAGTACTTGCTCAACGACGCTGGGATTGAATTCCTCGGCGATCTGACGTTTGAAGACGGGACGCCGCTCTACAACGAACGCGAGCTGCGCCACATGGTGGATGTCAAGGTGGTGATCGCGCAGGCGCTGCGAGTATGGTATGCCTCCCTGGCGGTGGTTGTGCTGGTTGGCGTGTGGGCTTCCCGCGGCGGGTGGTGGTGGGATTATCGCCTGGCGCTCTCCCGCGGCGGCTGGTTGACAGTCGCTATCCTGGGTGGGTTGATGGTCTTCATCGCGCTGAGTTTCAACATGCTCTTCGTCGCCTTCCACAAGATCTTTTTTGTAGGCAATACGTGGATTTTCCGCTACTCGGATACGTTGATTCGCCTCTTCCCGGTGCGTTTCTGGCAGGACGCCTTCATCAGCGTGGCCGGGCTTTCCCTGCTCGGCGGCGCGCTGGTGGGTTGGTTCGCCGCCCGCCCACGGCGCGAGTTATGATGAAGTTGCAGGAAATCCTGGAAAATCTATGTGTTGAGGGTATAATCCCCGCTTTGAGTTTTTGATTTAGAAAAGGTGATAAAGATGGACATTGGAACGATTAAGCGGGTGTTGATTGGGGAGCCGTTCCCGAACAGCATGGAAATTCACGAACGGCTGGATAAGATCCGCGGCCTGGCGATCTTCGCCTCGGACCCGATCAGCAGCAACGCCTACGCCACCGAAGCGATCATGAGCATCCTGATTGTTTTGGGGAGTGGGGCGTTATCCCTGACCCTGCCGCTGGCGCTGGGAATCGCCGGGCTGGTCACGATTGTGATCTTCAGCTATGTGCAGATCATCCTGCACTACCCCAAAGGAGGGGGCGGTTATCGGGTCACCAAAGATAACCTGGGCACCTTCCCGGCTTTGCTGGTGGCCGGCGCTTTGCTCACCGATTACATCCTCACCGTCTCGGTTTCGGTTTCCGCCGGGGTGCGCGCTATCACGTCGGCGTTCCCGCAATGGCACGATTATCGGGTGGGCATGGCGCTGGGTGCGATTATCCTCATCACGTTGATTAACCTGCGTGGCGTGCGCGAAAGCGGCACGGTCTTCGCTCTGCCCACGTATGCCTTTGTAGCGGGCGTGTTGGTGGTCATTGTGATTGGGTTGGTGCGCTATTTTGGCCTCTTTGGCGCTCCACCGCTGGAAGTGACGCCGCACGTCGTCCCCCCGCAGCACGACATCGGTGGCTTTCTCTATACCTGGTTGTTGCTGCGCGCCTTCGCCGCCGGATGCACCGCGCTGACCGGCATCGAAGCCATCAGCGATGGCGTGCAGTCCTTCAAGCCCCCGGAATCGGTCAACGCCGCCAAGACGATGGTGGTGATGGGCGTGATGGCGATGTCGCTCTTCAGCGGGATTTCGTTCCTGGCGACGCATCTCAGCCTGATCCCGGATGAAACCAACAGCATCCTCTCGCAGATGACCGAAGCGGTTGCCGGAAAAGGGATTCTGTATTACTGGGTGCAGGGCTTCACCATGTTGATCCTGGTGCTGGCGGCCAACACTGGTTTTCAGGATTTCCCCCGCTTGAGTTCTTTCCTAGCGCAGGATGGGTATATGCCGCGCTGGATGATGAACCGCGGCGATCGCCTGGTTTATAGCAGTGGAATCGTCACCCTGGCGGTGCTGGCCTCGGTAGTGGTGTTGATCTTCGACGCCGACGAGTTCGCCATGCTGCCCCTTTACGCCCTCGGCGTGATGGTCAGCTTCACGCTTTCGCAGGTGAGCATGGCCCGGCTGATGGGGCGCGTGGGCAGGCTGAAAGCGGGCGAGAAACTGCAAACTCTGTTCACCACCGTCACCTACGAGCGCGGCTGGCGCTGGAAGCAGGTGCTCGGTGTGCTCGGCGCGATAACCACGTTTGTGGTCTTGATCGTGTTGGTGGCGACCAAGTTTGTGGATGGCGCCTGGATGGTAGTGTTGGCGATCCCCTTGCTGATGCGCATGTTCTACGCCATCAACCGGCATTATCAGGACGTGGCGGAGAGCCTGCGGACGCGCGATCTGGTTGGCTCGCGCCTGGTGCAGGTTGCGGACGTGGTCATTGTGCCTATTGGCGACGTTCATAAGGGCACGCTGCGCGCCCTGCAATACGCCAAGCGCCTGGCGAAGGATGTGCGCGCCGTGTGCGTGATCACCTCCGAGGCGGCGAAGGAACGCTTGCTGAAACGCTGGAATCGCTTCCCCGAACTGACCGACGACGTGCAGCTCCTGTGCATCGAATACGATTATCGCGACGTGCTGGCACCGGTGGTGGAATACATCGAGCGGGTCAAGGAAGAGGAATTCCCCGATGACCTGGTCACCGTGGTGATCCCGGAATTCGTCACTCCCACGCTGGCGACTCAACTGCTGCACAACCAGAGCGCCAATGTGCTGCGCATGCGTCTGCGAGCGCGCCCCAACATCGTGGTAGTGGATATCCCCTTCCATATTTACTCGCGTATGGATGCGGGGCAGAAAGACGAATCGGAAGAGGCAGTGGAAGAGGCCGATACCCCGACCACCGAAGTGGAAGAGTAAGATGACCTGAGTTCGGGTTAAGAATAAAACGGTATGGTTGCGATCAGCGCCCTTCGATACGCACTGCGCCAACGCTCCGTGCTACTCAGGACGCTGATCTTTTTTCTGAAGAACGCATCCTGAGTAGCGCCGAAGGCGCCTATCGAAGGGTGCGTGACTCATGGATCGCTTATCCCGTATTCACGTTAAGATAACGCCGGGCGCTGGCCTCGTGTGGAGGGGCTATCTTTCTAAGGCGCGGTAAACGCCGAAGCGGGGCAGTTTCTCCGCCGGGATGCGGGCAAGGCGTTCGCTGCCGGGGCTGAGCAAATAATACCCGCCGTTGCGGTGCAGCAGGGGGATGCGCCGCCGGCGGGCGGCGAACCAGGCGCGCGCTTCTTCCGAGCGCAGCGCGTAGGCTTCCATCTCTTGTGGCCAGCGGGAAAACAACTCATCAAATGTGTGAATAAAGGCGCGGCGATACGCGGCGCTGACTTCCCCAAGGTTGCTGATAACCCAGCATTGCTCTTCAAAAGCCCATTCATATGCCAGGCCGATGAAGCGGAAATCATCGGTGATATAGGGATAGAAGGGGAACTGGCGGCAGCTCAGGGCGCGGTACTCCCGCTGGCAGCGCGCCGCGCCCAGGCAGGCCAGCAGGATCATGCTGGGCGGTGTCTCGTCCTGTAATTTCTGGATTTCCTCCGGTTTGGCCTGGCACTCGTCCCCGCGCCAGGGATGCCATAAATCCGTGCGCCCTTGCAGGTATTCCCATTCCTGGAGATAAACGGCAGGCACGGCGTGACAGATATCGCAGCAGAACGGCGTCCCGTTGGGATTGTGGGGTGCGCACATCTGCCCGCAATCTGTCTCGGTGATAGGGGTGTGGAAGTCGCTGTATAAAGTGGCGATGTTGAGCGGTGGAATGTGAGGGGGCATAAACACAACCACGAAGGGCACAACGTGTCACAATGAAAAATGTGTTTTGTGCCCTTCGTGTCTCTTTATGTGCTTCGTGGTTAACTCACGCGCCAAACTTCTTTAATCGCCCGGCGTGTGCCAGCGCCAGGGACATGGTTTCCAGCGCGGGGAAGGTGCCCAGGCCGCCGCGGGCGCATGTGCGCTCGCCGAAGCGGGTGGCTTCATCGGGCAGGGCAGTCGCTGGGGCCCAAAGCAAGAAGGGAACCGGATGCCAGGAGTGCGAGCGCAGGCGCGCCGGGGTGGAGTGATCGCCAGTGATGATAAGCACCGCGGGGTTCAAGTCGAGCAGGGCCGGCAGAGCGGCGTCCACGCTCTCGATGATCCTGGCCTTGCCGGCAAAATCGCCGTCCTCGCCCTTGCTGTCCGTCTTCTTGATATGGATGAAGAAGAAGTCGTATTCGTCCCAATGCTCGGCGACGGCGGCGAACTCGTCGGCGGGCTGCTCCCCCTCGAAGGGGAGCACATCCATCCCCACCAGCTTCGCCACCCCGCGGTACATCGGGTAAACAGCCACGCAGGCGGCCTTCAGCCCGTAGGCCTCGGTGTAGGGGGGCAGCGCCGGGTCGGTGGCGAAGCCGCGCAGGGTGACGCCGTTGGCTTTGGGATGCCCGGACAGGGCCTTGCGTGCCTCGGCCACCCACTGATTGAACAGGTCGGCGGCGCGTTGAGCGGCAGGATCGGCGGGTTGTACGGGCAGCGGCGGCACACCGGTGCGCTGCGGGTCGGTGTCCAGCAGGTAGGGGGCCAGCCCTTCGCCGCGCATCACCACGGTAAAGCGGTATTCCTTCACCTGTCGCACCTGTGTTTCCACGCCGGGGATTTGAATGGCGGCCAACTTTTCGACCAGCGGAGCAGCCTCTTCGCTGGCGATACGCCCGGCGCGGCGGTCGGTGATGTGGCCTTCGGAATCCAGGGTGCAGAAGTTGCCGCGGGCGGCCACGTCTCCGGGGCGCACGTCCAGCCCCACGCCCGCCGCGGAGAGCGCCCCACGCCCGACGTTGTGCACCAGCGGGTCATACCCGAAGAGTGCCAGATGCGCCGGGCCGGACCCCGGCGTGATCCCCGGCTTGATCGGGATGGTCTGCCCCAGCGTCCCCTCGGCGGCGAGACGATCCATGTTGGGGGTGGCGGCGGCTTCCAGCTCGGTGGGGCCGCCCGCTTCCATTGGCAGCCCGCCCAGCCCATCCAGCACCAGCAGGATGATTTTGTTTGCCTGAGGTTGAAGAAGAGGGGGAAGGTAATTGTATGGCATGGGAAATCCTTTGGTTGACGCGCCGTGCGCGGAGATTACGCCTTCAACTCAAGAGGGCCATCTCCGCGCACGAGGGGGATTGAAAGCGGAAACTAACGAATCGCCTGCTCGGTCTCCTGGTCGAAGATGTGCATGTTCGCCATGTTGAGGGTGACCTGCACCGTATCACCCATCCTGAAGCTGGTGCGCGGGTCAATGCGGCCGACGAATTCGTGGCCCCCGTTTTTGAAGAACACGAAGATCTCGTTGCCCATCAACTCGGTGACCTCGACCTGGCCTTCAATGCGCTGGCTGATGATGCCGGGCGCTTCAAAGGCGGGGTCGTAAATATCCTCTGGCCGTATGCCAAAGACCACGCGTTTGCCCACATGGGGCATATACGTCTCGGTGCGGTCTTCCGGAATTTGCACGCTGAAGCTGCCCGCGTCCACGTAGACTTTACCATCGCCCTGGGTCAGTTTGGCGTTGAAGAAGTTCATCGCCGGGGAGCCGATGAACCCGGCCACAAAGAGGTTATCGGGCTTGTCGTACAGGTTTTGCGGCGTATCCAATTGTTGCAGCACGCCGTGGTTGAGCACGGCGATGCGCGAGGCCATGGTCATGGCCTCCACCTGATCGTGGGTGACGTAGATGAAGGTGGTCTCCAGGCGCTGATGCAGCTTGGTGATCTCGGTGCGCGTCTGAACGCGCAGTTTGGCGTCCAGGTTGGAGAGCGGTTCATCCAGGAGGAAGACTTTTGGCTCGCGTACGATGGCGCGCCCCACGGCCACGCGTTGGCGCTGCCCGCCGGAAAGCTGGCGCGGCTTGCGGTCGAGCAGGTCTTCGATGCCCAGGATTTGGGAGGCATCTTTCACCCGACGGTCAATCTCGCTCTTAGGGTATTTGCGCAATTTCAGTCCAAAGGCCATGTTGTCGTAGACCGACATGTGAGGGTACAGCGCATATGACTGGAATACCATGGCGATGTCCCGATCCTTGGGAGGCACGTCGTTGACCACCTGATCGCCGATCAGGATGCGGCCCTCCGTGATATCCTCCAGCCCGGCCAGCAGCCGCAAAGCGGTGGACTTGCCGCAGCCGGAGGGGCCAACCAACACGAGGAATTCTTTATCCTCGATCTTGATGTTGAGGTCGTTGACGGCCACAACATCGCCAAAGCGTTTGGTCACGTGGTCATAGGTTACGCTTGCCATCCGTCTTACACTCCTTTCGTCGCATGTATCGTGCCCAGATTATAACCCGATTTTCGGTTGCCCTTGCCGTTTTCTAGCGCTCATTTTAGAATGAACCTATGCCCAAAGACAACGTCACCCCCGTTCGCCGCCAGTATTTAGAAATTAAGCGTCAGTACCCCAACGCGATTGTCTTCTTTCGCCTGGGGGATTTTTATGAAACCTTTGATGAGGACGCCCAGCTTGTCGCCAAAGAGCTGGAGATTGTGCTCACCTCGCGCAACGTCGCCAAGGGGACGCGCGTCCCAATGGCAGGGATTCCCCATCACGCGGTGGAGAACTATCTGGGGCGGCTGATTAACAAGGGGTATCACGTCGCCATTTGCGAGCAGGTGGGCGATCAGCCGGTCAACGGATTGATGCCGCGGCAGGTGGTGCGCGTGGTCACGCCTGGCACGGTGATTGAGCCGGGGCTGTTGCCCGGCGACGCCAACAATTACTTGGCCTGTGTGGTGTTCGATGAAAAGCGAGCCGCGGTGGCCTATGTGGATATCACCACCGGTGAGTTCGCCGTGACCGAGCTGAGCGGCGCGGATGATAACCTCCATGAAGCGGTGCGCGCCGAATTGATCCGCCTGGCCCCCGCGGAGGTGCTGATTCTTGAGGAGACGGGCGTGGCCCAGGGCTGGTCGGGGCACCGCACGGAGTGGCCGTCCTGGCGCTTTGAGTACGCCCGCTGCGAAGAAGCGCTGCTGACGCATTTCAAGGCGGCCTCGCTGGATGGCTTTGGCGTGCGCGGCATGCCCCTGGCGGTGCGCGCCGCCGGCGCGGTGGTGCAGTATTTGCAGGAGACCCAGCCCGCGGCGCTGAAGCTGCTCACCGGCCTGAGCACCTATCACCTGAACGAGTTTATGACCCTCGACGCCGCCACGCGCCGCAACCTGGAGCTGACCGAGACCCTGCGCGGCTCCGGCGAGGGTTCGCTGCTCAGCGTGCTCGATCGCACCGTCTCCCCCATGGGGAAGCGGCTGATGCGGCAGTGGGTGAGCAAGCCCCTGCTCGATGTGGAGGCCATCCGGCAGCGGCAGGATGGGGTGGAGTTCTTTTTCAACGATGGATTGCTGCGGGCGGAGTTCCGCCAGGCGTTGAAGCCGCTGGCCGACCTGGAACGGCTGACCAACCGCGTGGCCGCGGGCACGGCGCAGCCGCGCGACCTGGTCGCTCTGCGCGCCACCCTGGGCCTGCTCCCGGCGGTGCGCGCCGTGTTCCCGGCGGAAGCCCCCGCGCTGGGGGGTGTTCTGGCGGAGTTCCACCTGTGCGAAGAGGAGTTGAACCTGCTCACCGCGGCGCTGGCCGAGGAACCACCCGCGGTGCTGGGTACGCCGGGGATCATCCGCGCGGGTTATTCCACGGAATTGGACGGCGTGCTCGAAGCCACCCGCCACGCCCGCGAGTGGATCAAAAACCTGGAGCCTCAGGAGCGAGCGCGCACCGGCATCAACTCGCTCAAGGTGGGCTACAATAAAGTCTTTGGTTACTATATCGAGGTCACTAAGGCCAACACCGACCTGGTCCCCGAGGAATACATCCGCAAGCAAACGCTGGTCAACGCCGAGCGCTATATCACCCCGGAGTTAAAGGAATACGAGAGCCTGGTGCTCAACGCCGAGGAACAGATCAAGGAGATTGAGCGCCGCCTGTTCCAGGAACTATGTCAGCGGCTGGCGAGGTCGGCGGGGCGGCTGTTGGGGGCAGCCCGGGCGCTGGCTCAACTGGATGTGCTGGCCGCGCTGGCGGAGGTAGCCGCGCTCAACGGCTATGTCCGCCCCGAGGTGGTAGAGGAGGACGTCTTTCACGTCGAAGGGGGGCGTCACCCGGTTGTGGAGGGTTTGCTCCCCGCGGGCAGGCGCTTTGTCCCCAACGATATCGTTTTTGAAGAGGGGGAGCGCGTGCGCATCATCACCGGCCCGAATATGTCGGGAAAGTCAACTTTCCTGAGACAGGCGGCGTTGATCGCACTGTTGGCGCAGATGGGCAGTTATGTCCCCGCCGCCGCGGCGCGCATCGGGCTGGTGGATCGCATCTTCACCCGTATTGGCGCGCAGGATGAAATCCACGCCGGGCAGTCCACCTTCATGGTGGAGATGGTGGAGACGGCCAACATTCTGCACCACGCCACGCCGCGCAGCTTGCTGATCCTGGACGAGATCGGGCGCGGCACCAGTACTTATGACGGTGTCTCCATCGCCTGGGCGATTGTGGAGTACGTCCATAACCATCCCAAATTGCGCTCGCGCACCTTGTTCGCCACCCACTACCACGAACTGACGCAACTGGCCGATCTGCTGCCGGGGGTGCGCAATTATAACGTGGCAGTCAGCGAGGCGGATGGGGAGGTGGTCTTTCTGTATAAAATCGTCCCCGGCGGGGCGGATCGTTCGTATGGCATCCATGTGGCGCAACTGGCCGGGATGCCGGGGCCGGTCATCCAGCGGGCGGATGAGATCCTGCGTCAACTGGAGGCCACTTCGGGCAAGACGATTGATGTGGACGCGGTCACCCCGCAGCAACTGGCGCTCTTCCCGGAGACCAACCCTCTGCTGGAAGAATTGAAGAAGCTGGATTTGAACACCCTGGCCCCCATCGAGGCGCTCAACCGCCTCTACGAGTGGCGGCGCAAATTCCTGGATGAATGATGTTCTTGCCATTTCATTTCATGTAGTAAAGCCCTCCAATGAGTACTGCAACAGGAAGAGAAGTGCAGTTTGCCATTGCCATGATCTTTGCGTACATTGCTGGCTGTTTGGGGTAGTTGTAGCGCGCTCAGGCGTTGATGGGACCGTTTTGAGATAGCTTTAAGACCCCTGTTCTTCTGTCCAAATTCCAATGCACTTCTCTCAAAAAGTCATTCGATCTCTATGGGTGGAATGGTATAATCCCCGCCGTTTGAAATAAAAATTAATGTCAGGCAAGTCCTGCGCAATTGATCTCAAGGAAGGAGAAAGCATGACCCATATTCCCTTGTTTGTTTCTTTTGCTCTTAGTAATCTTGGAAAAGATGGTGCCTATCTCGATCCTGGATCCGGCAGTTTCATCATCCAACTCGTCATCGCAAGTTTAGTGGGTGTTGGTTTTTTGGTACGGAGCTATTGGATGAAGATAACATCACTGTTCCGCGGCACACCCGACGAGTTGCAAGATGAAGGTGACGATGGCTCCTACGATATCTGACACGTATCTACATCCTGCATCTTTTCGCGACCCCAGCGGCTTTTTATTTTACTGGCAAAATACCCTCTACCGTCAGATCAACCAGAATTATCGCGTCAATTATGACCATCTGATGGCTTCGGGGTTATACCAGGATCTTGTATCCCGGGGGTGGTTAGTTGCTCATGATGAAGTTTCCCTGGATGGTTTGGGGGATCTGCAGGCTTACAAGATAATCCAGCCCCGTAAATTGGATTTCATCTCTTACCCCTATGAATGGTCCTTCAGTCAGTTGAAGGATGCTGCTTTGTTGACATTAAAAATCCAGAAACGCGCCATCCAATATGGTATGTCGCTTAAAGATAGCAGCGCCTACAATATCCAATTCGATGTAGAAACTGGCAAACCGGTTCTGATTGATACACTTTCCTTCGAAATTCTGCCTGAAGGTAAACCCTGGGTTGCCTACCGTCAGTTTTGTCAGCATTTTCTGGCACCATTAGTGCTAATGGTTAACAAAGATGTCCGTTTGAACCAGTTGTTGCGCATCTACATTGATGGTATTCCTTTAGATCTTGCCAGTTCGCTGTTGCCATTAAAAACCCGCCTGAATTTTGGGATACTCACTCATATTCATCTCCACGCGGCTGCTCAACGGCATTTCGCGGGTGCCTCCACCCAGGCAGTCGGCAATGGCCGTAGCTTGAGCAAAACGTCATTGCTGGGGTTGATTGACAGCCTGACCCGGACCGTTCAGAAACTTACCTGGCAACCTAAAGGTACGGATTGGGGTGCATATTACGAGTGTACCAACTACACGTCCGAAGCGATGGAGCATAAAGCCGACGTTGTTGCCAGTTTTCTGGACGCGGTCTCTCCAAAGGTCGTTTGGGATCTGGGCGCGAACACAGGCCGGTTCAGCCGGATAGCCCAACAAAAAGGGATCACCACGATCAGCTTCGATATTGATCCTGCGGCAGTGGAATTGAATTATCTTGAACTTCGAAAGAAGCGCGAATCCCGGTTGCTGCCGCTCCTGATGGACATCACCAATCCAAGCGCCGGTTTGGGCTGGGCCAACCGCGAGCGGGATGCGTTGGGGGATCGCCCCAAGCCCGATCTGGTGATTGCCCTGGCGTTAATCCATCACCTAGCAATCTCCAATAACCTGCCTCTTGGGTTGATTTCAGCTTACTTCAGCGAATTAGCCCCCTGGCTTATCATCGAATTCGTCCCCAAAACCGATTCTCAGGTCCAGCGCTTACTGGCCAGTCGGGAAGATATCTTTGAGCATTATACTCAGGACGATTTTGAAGCGACCTTCCAACAGCATTACAACATCCGCAAAGTGCAGGACATCAAGGGGTCGCAGCGCCGCCTTTACCTGATGGAACGAAAATAGCCTTCAAAAGAAAAAACAAAATGTCAAATATGAAGAAAGCACTCGTTGCTATCCGGTCTGTTCTTAAGTTTTCCTATATTTACCCTCTGCTTTTTAGCCTTTTTCCGATTATCGCATTGTATAACTTCAATGTTGAATATATCCATTACTCTGCTATCTTTCGATCCATCCAGATAACGCTTGTTGTCGTCTTGTTTGTCCTGGTGTGCGCCAATCTCGCCTTCAGGGACCATGTCAAAGCTGCGATTATTACGACTTATTTCGCGTTTCTCTTTTTTTCATATGGTCATCTCTTTATCTGGCTTGAAGCCCATTGGCCTGATCTAGTTCAGAACCGTTATCTGACCGGGCTGTGGATTGGGTTGCTTTTGTTGGGAATCTGGTTTATCAAAAACAAATTAGCCAAAGCAGAAGATGTAAACAAATTCCTGGCTGTAATGAGCGTCACCTTGATTGTTGTGGCGCTTTACAATTCAGCCTCTTTCGAAATCAAAAAACGGCGCTCCAACCGTGAGAACCTCGAAAACGCTGTGGCTCAAATTGATGAGCAGCTTGATATACCGGTGGATGCACTTCCCGATATTTATTACATTATCTTAGATGCTCACACCCGCTCGGATGTTTTGCGCGACCACTTTGGCTATGACAACACCCATTTTATTGATGAACTCGAAGCGCTTGGTTTCTATGTTGCCGATTGCAGCCAGACGAATTACTGGCGGACGGAATACTCCCTGACCTCCTCTCTCAATCTGGATTACCTTCAAAATTTTCTGGAAGATCCCAACGTTTTGCCAGATTGGCGATATAGTGTCGTGCGTCAAAAACTGGATCAATTGGGATATACAACGGTCAGTTTTGAATCCCGCGCTACCCATAACGTTGATTTAGGGGTGGATATCTTACTTTCAAAGTCTGCCAAGCCGGATATTTATGAAGATATTTACCCGTTTACCAATCTGAATGAATTTGAAGTCATGTTGATCAACACGACTTGGCTTCAAGCCTGGCTGCAACTGCTGGCGAATTTCCAGCGGGCTTTACCTGAGAATATGATCTTGGATGCGGAGAACGCGGCTTATTTTGAACATTACCGGCAGACACTCTACATCCTGGATGAACTTCAAAGGGTGCCTTACCTGGAAAGCCCAAAGTTTGTCATGGCGCATCTCCTTGTCCCTCACGAGCCGTTTATTTTCCTCCCCAACGGGAAGTATGAATACCATCCGATGGATGAAGATTTCGTCGTAGGGTACCGAAATAATAGCCAGTTCATTGACGGTCAGTTGCCCAAAGTTCTTGCCAACATCATAGCGCGTTCTCAAGTACCCCCGATCATTATCGTCCAGGGCGATCACGGGCCGAATGGTTCTGGCCCAGATATGCTGCTCCCGATTTTGAACGCTTACTATCTGCCGGGAATCGACTCTGAACAACTTCTCTATCCACAAATTACCCCTGTCAATACTTTCAGGGTGATTTTTAACGCTTACTTTGGCAGTGATTATCAGCTTTTGGAAGATGTTAGTTATTATTCAAAAGAGGCTGAATTTACCAATTACGAACAGATGCCCGTGATCTGTCCTTGAGCATTTCTTGTGATGGAAGCTTCCCGGTGCAGGAGCACAGGGGCTGCAATTGCATTCCGCAATTTGCGGCCCCTTGTTGTTTGTTTTGGGTGAATTCAAGTCTGACGATAGAGGGATTCCAGTCGTACAAATCCGGGTTAGTTTGTTTGTGGTCAACATCCCATTTTTCATACCTCAGGAAGGCGGAAAAATGGGATGTTGACAGGTGAATCCTGATCGCGGCGCTTTTCCCCCTTATGGTGCGCTTATTTATGGCGAGCTTTTTCGACCACGGCGACCACCTCAGGCAGGTCAATCCCTAATTCTTTGAGTTTCTCCAGGGTGGGGATGCCGTTCTTATCCCAACCGCGGCGCTTGTAGACCGCGTCAACCATGGCATTGTATTGTTCGTAGCGGTATCTGCGCAGGGCGGCTATCTTCTCCTCGGTGCTCATCCCCTCGGGGTCGAGGCCGAGCAGTTCCTTGAGCTGTGTGTCGTAACGCTCCTGGCGCGATTCGTATTCTTCTTTGGTCACCGGCCCCATGGCGCGGTAGGGGACGTAGTCATGCTCACGGGTGCCGAATCCCAGGCGCAGGTTGAACACCCGCTGGAAGTTGTAGACGCGCTCCGATTGGGCGAGCAAATCTTCGGGGGTGGTCTTCTTGCCGGTCAGCCCTTCGTACAGCCAGGTGTAGTTCTCCACGTGTTCGGGCACTTTGTGCGGCTCGTCCGTCTCGGCGTTGTCCTTGGGCAGGATGTCGTTCCAGGGGAGCTTGCACAGCCCGTGGAGCGAGAACCAGGTGCGCCACATCGGGAAGTAGTGCAACGCCTCGGCTTTATCTTCCCAGGTGGGGAGCTGCTTGTTGACCTGATCCATGAAGATCAGCCAGGCTTCGTCGTGCTGACCACCTTTGAGCGCCAGGCCGTAGCCGCCCTGCTGGGCGATGGATTCCTTGGTCATGTATTCGGAGATCTCCAGCCCTTTGGTCTCCATGGCGATGTCGTTGAGGAAATCGGGGTCGCCGCCGAACGCCTCGGCGAAGTAGCGCTTCATGTAACGCGTACCCTGGCCGACGATCACGCCAAAGCCCTCGCCGCGCGCCATCTGGTGCAGGATTTCCAGCGCCGCTTCGGCGTTGCCCCAGGTTAGATCCAGGCCGCCGGTTTTCTCCGCGTCCAGGATGCCGTACTCCCAGCACTCCATCACGAAGGCCACGCTGTTGGCGAAGGAGATGGTGTCCACGCCGTAGGTATCGCAGTAGAAGTTGAGTTCCAGCACGGCGAGCGGGTCGAAGATGCCCAGGTTGGCGCCCAACCCGGCAGCGTTCTCGTATTCCGGCCCATCCACCAGCACTTCCTGGCCTTTATAGGGGCCGGTCTGGAGGAGGAAGCCGTCCACGCCGTGGGAGCAGGAGAGCGTGCACCCGGCCCAGCAGGAATCGTTGATCCCCTGGGTGAACTTCGCTTTCCACACCTCGGCGTCCAGGTTGTGGCTGTCGGGGTGCGCGCCGAAGCGGAAGTTATGCACCGGCAGCAGGTCGAAGTGATCCATGATGCCGACCAGGTGGGCGGTGCCGACTTTGCGCATTTGATTTTGATGATCGTCCAGTTCGGAGATCTCTTTGTTGATGCGCTTGCCCGCCTTGCGGATCATCAACAGGTCCACCGGATTGTTAACCGTGCCGGAGAGGCTGTTGAATTTGACCACGATGCCCTTCAGCCCCTTATCGCGGAAGACACGCCCGGTGCCGCCGCGCCCGGCCTGTTTGATGCGCATCTCCTTGCGGCGGACGTCGTACCAGCTAAAGTTCAGCGCCGCGTAGCGGATGTGCTCGGCGGCCTGCCCGGCGGTGACGGTGGAGATGCCATACTTGCCGCGCTTGCCGGTGCCGTAGATTGCCGCCAGTTCGTTGGCGATCAGGTGCGAATCAATATCCTCCAAGGGAGCGGTTTCCAGGGTGATGCGGCCGGTGTCGCCGTCAATCACAATGATTAACTTGCCAAAGACATCCTCCGGCGCTTTACCCTGGATTTCGAGGGCGTCGAAGCCGGAGAATTTCAGGTAGGGAGCAAAGTATCCGCCCGCGTTGCTGTCAATCACGCTTTTGGTGAGCGGGGAGAGCGTCACTACGGTGGCTTTCCCCAGCCCCGGGTAGGCGGTCATGCCGCCGATGGGACCGTTGGCAATCACCAGCGCGTTTTCGGGGTCATCCCATTGGGTGTCGTCGTTGATGGCGTTCCACAGCAGCCACAGGCCGAAGCCGCGTCCGCCGGTGAACAGGTCTTTCATCTGCTGGGTGACGGGTTTTTCCTGGATGGTGAGATCGCTCAGG
Source organism: uncultured Anaerolineales bacterium (assembly GCA_964653835.1). Taxonomy (GTDB): domain Bacteria; phylum Chloroflexota; class Anaerolineae; order Anaerolineales; family UBA11858; genus J130. Next base: position 15,891 of record CAZZFZ010000027.1, read on the forward strand.
TTGATGTAGAGCGTGCGGTTGGCGTAGCCCTGTTCAACCGGGCGGAGTTCATAGCTGTATTCAGCGAGCAACTGATGAGCGGCTTGTAACTCTTCGACTGGTCTGGTTAGCATTACCATGTGCATCTCCTTCTTGCAGATAGAAAATGGTGCAGGTCTTCTTATTATCCCTTGTTCCCGAACAGCGGGCAACTGACAAATGTCTTGCCTTGCATCGCAGAAACTACCAAATTGTCCAAAATTAGTCAACAATGCCGGGAGACGAGCTTTCATTCCTGCTGTCTCTAGAACTCACTCCCGACTACCCGGAGCGCGCCAATGTGGAAGCGATCATCGCCGAGCTTCAGAAGCCGGATGCTCTGCCTCCGGGAAACTACCTGGGCGTTAGCGATGCTTTCCAGGCCAGCGGCGAGACCGCTCGCCGGCGGCAACAAGGCGGTCTTCAGCGCCTCTCCCCGCGGTGGGCTTCACCCTTTTGGATGAATGGAAAGTAACAGGTGTGTTGGGTGACCAGATGGCGCTGTTTTACGCTGATTCTGCGGTGGGGCAATCGGGCAAGCAGGTGCTGCTTGAGGCCGTGCCGCAGTCTGAGGATAACCTGGATCTGTTCATCACGGCTGTTGATATTGAAGCAGATGCGGATAAACTTTGTTATAATCACGAAGAAGATTTCAACCAAGGTGTTGAAATTACGCATTGCTGCTTCATTGAATCTGGTGTGGAAGTGAGGTTGAAGGAACATGTCACTAGGGGTTAAAGGAGTCCTTTTATTGCTGCTGACGCTGTTTCTGGCGTCGTGTAGCGGGCCGGCGTCGGGGCAAGGGATGAGTGGCTATGTTCTGAATCTGGATGTCGCCCCGCGTTTTCGTGAGTTCTATCTTCAATTGGGGGGGGCTGAGCGCCTGGGGATACCGATCTCGCCGTTGTTCGCGCGCGAGGGGCGTGAGTACCAGTATACGGCTGCTGTCCTGATGGTATATGATCCGCTGGCCTCGGAGGATCAACGTTTTTCGCTGGCTCCTATCGGACGTCAACTAGGTGTTGCCGAGCCCTATCTATATCCGGAACTACCTGGTGGGCATGAAGTGTATCCTGGTTTCCGTCCGTTGTACGATGCCATGGGCGGCGCGGCCGTTCTTGGTCTGCCGTTGACCGAGGTGCGTTACAACCCTGAGCGTGGTGGGATTGAGCAATTCTTTGAGAATGTGGGCTTTTACCAGTTGGAGACTGACCCTCCCGAAACGGTTAAGCTGATTCATTATGGTGCCTGGTTGTGCAATGTTAATATCTGTGGCTATGTGTCACCCGACGAGGCCGTGGCGGTTCTTCCCGAGGTGGTGTGGCAGCCATTTGACGGGGCTATTAAGCGGTTAAATCCGCAGCTCGTGGGGCGTCCGATTAGCGAACGGCGTATTAATGATGATGGCCTGATCGAGCAAATCTTTGAAAATGTGGTAGTCGTTGCCAGCCAGGATTCCCCCGGCAATATTCGCTTTTTGCCGCTGCCAGGCAAATTGGGCCTACCCGTACAAAGCTGGTCGGATTTCGAGATCGCGCCCTTCTTCGAAGAATTCTTGCGGCGCAGTGGCGGTCTCGAGCTGGCCGGTAAAGCCGTGAGCGACCTGGAGCCGCAAAGCCCGGAAGTGTTCCGCCAATGTTTTGTTACCCTTTGTTTGGATTATCTCCCCGGTATGCCTGGAGAAAATAAAGTGCGGGCGGTCCCGCTGGGGCGGATGTATCGCGATCGGTTGGGCGCTTTTCCCACTCCGACGCCCGCGGCAGAGGGGATGGTTACGCTGCAGGTCTTTAAGAATTACCCGGTGGTTGCACCCACGCGTCAGCAAATTCTCAATGTGAGGGCGTATTTGGACAGCCAGCCTTTGCAGGATGTTCGACCTGAGCTTACCCTGATGTTGCCCGGCGGTGTGATCGAATATCGGGATTTCCCGCCAACCGATGTTTCGGGGCGCACTTCCCTGCAATTAGAGCCGATCGCTGCGCCTCATGGCACGCGCATCGATTATGAAGTTTGCCTGACGGTGGAACAGGGGGGCCAGGTCTGCCTGGAGGATTATTTCCTGATCTGGGAGAGCCAGGATTGATAGGACAACCCGAGTTTCGGAAAAAAAAGAAAGACCGCCACGCACTCGGTGGCGGTCTTTTTGATTGCCTGATGACAGGTATTAGTCGCCAGTGCCAGCTTCAACCGGGCTGGGGGCTTCACGCTTGGATTGCATGATCGCCCAGGTCAGGCCGCCCAGCAGCGCCAGCACGACCAGCCAGCCGCCTAAGCCAAGGTCCTTGTGCGCCACCACGATGGGGGCGACGATCAGGGCGACCAGGTTGACCACCTTGATCATCGGGTTGAGCGCCGGGCCGGCGGTATCCTTGAAGGGGTCGCCAACCGTGTCGCCGACTACGCCGGCCTTGTGGCGTTCAGAGCCTTTGCCCAGGTTGTTCGCCGGGTCGCTCGGCTCATCCTCGATCATCTTTTTGGCGTTATCCCAGGCGCCGCCGGCGTTGTTCAGGTAGACTGCCAGCAACTGACCGGAGAGGATGATGCCCGCCAGGAAGCCGCCCAGGGCCTCCACTTGCAGCACCAGCCCGACGATGATCGGGGTGAGCACGCCCAGCAGCGCCAGGGGGACGAGTTCCTTCTGCGCAGCCGAGGTGGAGATGGTCACAGCCTGGCGGTAGTCGGGCTTCACCTTGCCTTCCAGCACGCCCAGCTTGAACTGGCGGCGCACTTCCTGGATGATCAGGCTGGCCGCGCGGCGGACCGCCTGAATGGCGAAGGAGGAGAACAGCCACGGGAGGGCGCCGCCGATCAACATGCCGACGAACACCTGCGGCATGGAGACGCGAATGCCATTTACCAACGCAGTGGGGTCAACCCGGCTGACGTCGGTGATGTAGGAACCGAACAGCGAAACCGCAGCGATGACCGCCGAACCGATGGCGATGCCTTTGGTAATCGCCTTGGTGGTGTTGCCCACCGCGTCCAGGTCGGCCATGATCTTCTGCGCTTTCTTGGTCTCTTCGTCTTCCAGCTTGTTCCAGGCCATCTCGCCGATGCCAGCAGCGTTATCCGAGATCGGGCCGAAGGAGTCCATGGCGACGTTGTTGCCGGTCAGCGTGAGCATGCCGATACCGGTCATCGCCACACCGTAGAGCACGTAGGTGAATTGCTCCACCGCGACCCCCGAGACCGTGCCGTAGATCAGGATGGATGCGAAGATGGTCGCCGCGATCACCAGGATCGACCAGACCGAGGATTCGAAGCCGACCGAGGTGCCGGAGAGGATCAGGGTTGCCGGGCCGGTGTCGGCGGATTTCTTGATCTCTTGCACGGGGGCGCTGTGAGAGCCGGTGAAGTAATCGGTCAGGCGGTCGATCACAATCGCCAGCAGCACACCGACGCTGGTCGCCAGGAAGGGGCGCCACCAGCCGCCAGGTACTGTCTGCATGTAAACGAAAGCCACGATTCCGAAGAGCACGGTGGAGATTGCCGCGGAGGTGAGGAAGCCGCTGAAGATCGCTTTCATGGCGTTGCCGCCCTCTTCTGCGTTGCCTTTGACCAGGTAGGTGCCGATGATCGAGGAGAGCACGCCGATGCCGCGCACCAGCAGCGGGTAGATGATCCACTCCAGGTGGCCGGTGATCGCCGTCAACGCCACGCCCAGGATCAGGCTGGAGACGATGGTCACTTCGTAGGACTCGAAGATGTCGGCGGCCATGCCGGCGCAGTCGCCCACGTTGTCGCCCACTAGGTCGGCGATGACCGCCGGGTTGCGGGGATCGTCTTCGGGGATGCCGGCTTCCACCTTGCCCACCAGGTCCGCGCCGACGTCGGCCGCTTTAGTGAAAATGCCGCCGCCCACGCGCATAAAGAGCGCCAGCAGCGTGCCACCAAAGCCAAAGCCGAGCAGTGCGTCCGGCGCAGCGATGCCGAAGATCATGAAGATGATCGTGCCGCCAAACAGGCCGAGGCCGTCGGTGAGCATGCCGGTGATGGTGCCGGCGCGGTAGGCGATGCGCAGGGCGTCGCTGAAGGAGCGTTTGGACGCCGCCGCCACGCGCACGTTGCCTTGCACGGCCATGCGCATGCCGATCTGACCGACGAGCAGCGAGAAACCAGCGCCCATAGCGAAGGCGATGGCGCGGCCAAGCCCGATGATGGTGCTGACCTGTTGCTGTTCGGCTGCGGTGAGCGCCTCGGCGCAGGCGGGAGCGGCTTCAAAGGTCGTGCCCTTGAGGGCCATGCAGTACCACTCCGCGGCCTCCGGCGTCGGCTTGACGATGTACACCGAGGCGAAAAGCGCCAGGGTCAGGATCACGATCAGCGGAAGGATGGATTTCAACTGCCGGCCCAGATAAGCGTCGGCGCCTTCCCGGATCGCGTTCCAGACCTCCTGCATCTTCTCATCGCCTTTGTCTTCGCGCATGATTTGATTGCGCAAAAATAGAGCGTAAAGGAGGCCGAGAACGGCGATCACCAATACGCTCCAGATGGCGATGGTCTCAAAGGGAGTGAGTCCAAGTCCAAACATAAAATAATCCTCCAGAGTGATGGTTTGGGCGTCCCTGAACCCGGGGGAAACAACAAAGGGCGGCAGCGAAAGCCGCCCCTTGTACTCGTGTACGATACTGGCGAGGTGTTCAGGAACTACTACATTAATTGGATAAAATTACGGAACCTGATTGTAAAGGCTGGTAAGCCGTGTGTCAAGTTTCACATTTGCCGCTTGGGGGTTGTTTCTTAAAAACTGATTGTTCTGGAAACCCAAATTGCTGGTAAAATACCGCCTTGTATCTCCACTATCCCTCGCATGTTGGCTGGTGAGGAGACGTGTGGGAGCTGGAGAGACCATGATTGATGACTCTTTGTTGACACCCATGGATGACGAGAGCGGGTTGCCAGAAGGCCAGGACGAGGCATCTCCGGTCGCGCATCTGTTGAACATAGGGCGGGAACAGGGTTTTGTCACCATCGATGACATCTTGCATTATTTCCCCGGTGCCGAACAGGATATCAGCTTGCTGGAAGAGGCGTTTGCCGCTTTGCTCAGCGCGGGGATTCCCTATGTGGAAGATGACGACGGCGATGAGCCTTCTGAGAAAGACCTGGAGATCGAGGAGGGGGTGGACGATGAGATCGATCCGGTCCTGGATAGCAACTATCTGGCGAATATCGACACCAGCGACACTATCGGGCTTTATATTAAGGAAGTGGGGCGCGTTCCGCTGTTGACTGCGGAGGAGGAAGTGCAGCTTGCCAAGCGAATTGAGCGCGGGCGTGAGGCGCGTGAACAACTGGCCCGCGAGACGAATCTGAGCTCGGAGAAACGCCAGGAGTTACAGCAGGCCATCCGTGATGGCTGGGCGGCGCGCGAGCATCTGATCACGGCGAACTCGCGCCTGGTCATCAGCGTGGCGAAGAAATACATGGGGCGCGGCGTCCCCTTTCTGGATTTGATTCAGGAAGGCAATATCGGCTTGATCCGGGCGGCGAAGAAGTTTGATTATCATCGCGGCTACAAGTTCAGCACGTATGCCACCTGGTGGATCCGTCAGGCGGTGACGCGGGCGATCGCCGATCAGGGGCGCACCATCCGCCTGCCCGTGCATATGGGCGACCAGATCAACAAGCTGCTGCGGGTGCGTCATCAGCTCACCCAGGAGTTTGGGCGCGATCCCAGTGTGGAAGAACTTGCTGAAGCTCTGGAAGTTTCGCCCGAAAAGGTGGAATACATGCTCAAGGTGGCGCGGCGTCCTCTTTCCTTGGAAATGCCCACCGATGAAGAGGCGGATTCCGTCCTCGGAGATTTCATCCCTGATGAGGATTCGCCCCCGCCGGATGATGAGGCGATTCAGAACCTGCTCAAGGAGCACCTCAGCCTGGTGCTGGATACGCTGCCCCCGCGCGAGGTGCGCGTGTTGCAACTGCGTTATGGCTTGCTGGATGGGCAGCTTTACACGCTTGAGGAGGTGGGGCGCAAAATGGGGGTGACGCGCGAGCGCGTGCGCCAGATTGAAGCGCAGGCGCTCAACCGCTTGCGCAGCCCGGCGATTCAGGAAAAGCTAAGCGAATATCTGGACTGAAGCAGGAGCAGGCTCCCTCAGGGGGCCTGTTTTTTGGTGAAGATCAGCATCCCGTCGCTGCCGTAGATGTCGGTGGGGATTTTGCGGAGCAGGGTGTATTGTTTTGCAAAACGGGGGTCTTTGAACAGCCCGGCGCGCCCGTACACTTCCAGCAACACGATGAAATCGGGTTGTTGATCGAGGATCAGCGCCGGGGGGACGGCGTAGTTAATCACATAATAGCGTTCATCCAGCGGGTAATACGCCAGCGCCTGGGGAGAGTTCAACCCCACGGTGTCGAGGATGCGCGCCCCGGTCTGGTAGCCGAGCACGCCGACGTCTCCGGCGGCCAGGGAGATCTGTGCCGGGTCCTCACCGAGGTGGGGTTGGAGGAAATCAGCTACCTGCTGGTAGAGCAGTTCAAGCTGGAACCAGGCCATCCGTGGCGCGGGGCGGTCTGGCCCGTGCTCGGGGTGGAGTTCCCAACCGCGCAGGGTGAGCAGCACAGGGAGCAGGATCAGCCCCGGGAGCAGGATTCGCCGCCATTGCGGGGCGTCCGACGCGGTCTGCGTCAGCGTTTCGATCCCCGCGAAAATGAAGAAGAAGTAGGCCGGCAACGGCGGGGTCAGGTACCAGCGAAAGATCAGCGGGTTGGCGAGGGCGAAGACAGCGAAGTAGAGCCAGGGGTAAAGCGCCCAGGGCAACAGGCGCGGCTCACGGCGCAACGCGTCCCGCCCGCCAATCAGGAAGAGGAAGGGGTAGAGGATCAGCCCGACGCCGATCCAGGGGACTCCGAAGGTCAGGTGGCCGAGGAAGGGCGTGGCGTAGTGCTGGAGCAGGCGGATGAAACCTGCTGTGGTGGGCAGGCGGTAGGCCAGGCTTTTTGCGAGGATGGAGTGGGGGAGGGGGCTGCCGAAGTACAGGGTGGCGAAGGCGGCCCAGGCGGCGGTGGGGAGGATGAAGACTATTGCCGGGAGCAGGCCGCGGATCGTTGAGCGATGACGGCGGACGGCAGACCGCGGCGCGTTGTCCGTCGTTCGCTGTTCACGGTCTATTGTCCGTCGTCCGCGGTCGCCTCGCACGGCGCACCAGATTGCATCCGCGCCCACCAGCGCCAGAAGGATCAGTGCGTCAGGGCGGGTGAGCAGGCTGAGGGCTGCGAAGAACGCGGTCTGCGCCCACTTTTCTTGCGTATAGGCGTAGATGGTGGCGGTGAGCAGCAATACATACAGGCTGGTCTCCAGGCCGCCGATGGCGAAGGTTACACTGAAGGGTGCCAGCGCCCATACCACGGCGGTTCCCGCGCCAGCGCAGGCAAAGCCCAGGCGTTTGCCCAGTTTGTAGAGCAGCAGGGCTGTTGCCGCGTCGGCCAGGGCGTTGACGACGATGGCGATCTGCGGGAAGGGGGCCTGCGGGCCGCCGCTCAGGGCGCCGAGGCCGGTCATCAGCAGCGTGTAGAGCGGGGTGGTGGTGCCGAGGACGCGCTCGCCGGGGTTGTAGACGAAGCCTTCTCCGCTGAGCAGGTTGCGGGCGTAGCGGAAGGTGATGTAGGAATCGTCAATGGTGCGCGCCCCAGGGAGCAGCCGGGTGGCCAGGGTGATGGCAAGCAAGACGGCGGGGAAGAGGGAACGGTTTTTTTGGGGTTGCATTGGTTGGTCGGTTCGTCGGCTGGTTGATAGGTCGGTTGGTCTGATTGGTCGGTTGTTTGCGGTCTGTCGTCTGTGGTCCGCCGTCACTTTTTCGGCCAGGGGTACACAACCGCGGCCGGGTTTTCAAAGAGGGGAGGGGAGCCTAGGGTGTTGAACAACCATGTGGTTTTGATATGGTTTTCGGCCAGCGCTTTGCGGGAGATGTAGAGGTACTCTGGCTGGAGGGCGTTGGCTTTCGCCCAGGCGCGCAGGCATGTCAGATCGGCTCGGGCGCAGGTTTGCAGGTCGGCGTGCAGGGTGGCGCGGCGGTTGAATTCTCCATCCGGCAACCATTCATGCCCCTGCGGTGTGGTCAGGCTGGCGCGCTCGCTGAGGGCCGGGAACCACTCGCTGACGTAGTCGGTGCCGTAGGCGCTGTTGCCGGTCAACACGATGAAAGTCGCCTGCACCGGAGTGTTGGAGCGCACCCAGTTCATGGCCACCGCTTCGGCGTCGTTGAGCGCGTTGTATCGCGGAGCCAGGTAAGCGGCTGTCAGAGTGTAGATGAAGAGGAACCCCAGCGCCAGCTTCGACAGATTGTTTTTCTCTGCGGTTTTGCGGCTCTGCGCCTCCGCGTTCCGAAATGAGCCGGTGATAAATTCAGCCCCAATCCCTGCCAACAATGCGGCCGGCGCGACGGAGTAGACAGCCCCTAGACGCGGCTCAAAGAGGTAGACGCTCAGCAGCCAGGTGGGGAGAAGATATTTACGCTGGCGCAGACAGGCCAGAAAGCCGAAGAAGGCCAGAACGGCCAGGAAGTCCACCAGCGGCTCGTTGGTGAAGAGCAGCGTGAAGGGTGTCAGCAGCGCGGCCAGAGAGAAGCGTTCCGTCTGGTAAGGGGAGAGCAGCGCGGCGATCCCGTGCCGGGCGAGCAGCGTCCCCCACCAGGGCGCGGTCAGCAACAACGTCCCCGCGGCCACACCGATTGCGGATTTCAGCGCTCCAGGGCTTCGGACGTGAAAGGCGAGCAGGATCAGGCTGCTGTAAATAGTGAACCAGGCCATCCCCGGGTGGCTGAGGACCGTCAGGCTGGCGAAAAGAATAGTCCGCGCCAGCGTTCGCAGGTGGGGGGTATTGAGCAGGTCGTGGAGCTGTACTAACGTCAGCAAGGCGAAGAGCAATCCCAGGCTGCGCGTTAACCCCGCACCGACGATCAGAGGGTCAAAAGCGGTGGGCAGCAGGGCGAATGCGAATGTCGCCAGTAGCGCGGCGCGGGAGGCGGGCAGCAACCGGCGGGCCAGCAGGTAAAACGCCGGGATTGTGAAGCAGCTCAGAAGAGGCGGCAGTAAGCGAATCAAGGTCAACAGGGGCAAGCGCGTCAGGGCGGCGATCCCTGCCGTCAGGTAGAAAGCCAGGGGTGGGTAGGCGTAGGGGATGGCGCCCTGGTTGTAAGAGGTGAACAACGGCAGCGCCCCGCCCGCAGCGCGTAGATCACGGATCATGACGTAGAATAGCCCGCCATCGTTGAGCGGGTAGGCGCTCGTCAGGGGATGAATCAGGCGCACGAAGCTGCCCGCGAGGAGGGCGACGAGGAAGAAAAGACGTTTGCGCTTGGATGGTGCGTCGGTGTGCATGAATATACCTGACGGATAGCCGACCGCGGTACACCGTCGTTTGTTCGCGGGTTCCGTTCGAC
>CAZZFZ010000028.1:0-24929 GCA_964653835.1 uncultured Anaerolineales bacterium
CTGACCCCCGTAAACCCGGCCACCGGATTCCCGCCAGCCCCCGGCCCGGTGCTGCGCTTCGTCCCGACGCAAGGCCCCGGCGTGCGCGTGGACGCCGGCATCGCCGCCGGAGACGCAATCACCCCGCACTACGATCCCCTGCTCGCCAAGTTCATCGTCCACGCCGAAGACCGGCCCGCCGCCATCCGCCGCATAGAAAAGGCGCTGCGTGAAACCGCCCTCCTCGGCCTGGAGAGCAATCTGGAATTTTTGCAGGCGGTGATCACCCACCCCCAGTTCCGGGCCGGGGAGACCACCACGCAATTCATCCCCACCCACCTTGCCCGCTGGCAGCCTGAGGAGACTCCGCCGCCGCAGGCGTTGATCGCCGCGGCGCTGGCCGCGCTCGCCCCCGCTCCGGCATCCCGCCGCCAGCCAGCCGCCGCTCCCACCCCCTGGGAGACCCTCGTCCACTTTCGCATCGGCCAATGAAAACCACCTTTCTGCACCGCGGCAAACGCCACGAACTCGAAATCCACCCCTCCGGCGAGGACTTCCTCATTCGCCTGAACGGGCAGGAGCATGTAGCCCGCCTCGATGAGGCCGCGGACGGGCGGCAGATTCTGTGGCTGGACGGGCAGCGGATCCCAGTGGTCGCGGCTCTGGACGGGGAAACCGCCTGGGTGGCCTGCGGCGGAAAGGTATACGCCCTGCAACGGGAAACCCGCTCTGCCCGGCGCGCCGCCGGAGGGGAGCCCGACTCTGAAAGCGTCTTGCACGCCCCCATGCCGGGGACGGTGCGCGCCGTCCAGGTGGCCGCTGGAGAGAACGTGGCCCGCGGGCAAACGCTGCTGCTGCTCGAGGCCATGAAAATGGAAATCCGCATTCAGGCCCCCGCCGAGGGGCGCGTCAAAACCCTGCATGTCGAACCCGGCCAGCAGGTGGAGAAGGATCAGCGCCTTGTTGAAATGGAATAGCTGCCACCCACCCGCAGTTTCGTGAGTAAATCATCGCAGCCGAGGATGGCGCTTACACAGTTACCCGGCGAATTCACCACAGAGACACAGAGAGCACGGAGTTCTTATAAAACCCAACCAAAATGCTCCGTGGACTCCGCGTCTCCGTGGTTGGAAACACAAGGAGCAACTTATGCCCGGTAAATACTACGAAGAACTCGAGGTCGGCCAGGTATTCAAGCACGCCCGCGGGCGCACCATCACCGAGATGGATAACGTGCTCTTCTGCGCGCTCACGCTCAACGACCAGGCGCTGCACATCAACGAGGATTTCGCCGCCAGCACCCGCTTCGGCCAGCGCATCGTCAACGGCATCTTCACCCTCGGTCTGGTGGTCGGCCTGAGCGTCAACGAGCTGACCGACGGCACGATTGTCGCAAACCTGGGATACGAGAACGTGCGCCACCCCGCGCCGGTCTTCCACGGCGATACCCTCTACGCCGAAACCGAGGTGCTCGAGAAGCGCCCATCCAAGTCCCGTCCCGATGTCGGCATCGTGCGCCTGCGGCAAACCGGCCGCAAGCAGGATGGCACGGTGGTGGTGGAGCTGGAACGCACCGTGATGTTCCTGCGGAAACCGGAGGCCGCCTGATGCGCCTGCGACGCTCACTGCTCTACATGCCCGGCTCTGACTGGCGCAAGATCGAGAAAGCGGCGCGCCAGCTCAACGCCGATTGCGTCTGCATGGATCTGGAAGACGGGGTGGCCCTCGACCGTAAAGCCGAAGCCCGTCAGACGGTGGCGCGGGCGTTGCAAACGCTGGACTTTGGGCACAGCGAACGCCTTGTGCGCGTCAACGCCCTGGATACCCCCCTCTATTCCGCCGACCTGGAAGCGGTGGTTCCCCTGCACCCGGACGGGATCGTGCTCCCCAAGGTGAGCGACGCGGCCCGCCTGCAGGCGCTGGACGCCCAACTGAGCGAGTTGGAGCGCGCCGCCGGGATCGCCGCGGGCAGCACACCCCTGCTGGCGATCATCGAGTCGGCCGCTGGGGTGGTCCACCTGCGGGAGATCGCCCAGGCCAGCCCGCGGCTGGTCGCGCTGATCTTCGGGGCTGAGGATTTCGCCACCACCATCGGCGCGGTGCGCACCCCCCACAACACCGAGGTGCTCTACGCCCGCAGCAAAGTGGCGACTTACGCCGCCGCTTTCGGCCTGCAGGCGATTGACATCGTTTACACCAACTTCCGCGATGCGGAGGGGCTGGCGCGGGAAACACAACAGGGTTTAGAGATGGGCTTCAGCGGCAAGCAGCTCATCCACCCGGCGCAGATTGAAATCGTCCACCAGGTGTACACCCCCTCGGCAGAGGAGATTGAACAGGCGCGGCGCGTGGTGCAGGCGTTTGAAGAACAGCAGGCCGCCGGGGCAGGCGCGTTCGCCCTCGACGGCCGGATGATTGACATGCCCCTGGTGCAGCAGGCGCGCCGCGTGCTGGAGCGAGCGCAGGCTGCGGGACAGTCATCCGAAGAAGAGCAAATGCGCATCGGTTGACAGGGAATTTGTGTTAAACTGGTAGCATGAAACCCAACAGTCATTCCTGGCTGTTCCAACGTGTTCACCGGCTTCAATGGCAGGCCCCCGTGCTTGCGTTGCTGCTGGTTTTTGTGCATCAAATCATCGAACACACCTGGTTAGCCCACCTCCCCCGCTGGGAGCATTTTGCCACGCAAATGTTATTCTATGGCCTGGTGGGGCCAACGCTGGCGTGGTGGGCACTTTCTTCACTTAAAGAGAACATCCTCAAAACCGAGCGCACCCAGCAGGCGCTTGAATCGGCGCTTACCTCACTGGAACAGGCCAACCAGCGCATGGAGTTCCTGGTTCAGGCCAACCGCAAGCTCGCCGAGGCGGAAGATGAGGAAGCCCTGCTGGAAAGCGTATTAATGCTGGCGATTGACGCCATTGATGCTGCCGGATGTTCGCTCATCCTGTTCGACGAACATGCACGCCCGCTGCCTCCCATTCACCGCGGGGAACTGACCCCCGAGGAATTTGCCGCCTGGAGTCGCCACATCGCATCCTCCGACGTGAAGGAAATCTGCGCCCATTGCTCTGCACATTGGGCCGTCGATTCCCAAACCTGTCCCTTGCTGAATGAAAATACCGCTGGTGCGTCGTTCCGCAAAGTGGTCTGCCTGGAGCTCTCGCGCGGCAACCGACTTTACGGCATGCTCAACATTTATCTCGATGATCCCGAACGCCCCACAGAAACCGAAAACATCCTGCTGACCAGCCTGGCCAAAGAAATCTCCCTGGCGCTGGAAAGCCAGCATTACCGCGCCCGCGAATTGAACACCCTCTTCCGATTACAAAAAGCGCGCAAACTGTACGATCTGCACACCGAACTGGCCGATATGCTTGCTCACCTGGTCAACGCCATGAACATCAACGGCGGGCTTATTTTCCTGACGGGTGGGGATCAGGGGCTGCTGGAGCTACAGGCCAGCGCCGGAGCCGATCTGGGGCCGAGGACCGCGCTCGTCCAGGGGTTGGCCAACAGCGCATTTCAGACCAAAACGCCCTTCGTCATCAGCGACCTGACCCTGGACACGGAGGATACAGAGATCTTGCGTTCGCTGTTGATCGCCCCAATGTGGTCAGATGAAGAGTTGCTGGGCTGTATTGCCCTCTGGGCTACCGATACCCAGGCTTTCACGCGCCGCCAGGCCCAGCTCGTGGAGACCGTCGCCGCCCAATCCGCCCTGCTGATCGAAAACCACCGGTTGTATATGCAGGTTGAACATCAGGCCGCCCTGGCGGAAAGGAATCGCCTGGCGCGGGAAATCCACGACGGGCTGGCACAAACCCTCGGATACCTGCAACTGCGCATGGGGCAAATCAATCACTGGATCGCTGCAGGCGATGACGACAAGGTCGTCGCGGCCATCGAAGAGATTGACGCGCTCATCAACGAAGCCTACAACGACGTCCGTGAGGCAATCGATGGTTTGCGCTTTAAAACGGAGGGAACGACGATCAAAAAATGGTTGGGGCAAATCCTGGATCACTTCCACCAGAGCACCGGCATCCCGGTCGACACCACCCCACCACCCGACCTGCCTCTGACACCCAACTGCCAGGTGCAACTGCTGCGCATCATTCAAGAGGGCCTGGGAAACATCCGCAAACACTCCGGGGCAGAGCGCGCCTGGCTGGAATGGCAACAGGTGGCAGACTGGCTGGTGCTGCGCATCTGTGACGATGGGCGCGGGTTTAACCCCGCGAGCATCGCTTCTACAGATCAACATGGGCTAAAAATCATGCGCGAGCGCGCAGAGCTGATGGACGCCGACTTCCAGATCATCAGCGCCCCGTCCAACGGCACAATTATCGAAATCCGCCTGCCAATCTCTGAAAAGATCCTCAAACATGGAACCTCTTGAGAAAATCGGCGTACTGATCGTAGACGACCACGAGCTGTTCCGCCGCGGGCTGGCGTCGGTCTTACAAGAGCAAGAGGATCTTTATGTGGTTGGCGAAGCCGAGAACGGCGAACAGGCCATCGCCCTCAGCCGGCAACGCCCTCCAAAAGTGATCTTGATGGATGTGCACATGCCCGGCGTGGGGGGCATCAAATGTATTCCAGAACTCAAAGCCCTGTGCAACCCACGGATTCTGATGCTAACCGTTTCCCAGGATAGCGATGATTTGATGGCCGCCCTGGCCGCGGGAGCGGACGGCTACCTGCTTAAAAGCACCCGTCCAGCGGCTCTCTGCCAGGCCATCCGCCAGGTCGTCGCGGGCGACAGCGTGCTTTCACCGGAAATCACAGCGCAGGTCATTCAAACCGCCGCCCGCCACTGGCAAAGTAAATCGGCGCCTACCTCCCCGCTGAGCAAGCGCGAAACCGAAGTCCTCCAATTAATCGCCCAGGGGGCAACGAACGCCGAAATCGCGCAGCGCCTGACCATTTCCGAGGCCACTGTAAAAACACACGTGCGCAACATCCTCGAAAAAATGGGGGCAGCCAACCGGACAGACGCGGTCCGTCGGGCGCTCGCCCTGGGCATTATTAAAAACCAGCACTAACCAGGCTGCGTGATCCGCCAATATACGGAGGGGGAAATCATCCTACTGGATGATCGGCAAAATCCATCTTCAATCATCTGTTCGCCGGATGTATTCCGGTCAGGAAATCGCCTATATTGTTAACGTCCTTAAACCTTCGGACGCGATAACTTCGCGACCGCGAGATTTGGTTTTGCCCCAGCCATTTTTCGCTGCCGCGCGGTTTTCGTTGTGCCGAATGACACTCACAAACAACAAATGGAGGCAGCTAGATAATGTCCTGGATAAAAGGAATTCTCTTTGGTGTCGTTGGATATCTGGCCGGTTATTGGCTGAGCATCTCCCTGGGGGTCGAACGCGGCACAGAAGCGCCCTTCGCCATCGGTTACGTCTTCTTTTTCGTTGGCTGGCTGTTAGGCGCCGGAGTGTGGGATCACTGGGCCCGCAGCTGGTTTGGCCTGGAGAACAAAACCCCGCCGACGAAAGAATCCCACGGCTGGAAGCGCTACTTCATGTTCTCCACCGACCACAAGGTGATCGGCGTGCAATACCTGGTCACCTTCGCCCTCATCTTCTTCCTTGCCGGCGCTTTTGCCATGGCCTTTCGCTACGAGCTGATGCGCCCCGGGCGCGATTGGCTCAGCCCGAAAGAGTACAACACGGTGATGAGCACCCACGGTATCTTGATGATCGCGGTCGCCGTCTCCGCCGTCATTGGCGCGTTTGGCAATTTCGTCATGCCCATCCAGATCGGCGCAGAGGATATGGCTTTCCCCCGCATCAACGCGTTAAGCTATTGGACGACCCCGCCGGTCGTCTTTTTAATTCTTGGGGCCAACCTGCTTCAAGGTGCGGATTATGGCTACGACTTTGGGTGGACAGCCTACCCACCGCTAAGCACGGTCGCGGGGCTGGGGAAACTACTGTTTCTGCTGGCCTTTATGACCCTGGGGTTATCTTCCATCCTGGGGGCGCTTAACATCATCATCACCGTCATCCGCCTGCGCGCGCCGGGGATGACCTGGGGGCGGTTGCCGATCTTCACCTGGGGAGTTTTCGCCACTTCCTTTTTGAGCCTGATCTTCACGCAATTTGTGTTCACCGGCCTGTTCATGGTCGTGCTTGACCGGGTCGCAGGAACAGCGTTCTTCGCGCCAGATCAGGGCGGCGGAGCACTGTTGTACGAAAACATCTTCTGGATCTACTCACACCCGGCGGTCTACGTGATGATTATCCCCGGTTTTGCCATCATGCTCGAAATCCTCCCCACATTCGCCCGCAAACCTCTGTATGGCTACAAGTGGGCGATCGGCGGGTTCTTCGGCATTGTGGTGATGAGCGCTACGGTTTGGGCGCATCACATGTTCACTAGTGGCATGCCCGACTGGATGACCGTGCCGTTCATGGCCGCCACCGAGTTCATCTCCATCCCCACCGGAGTGATTTTCCTCAGCGCGCTGGGGACGATCTGGATGGGAAAGCTGAGGTTAAAGACGCCAATGCTCTTCGCCCTCGCCGTGGTGTTCAACTTCCTCATCGGCGGACTCACCGGCATCTTCAACGCCGATGTGGCCACCGATCTGCAACTGCACGATACCTATTGGGTTGTGGGGCACTTCCATTACACCATCGTGGGCGGCGAGATCTTTGCCCTGTTTGCGGGCATCTACTACTGGTTCCCCAAAATCACAGGGCGCATGTTCAATGAAAAACTGGGTAAACTCCACTTCTGGTGGATGTTCCTCGGTTTCCAGTCCGTCTTCCTGCCCATGTTCTGGCTGGGGTACAACGGCATGAACCGGCGCATCGCCGATTACATTCCTGAACTGGCTGGTACGAACATGTGGGTCAGCGCCTCGGCGTTCCTGTTGGGCGCCAGCTTCCTGGTGTTCATTTACAACATGGTCAGCTCCTGGGTTCGCGGCCCGCAGGCGGAAAACAACCCCTGGGGCGCGCGCACGCTGGAGTGGCAGATCGAATCCCCACCCATTGAACACAACTTCCACCAAATTCCCACCGTCACCGGTCATCCGTATGATTATGGCGTTGAAGGCTCAGTTCACGCCGTCCTCACGCCCCATCCGGAAGCGGCAGACTGATCGACAGATCATCATCCCTATGCTTACAGATTGGAGAGTCTGATGACCACCAAATCCAACAACTCAACCCTGATTAAGCGTGGCGCGTATGTCTTCCTGAGCCTGGCTGTCCTGACCGTTCTCGAGTTCTTCATCGCGACCGGGAGCGTGGCAGCATCCATCCCCCTGATGGCACTGATCATGGTCGGGAAGGTCGCGCTGGTGGTGCAATACTACATGCACCTGGGTAAAACACTTCAAATGGACGCCGCGGAGGCACACGAATGAGCACCATTGCACACGATTCCAAGTATCAACTGGTCACCCGCCGGTTGGGGCTATGGCTGTTTATCCTCTCGGAGAGCATGATCTTCATCGCCTTGCTGTTCACCCGTTTCTTGATGCAAGGCGTCTACCGGCCCGAAGAACTGAACCAAACGCTTGGTTTGGGGATCACCACCATCCTGTTAATCAGCAGTTTCACGGCCAACCGCGCCGAAGTGCGCATCGCCCAGGGCGACCAGAAAGGTTTTCTGCGTAACCTGGCGATCACCATCATCCTGGGCCTAATCTTCCTGGTTGTCGTCGTCGCCGTCGAATGGCCGGAAGCGCTACACTTCGCCCCGCCCTCCACGGGTTATGGAACCCTGTTCTTCGCCATCACCGGCATGCACGCCTTCCACGTGCTCACCGGTCTGATCATCCTGGTCATCGTTTTCTTCCAGGGAAAACGAGGCCGCTACAGCGCGGAGGACCACTGGGGCGCTGAAGGTGGGGTGGTGTACTGGCACTTCGTGGATGTGGTTTGGATCTTCGTTTACCCCATTCTCTACCTGTTTGGGCCGTAGGAGCATATCATGGAACGCAAGAACAAAGACCTGATTTACGCCAGCGTCATCTGGTTTGTGCTCACCTTCCTCGGTGAGATGCTGTTGCCCTCCTGGAGCTTCATCGCCTCCCCTCCCTACTCGGTCGAAGGCGAGCTGATTGATGAAGCGTTCAACCTCCTGATGGTGTTGGGCTTCCCTGTTTTTACTTTTGTGCTTGTCGCCCTGTTCTACAGCGTGTTTCGCTACCGGGTCAAAGAAGATGATATGTCCGAGGATGGGCCAGCCATGCACGGTTCTACCTCGGTCTGGCTGACCTGGCTGATCGTGACGGGGCTGCTGGCAGTTACCGTGCTAATCCACCCAGGGTTTACCGGCGTCAGCGAGCTGCGCTCGAACCCCACAGCGGACATGGTCGTTCAGATACAGGGACAGCAGTGGAACTGGACGATCACCTACCCTGAATATGACATCACCATTGAGAAAGCCGACACACTGGTTTTACCTGTGGATACCCGTGTGCGCTTCGAAGTCACCTCGGTGGATGTTGTCCATTCCTTCTGGGTACCGGCTTTCCGCATGAAAATCGATGCCGTTCCGGGCCTGACCACCACAATGTACCTCACTGTGACGGAGACCGGCACCTTCGAAGAAAACCCCAACCTGCGAGTGCAGTGCGCCGAGCTATGCGGCACTGGCCACGCCCGCATGCGGGCCAGCGTTGAAGTGGTGACGGCAGAAGAGTTCGCCGCCTGGGTAGAAGCCATGAAGGCCAACGCCCCGTAATTTCCTATCCACCTTACCAAAATAAAAAAAACACACTTACTCAAGGAGTACATATCCAAATGAAACGGTTCCTGTTAATTACCTTTCTGTCCACACTTGCGCTCTTGCTGGCCGCCTGCGGCGGCTCGCAGGCTCCCGCCGGCCCCGTGGAAGTCACCATCGAACTCTCGGAATTCGAGTTCAACCCCGCCAAGCTGGAACTGCGCGTGGGGCAGCAAGTCACCCTTCACCTGAAGAACACCGGGGAGAAGGATCACGAATTCATGGCCGGGAAAAACGTCAAGATCACGAATGGCCTCCCCAACGGCTTCGAAACCGACTTCTTCGAAAGCATCCAAAGCTCCATGGAAATGAGCGGCATGGGGGCGATGTTCATGAACGGTGGCGTCACCCTGGCTGGCTCCGATATGGGAGACATGAACATGGGCGATAGCAGCGGCGAGTCCGGCGGGGATATGGCGATGGGCGATTCCGGCGATGAGCACAACGACGGGGGCGGTATGGATGCGGAGCATGGCGGTGGTGACCACACTGGCTTTATGGTCATGCTCCCTACCGGTGATATGCCCTCCGAGGCCACGCTCACCTTCACCGTCACGGAGGACATGGTCGGCACCTGGGAAATGGGTTGTTTCCAGGAAGACGGTCAGCACTACGATGACGGCATGGTCGGGAAAATTGTGGTCAAGCCCTAATTTCCCTAACCCATCCTTAAACCAAAAACGGGGTTCGGTGAGTTTCACCGAACCCCGTTTTCCGTTTACAGACTAATTGCTCTACCCTTGATCCCGAACTCAGGTTTCTCAGTTGAGAGCATCAACCATCAAAGCCACGAACAAGAAAGCCAGATACATGCTGGAATGACGGTACATCTTCCAGGCAAGCTTGTTCCCCCCACGCTTCCACACTTTCCAGGCCGAAAGGATTAACCAACCACCAAGCGCAGCCGCGGCCACCAGATAAATGCTCCCCCCCAGTCCGAAGAACGGCAACACCAGAGTCAACGCCACCAGTTCCAGCGTGTAGATGAAAATCTGGAAACGGGCCGCTTTTTCACCGCGCACCACCGGGAGCATGGGCACACCGGCGCGTGCATAATCCTTGCGGCGCACGATCGCCAACGCCCAAAAGTGCGGCGGAGTCCACATAAACACCACCGCGAAGAGGAACAACGCGGGGATGTTGAGGCTACCAGTGGCAGCAGCCCATCCTACCAGCGGCGGGATCGCCCCCGCCCCACCGCCGATGACGATGTTTTGCACGGTGGCCTTTTTGAGGAAAATGCTGTAAAGCAGCACATAGTAGACGATTCCGGCGAGCGTGAGCAGCGCCGCCAGCAAGTTGACGAAGATCGCCATCACGTAAAATGAGAGCAGCGTCATCACCACACCGAAAGCCAATCCCTCCCCCGGCGTCAGCCGCCCGGCGGGCAGCGGGCGCTTCTGGGTGCGCTGCATTTTGACGTCATCGTCGCGATCGATGTATTGATTGATGGCGCTGGAGCCGCCCGCGGCGAGATACCCGCCAAGCAGAACCCAGAAAGTCAACTTCAGCGATGGCCAGGCGTGCCCACCGATCACCATCCCGGCGTAGGTAGTCACCAACAACAAAGCAACCACAATCGGCTTGGTGAGCATGAAGAAGTCGCGCAACACATGCTGCCGCGTTTTCGCCTGAGCAGCTTCAATCCATTCTTCCTCGGCGCTGCGACCGGCCATGCCGACAAAGACTACCTGCAGCAACATGGCGATCCACACCGCGCCTGCGGTGCCGGCGTGCAGCACTTTCAGGTAGAGCGGGAAAGTGCGCGTCGCCGCCAGAGCGCCGAGAGAGATCTGCATCAAGAACAAAGTGCTCACACCCGTGGTAGCCACCAGGATGGGAGTCTGGCTGCGCTGGGATTGCCACGCCCGAAAGAGCAAGTTGAGCATCAGAACAGCAATCACGCTGACGAACAGGCGATGCGTCATTTGCACCCATCCGAGCGTCGTTGTCGGTAGCCAGCTGGCTGGGCCGCACAGAGGCCAGCCAGGACAGCTTTGCGATGCGCCAGCAATCCGCACCACACGCCCACTGATGAGCAAAATCAACATGCCGCCAAAGGTCAATAATGACAACTTGGCAAAGGGAGAACGATATTTAAGCTGAGGAATCGCGAGGTGCTTGAGCATGGTTATCCTCTCTTTTCTTCCTTGTTTACAAAAAACGGATACCCTACCCCGAGGGTAAGGGCAAACAAAAACCACTGCACCGCATAACCAAGATGCGGGCCTTCCGTAAGCTCAACTTCCGGCAGACTGCGGTAGGGCATATCTGTACGACCCTCCTCAGGTGCTTGCTGGATATAAACGGACAGTAGCGGATAAGGGATCTGCGCGCCGATCATCTCCAGGGTGATGAAATTCCAGGCATCCAACCGCTCACCGGGCTGCGGCGTCCGATCCAGGCGCCCCCCCATCACAGGTTGTGGTTGCGACCGGCGGATGATCCCCTCCACGGTGACGACACCTGGCTCGTCGAACGCCGACCAATCGCCGCTCTGATAATCTTCAAGAGGGATCCAGCCGCGATCCACCATCACAGCCCGATCGCTTCCCGCAATCAGCAACGGGGTCAGCAAGTGAACTCCAAGGCGGTTTCCCCATACCTGATTGCGGACGACGACCTGTTGCGCATGGTCGTATTCCCCGGTGACCACCACAGCGCGGTACTCCATCGCGGGCAGGTCAGCATCCAGGGCACTGCCGCTCAACTCCAGCGGTGGCTGCGCCATCTGTTCGCTGACGCGAGCGTTGAACGCCCGCCGCTGGGCCAGGCGATCCAGCTGCCATAACCCCAAACGCGTCATCACCGCCATTGCGGCCAGCACTAACAGCGTTGTCAATATCCATCGGCGGCTAAAAAGCTTTTTGGGCATATTCAATCCAGTTATCCTGCTTAATGGTGGAATAGCTCATCATAAGGATTTGAGCGAAGCCTCCAAAGCTTCACTTTCCTCCTGATGGCGGCTCTCCCCCACCGGGAAGAGCAAAAGGCTATAAACAAAGAAAAACATCGTTGTCGGTGGGGTGGCCAGGGCGAAAGCCTGCAAGCGCGAAAGCGCCGTGGTGCGTGGACGAACATCGAAATTTAAATAGCGGGAGGGCGTGAAAGTACATCCCAATGTGTATTTATTGGCATCGTCCATGGTCAGGCTGGCACTGCTCCCCGGAGGAATATAAAGCGCCCCTAGTTCATGCGGAACACTATCCTCATTGCGAACCAGCAACCGATCCCCAATGACAAACACCATCTCTTTCGGGATGCTGGGAGGCTCTTCACCAGCCGCCACTCGCTCGGCAGTGCCCGCCGGGATGACCAGCTCCACAGTCTGTGTTGGACGGTCGGTTTTCTCTCGCAACAACAAATGCGCGCCCTCATTGACCAGCGCCACAAAAAGCAGCGACATGACAAGGACGAGCAAAAAGCGCCGAGCATACGGATAAAATCTTGAATTCATGGTTTTTGCTTCATTTCAGGCCACAGCTTCCGACAGCCCACGATCACTCGTTCAAAAGGTGAATCAAATCATCTGCCATCGCCTCTGCCGCCATCCCAAAGGGGAACGTCAGACGCAGATTGCCTTGAGCATCAATCACATACACGCGCGCGGTGTGATCCATAGCGTACCCACCAGCGCTGCCAATATCCTGTTTTTGCCGAAAAACCCCATAAGCCTGCCAAACCGCTTCCAGCTGATCGAGATCGCCGCTCAGGGCAACAAAATCGGGGTCGAATGTTGTTACATATTCTTCTAACACGTCCACAGTGTCACGTTCTGGGTCCACGGTGATGAACACAAATCGCACCGCATCGGCCTGCTCCCCGAGGCGCGTCTTGATCTTCTGGAAATCGTACAGGGTGGTCGGGCAAACGTCGGGGCAATGGGTATATCCAAAAAAGAGCAGCACGACTTTTCCGCGCTGCTCAGCCAGGGTGAAGGTCGCGCCGTCACCAGCGGGGAGGCTGAAATCAGCCGCTGGAACAGGGGGATCAATCAGCGAGCCCTGGTACGTGTACGTGCGGGCTATCCATGTATACCCGGCCACAATAATCAACCCGATTACCAGACCGATGCCCAATTGAAAAACGAGTTTCCTGAACATCAAGCTTCTACCAGCGTTCTGCCCAAGTATACAGCATTCAGCGACCAGATCACCGGACTGGTCGCTGAACGCTGTAACATGGCTTCAAACACTGCTTATCCCGCCACTGTGCCAATCAGATAGAGAGCGGGGTAGAAGAAAATCCAGACCACATCGACAAAGTGCCAGTAGACCGCGGCGGCTTCCACCTGCCAGTGCTTCTCGGCAGAATACAAACCTTTGCGGCCATTGCGGTAGACAATCCCCAGGAAGATCACACCGGTGAGGACGTGGAAAGCGTGCATGCCGGTCATCATGTAGAAGACCGCGCCAACCACGTCGTCAGCGGGGCCAAACGGGGCCAGTCGCCACTCCACGCCAACAACGCCCAACAGGAAGGCCACACCCAGCACGAGGGTAATCAGCGTGCCGCGCAGAAACGTCTTTTCATCGCCATGCGCGATAGCGGTTTCGGCACGGTTCATAAAGAAGCTGCTCACCAGCAACATGGAAGTGACGATCAACCCCAGGGTTTGATCCAGGTGCGGGCGCGTGTAGCCCAGCAGGTAAAAACGGCTGACCAGCAAACCGGCAAACACAAAGCTATCGGAAAGCAGGAAGAGCCACAGGCCCAGCCGGTTGGTGCCGGTTTTGTATGCGTAAGAAGCTCGCACGTCGGTTGTATTAGTGGTCATGGCTGCCCTCCTCGGCAAACAACAGCGGCAGGTGCATATAATTCTGAACGACGAACCAGGCCTTGATGATCGCGATGACGAAGAACAGCGACCACCAGGGCGCGCCCACCACGGCGAGAGCGTACTCACCAGCCGTCAACACCGCCAGGACGATGAAAACGTAAACGCCCAACTGCATGGCTTTTTTCTTCTTTTCGTTATTTTCCATTGTCTTCTCTCTCTTTATCTAACAAACGCGGCTATATCTGCACGGAGACGCACGGTAATGTCATCGGCGGTGTACGGCGCGTCTCCGTGTTGCGCATGCTAATCAGCAGCAGATGCCTCTGGCGCAGCGCCAAAGCGCACGTAATCCGCATCCGCCAGGCCGTAGTCATACGGTTCGCCCACAACCACGAAAGGATGCTCGGCGTAGTTGTGCTCAGGAATCGGCGAGGGCAATTGGAACTCAGGGGAACGCGAATTCCAGGGGTTGGCCTCGGCCGCTTCGCCGCTGCGGATGCTGGTCACCAGGTTGAACAAGAAAAGCAACACCGAGAAGGCGATCAAAAAGCCGGCGATAGTAATCAACATATGCGTGTTGTCGAAACCCAAGGCCGGGTCATAATCTGCAATGCGGCGGCGCATCCCCAACAAACCAACGCGCATCTGGCCCAGCGACATGAGGTAGAAAGCCGGGAACATCAGCCAGAAATGCACCTTCCCCAGCTTCTCGTTGTACATCTTGCCGGTGTACTTGGGGAACCAGTAGTAAATCGCCGCGAACCACGGGAAGACAAAGCCGCCGAACATGGTGGCATGGAAGTGCCCCACAATCCAATAGCTATCCTGCAGGTGCAGGTCGGTGGCAACCGTCGCGTTGGGCGGCCCGGTCAGACCACCAAGCAGGAAGATGGAAACCGCGCCCAGAGTGAAGAGCATCGGCGTCTCAAAGGTCATCCTGCCTCGCCACATGGTCCCCACCCAGCTAAAGAACTTGACGCCCGTGGGGACGGCCACCAGCAAGGTGCTGTACATAAAGGGAACCCGCAGGTATTCTTCCATGCCCGCGGTGAACATGTGATGCGCCCAGACGAAGAAGCCCACCAGCGCGATGCCCAGCGAAGACATGGCGATCCACTTGTAGCCAAACAGCGGCTTGCGCACAAAGACCGGCAGCAGCTCGCTGATGATGCCCAGTCCTGGCAGGATGAAGACGTATACCGCAGGGTGCGAGTAGAACCAGAACAGGTGCTGGAAGAGGATCACATTCCCGCCTTTGGCCGGGTCAAAGAAGCCCATGCCAAAGAGGCGCTGGAACATCACCATCTGGAACGACAGACCGATCAACTGAGTGGCCGTCAGGCCGATGATCGAGGTTGCCACCGCCGCCCAGACGAAGATCGGCATGCGGAAATAGCTCATCCCCGGGGCGCGCATCCGAATGACTGTGACGA
Organism: uncultured Anaerolineales bacterium; assembly: GCA_964653835.1. Classification (GTDB taxonomy): domain Bacteria; phylum Chloroflexota; class Anaerolineae; order Anaerolineales; family UBA11858; genus J130. The sequence continues at coordinate 14,953 of CAZZFZ010000028.1, forward strand.
TCAGGTTCAACGAGCCGAGGATGGAGGACAACCCGATGAAGTAAACGCCCAGGAAGAACATCTGCATCCCCAGGGGAGCGCGTGCGCTCAAGGGCGGATACCCCGTCCAACCGGTGTCGAAGCCACCCAAAAACAGGCTGCTGACTACCAGCAAAGCGCTAGGGACGTTGACCCAATAGGCAAAGGCGTTCAGGCGGGGGAAGGCCATATCGCTGGCGCCAATCAACAGCGGGACGAGGTAGTTCGACATCGCGCCGACGCCCAGCAAAATCGAAGCGATCATCACAATGCCGTGCAGCCCCACCAGCGTGTTGAACATATCCAGTTCAACTACCTGCAAACCCGCCCTCGCCAATTCAGTACGGAAGATCAAAGCAAAGCTACCGGCCAGGAGCATCACTACAACTGAGGTGACGCCATACTGGATGCCGATCACTTTATGGTCATAGGAGATGTTGAAATACTTTGCCCAGCCGGGTTGTTCAGGATCAGCTTCGTGGTGATCCGAAACCGGTTCACCAAGCGCCATTTTGTACCAGTCGCTGAGCGTGCCAGCGCCCACCAAAAAGAACAACACACCCAAAAAGGCGCCGAACACCCCGGCGGGTTCAGCCTTCCAGGCGGGTAACCCCATCAGCAGCCGGATGAGGGTGACAATCCCTATCCCAATCAGCGTGCCGAGGATTTGAAAAACAATGCCCCGCACCAGGCTTAAGGAAAAGATGTTAACACGTTTCGTTGCGCTCATAATTACTTCCTTTGATTACACGTAGCAGGTTAATCCGACTCTTGCGCGCCCAGGCTCTTGATGAATTCAATCACATCCTGAACCTGTTCATCCGTCATACTCTGCCCCGTCGGAGGCATCAACACCGTCTCAAAGCCCTGAACGATCTTGGCCTGCGGATCACGAATGGATTCAAAGAGATACGCCTCGTCTGCTATGATCGTTGAACCATCGGCCAGGGTCACTTCTTCACCAAACAACCCCTGCCAGGAAGGACCAACGCGCGGCGTGCCGTCAATTGAGTGACAGGCCGCACAGCCAAATTGCTGATACCACTCCGCACCACGCTCAGCCGGGGTGCCTGAGGGGCCTTGCATCTGCTCTTGCGCCCATTGCTCAAACGCTTCTGGTTCCATGACGATCACATCCGCGAGCATGTAGGCATGCTGCCTGCCGCATAGCTCGGCACAACGCACTTTGTATGTCCCAACCTTGGTGGGGGTGATGCGCAACTCGCGCTCCATGCCCTCGCCGGGCAGCGCATCCTGCTTCACACGGAATTCTGGAACCCAGAAGGAATGAATCACGTCCGTGGAGGTAGTCATAATCAAGGTCTGACGGTTCACCGGAAGACGCAACTCATCGGAGCTGAAACCGTAGTCCGTGTATTCAAAGCGCCACGACCATTGCTGCCCCACCGCAGTGATGTTATACGCGTTGGGATCCGCCCGGCGGACTTCCGCCAAAGCCTGAGAACCCAGATAGGCAAAATACAACACCGTCACCAGCGGGATGATCGTCCAGACGATTTCCAACGGCGTGTTCCCCTCAAAGTGATCGCCCTCCTCATCATCATCCTTGCGCCGAAAGACCACAATGCTGTACAGCATAAAGCCAATAATCAGCGCGAAGAGGAAAGAAATCGTCCAGATGTGCTTCTGGAAGAGCTGATCGATGAATACGCTCTGCAAGCTGGCCTGTTCCGGCATCAGGCCGATCGCACTCAACCCTGTGCCGACAGCCACCGTCAAAATTGCCACAAGAATAGCCACAAGAATAAAGTGTTTCATAGTACAACGCTCTCCTCGATTTTCTTATTAGAACCAGCCGAAAGAACCGGCCCAAAAAATGCGCAAGCCAACATGCTTTGCGACGTGCTGCGCGGCCTTGCTGGCAAGATCAATTTTCAGATCGATTCATCTTCGTCATTATCGGGAAAGGGAAACCCCTCACCCAACCAGTCATCGATTCGCGAGGCTTCCATCGTTCTGCGATCATATACAATCGCCTCCGCGCCTGCCGGGCTTTCTGCCAGCGAAAGCACCACCACACGCAAAGCACCCTCGGCTTTCACGAAGTCCTCCAGGAACTCATCTCGATTGAGGGTCTCATCATCATAGTCCACAATCACTACATCGGGGGCTAACGTCTGCAGAGCAACACTGGCCTCTTCCGTTGTGGACACCATCCCAACCACGACCACTTCATCGCCCCAGCGAGTTTCCAATAAATGCCGCAAACCGTTGCCAAATAAGGCATGACTGGAAGCAATAAGGACGCGTTTAGGTCTGGCTGGCATATCATTCATACCGTTATTGTAGGAAGCAAGAAACGCCGCGCTCAAGGCGGCCAAATAAAGCCGATTACCTGTAAACAGCTCTAATACTCTCTAAACTTTACCAGGAAGCGATTGGCATTGCACTCACCCCCCCATCGCCCAAAAGGATGATTTTTAAATCACCTTTCCGCGGCATTGAAATCCCCCAGCGGCAGATTAACAACTGATTAGAATCTAAGACTAGAGTATTCACCCAGCCCAGCCCCAAGCTGGCGCACGCCATTACTGGCACCCCTCATCATTTTCCAAAGGAGTAATCGTATGCGAAAGACCAAAACCCTCCTGTTATTGGGAATCCTTCTGCTACTAAGCGCCATGGTGATTGCAGGATGCGAGGCACCGGCCACCCTAACCGTTGTGCCCTCCCCCACCCCGGAAGCAACCGCTGAACCCGAAGGACCTCCCGGCACAGCAGTGAAGGCGGTTGATCTGATCGGCGCCTGGGTGGACGCTGGCGCGCCCGAAAGCGAACCATTCGATTATGTCGGTATAGATGGAAACACTTACCAGGCCACGTTCGCGGCCGACATCCAGCCGCTGTTCACCACCGACAACCTGTGGTTCGACGGTCAGCAAGCCTGCACCAACTGTCACTTCGCCAACTCGGAAAACTCCTACCACGAGATGGACCTCAGTTCCTACCAGGGCATCCTGACCGGCGGCGACGCCCTCTCCAAACCACCCGGCGTCCCCATCATCGTCCCCGGCGACTGGCACGCCTCCAAGCTCCGCGACCGCCTGCGCAACAACCGCATGCCCCCCGGTTGGGAATTCGACATCACCGAAGCCAACCGCGATGGCCCCTGTGTGGACGTCTCCGACTCCGGTGTGGACGTCCGTATTGGTGAGTACGACTGCGATCTGCACGCCGTCGACCTCATCGGCGCCTGGGTGGATGCCGGTGCCCCTGAAAGCGATCCCTTCGACTTCGGCGGCGCTCAACTTACCTTCGAGCGCGATGTGCTCCCCTTCTTCACCCAGCCCAACATGTGGTATGAAGGCTCTCGCAACTGCACTGGGTGCCACTTCGCCAACTCTGAAAACTCTTTCCACGAGATGGATCTCAGCACTTACCAGGGCATTCTGACTGGAGCAGATTCCCTCTCCAATCCACCCGGTGTTCCCATTATCGTCCCCGGCGACTGGCACGCTTCCACGCTGCGAGACCGCCTGCGCAACAACCGTATGGCCCCCGGCGTGGCGTTCGATATCACCGAAGAAAACCGTGATGGGCCAGTGATCCTGGTCGGTGCGGAAAAGTAGTACGCATTAAAAATAGAGAGAGGCGCAGAGTTCCAAAGATTCTGCGCCTCTTTGCTTTGTTCCCTTCCCCCCTTCTCGCTAGTTTCCCCGCAGCCGATAAGCGTAGACGTTCCCCGCTGCATCGCCAATATACAGCCACTCCCCAAGCACACTCAATCCCTCGCGTGCTTCAATGCCAGTAGATACGCGCCATAACTCCCGACCATCGGCGGCGTCCAGGGCAATCATGTCCCCGCGCTGGCTGAGCAGGTAAACTTTTTCATCCTGAAACACCGGCGCTCCAAGCACGTAGTTGAACGGTTCCCCCTCGATGTTATACACCCAAAGGGACGCGCCGGTGGCCATATCCCAGGCGTGCACCAGGGTATTGGCCGCGCCGAAGAAAACTCGTTCACCCGAACCCGTCAGCGAGGGCACCCAATTGCCTGTATCGCCGCGCCACACCAGCTCGCCAGTTTGCGCATCCACACCGGAGATAAAATCCCGATACGCCACATAAGCCACCCGCGTATCGGTGGCGTAAATCGCTTTGAGAAATCCATCCTCAGCCGTATACACCCATTTCTGGCTGCCATCCACTGCCGAGAGCGCGTACAGGCGCATCAAACCACCTTCCTCTACATTCACTTCGGGGTCAAGATAACTGCCGCCCACATAGACGGTCTCACCGGCGGCGAAGGGGGTTTGCAGAATGTAATTGTCCGTGGTGAACGCCCAGCGGATCACCCCACTGCGGGCATCCAGCGCAAAAAGCTTCGCCTGCCCTTGAGGGTTGGCCTCCAACCCTGGCCCGACAAAAGTAGATGCCGCGAACAGAGTCTCTCCCTGCACCCGCGGAGGGACCTGGACATTGATGCCCAGTTCAGCATCCCAAAGAACGTCGCCGCTGTTTGCGTTCAGCGCTGCCAGACGGCCGCCCACCAACCCGATATAAACTCGCTTCGCGTCGGCGCTGAAAGCCCGGTGCCACAGACCTTCCGGGGGGTCAAACTGCCAGCGCAGCGTCCCCTTTTCAGCGTCCAGCGCGGTCAGCGGGCCGCCTCGCGGCGCAAACACCAGCACATCCCCAACGCGCTGCGGCGGGCGATCGATGGCCCCTCCAGCAGCATACTGCCAGGCCAGAGTCGGCAACGCACCGGGCCGTATGGGTGAAGAGCCACAGGCCGCCACAACCATCATCACAAACAACCCAACCAACAGCGACCACTTTGCCTGCATGGAATCCAGGCAGGAAAGCCACCGCCGCGCCGAGGGAGTCACCTATTCGTCCTCCAGTAAACCCTGTGAGATGGCAATGCGCACCGCTTCGGCCCGATTAGCGGCCTGCAATTTTCTAAGGATCTTACGCACGTGAGTCTTGGCCGTATTGACTGAAATCACCAGCTGCACAGCGATCTGTGCGGTGGTCATCCCTCGTCCCAGACAGTGCAATACCTCAATCTCGCGCTCCGTCAGAGTATCGGCGGCAACACCTGCCGCGTCCTGGCGCAGAGCATTCATCACTTGAGTGGTGACTTCTGAGGCCAGCACCGACTGGTCGGCCATCACCTTCAGCAGCGCGAGGCGCAGATCGTCCGGTTCGGTGTTTTTCAGCAAATATCCGTTCGCTCCAGCGCGGATCGCCCCCAACAGGTCATCCTGCTTTTTAGAAATCGTCAACATCACAATGCGGTAATCCCCCCCCGCCTTGCGCAAAGCGCGCACCGTCTCCACGCCATCCATTACCGGCATATTGACATCCAACAACACAATCTCCGGTTGGGTGCGGGCAACGACCTCCAACGCTGTCACGCCGTTTTCCGCCTCGCCAACCACTTCAAATTCGGGCATCCCCTCCAACAAACCAACCAGGCCGGCCCGGAAGAGGGCATGGTCATCGACCACCACAATTCGAATGGGATGCTCTGGCGCGATCATAATTGCACCTGCGTTCGCTTTTCAATCCAGCGGATATGCAAAGTGGTCCCTTCGCCAGGCCGGCTGATTACCTGAAAATCTGCGCCGATCAACTCGGCACGCTCACGCATGCCGCGCAGACCATGCTGGGAAGTATCATGAACATCTTGCGGCGCGAAACCACACCCATCATCGCGAACTTCCAGCACAACAGCATCACCCTGCCGTTGACAGGCGATCTCCACCCGCCGCGCCCCGGCGTGCTTGCGGATATTGCTCAGTGCTTCCTGAATGATCCGGATCAATTGGATCTGAACCTCCGGCGGCGGGTCAATCTCCGGGTCGGGTTCACTCACCGCCACCGGGATGTTCGTGTTCTCCTCAAATTCGGCGGCGATGGCTTGAAGCCAGCCGCCAAACTGGTACTCCGCCGGGTTCATAAACAAATCATCAATCGCTTCGCGCACATCTTCATACGCGCTGGAAACTGCCTGATAACTCAACGCTATGCCTCGATCCAACACGTCAATATCATTCCGTTCAAGGGCCCTTTGCATCTGAGCGATTTGCAGCTTCAAAAAACCAAGCGTCTGCGCCAGGCCATCGTGGATTTCGTGCGCCAGACGGGCGCGCTCTGCCAGCACCGATTTATATTCCAACTCGCTCATCAAATGGGCGTTGTGAATCACCAATGCGATCTGTCCGCCGACCGTTTGCAACAGAGTCAGTTGCCGGGCGTGAAACGAAACCGGACGATGATTGGCGACCAGGATCGCGCCGAGCGGATCGCCGTCCTGCGACATCAGAGGCACGGCCATCAGTGAAATGTGGCGCAGGGTCTCACCCTGTCCATAAACGCGACGATCCATAACCAGCACATCATCGGCGCTGACCACATTGCTCAGGCTCTCCAGCACAACATGGGTCACATCCTCCGGCATCGCGCCGGAAACCAGGCGTCGAGCTGTTTTCTCTGCATCCAGTTCATAAAACAGCAGGGTCGCATAATCTGCTTCCAACGCATGGCGCACATCCGATAGCATCTGGGTAAGCTGCCCATCCAGTCCGGATTTGGCGCGCACCTGCTGAAGTTGGCGCAAGGCGGTCAATTCCCTCCGTCGCAGGCGAACACCATCCAGGGAAAGGGCAATCTCATCGGCCATGGCCTGAATGAACCCGCGCACATCCGACTGCCAGAACGTCTCTTTCGGCATATACAGATTCAACATGCCAAGCTTATGTTCTCCCCGCGTCAGCGGAAAACAAAAGATCTGCAACCGCTGCCCCGAGAACTGCGCCAGCAACGGACAGGCATCCATAGCCTCCAGCCGGGTACAGGTCGAACAACGCCCGTGGACGTCCGGCGAGGCAAGATATTCCAACAAATCATCCAGTTTCCCCTCGGGCTGTTCGCCAAAATGCACCACCGGCAAGGGGTAGCCGCGGGCATCCAGGGGGACAAAAGAAGCGCCACGCGCACCAGTCAACTCCACCAACAGTTGAAGCGCAAGATCCACCATCTCACGCTCATCATCGGCCTCCACCGAGATACGATTGAGACGGAAGACCGCCTCCAGGCGACGACGCAGATCAACGACCTCCACTTTGGCCTGTGCAAGCAGACGACTTTGTTCTCTCAGAAGACGGAACTGCTGCGCCCAAAGTGCATAAGTCACCCCGCCTAGCGCAATAACTACGCCGATCTCAAGGATGAGATGCCCTATCTGTGTCCGCGCCGCGCCCCCACGCACCTCCTCGTAAAGATATACGGCCATCAACACCAGCAGCGCTGCAGCCACAATCCAGGGTTTGATCCGGTACCGGAATTCGTTTTTTTTCAGCATGGGCAAGTGGGGGAAGAGTTACACATCAGCCATAATGCTTATTTTCTTTGTCACATTATACTCTGTCACTTAACCGCCGAAAGCCATTGCTCATTGTGCTGTATCGTTTTGCGGAACCCTGCCTGCTCCAGCCAGCTCTGATACACATGGAAAGGATACGCTGCGCCGCCGTTCCAGGTATTCATCAATAGCGTGGCGCGGCTGGCCCATTCCGCGGGTTGGGCGGTGGACATGATCGCGTCGATCACCAGCATTCCGCCGGGGCGCAGGGCACGATAGGCACGTTGAAAAACCGCGGCATTCTGCTCCGGGGTCAGGATATAAGTGATTAACCCCAACAAAGCAGCATCGTATTGCCCTTCACCAAAATCATCGCTGAGGATATCCCCCGGCATGAACGTTATGCGCTCCCCAACGCCAAAACGAGCAGCCAGATCGCGCGCCACATCAAGCACAGAATCACTATCCACGCAGGTGACCCAGACGTTTTCATGCGCCCGCGCAAATGCCAGGGTTTTGATGCCGCACCCGCAGGCCAGGTCAAGCATTCGCAACGGCTGGCCGTCATTCAACGCGAGGCCAACCGTATGCCAGAGTTCCAGGCTGTACGCCACCCGGCTGGGGCTGTAACTCTCCAGCCAGGCGTCCTGCGCCCAGGGCAGGGAGTAACCCGCCGCGGTTCCAGAGCGAACAGTCTGAAGCATTTTCTCCCACAATACTGGGTCGGTGTTCGCCAGGATCCAATCCCCGGCGAATGTCTTCGCGCCACGCACCAGGAAAGCCGCGGCGGAGGGCGTCAACGCGTAACGCTGTGAGTCAAGCTGGTATTCAAGGACCTGCACGCTACACAGATAGTTGAGCAAAGCACGCACACCTTCAAGGCTGGCATTGCAAGCCAAAGCCACGCTCTCCGCGCTCGCCGGGCCGGAGGATAAGGGGGTAAACACATCCAGCAGCAAGGCCAGGCGGGTGAACTGGCCGAGAAAACCGCCACCATACAAATCATAAATTTTATCTGAGTCAGGTATGGCTGAAGGGGACATCACAGCAACTCCATCATGGGGTTTGGATCACGGTTGACGGCGAACTTGAAAACATCCGGGCGAGCATAGTGTCCGGCCACATCGAACATGCGCTTTGAGGCCCGGATGCGCTTGAGATTCACCTCGCCATACAGGATTTCCTTTTGCGCGACGAGCGGGCCGGCGATAATCTTCCCGCCGGGATCCACAATGCAGCTATGCCCGGTGTTGATCCATTCCGTCCCTTCGGTATAGTATTGCTTGAAGGCCAGGCGATCCGGGATGTCATCTACGTGCAGGGACATACAACACCCGATCACGTACATACCACCTTCTTTGGCGATATGCTGCAACGAGGTCACCCACATATCACCCCGATCCCAGGTAGGCGCAACGTAGATTTGCGTCCCCCAGGCATACATGGCAGCGCGAGCCAGGGGCATGTAATTCTCCCAGCAGATCAAGCCACCCAACCTGCCGATGGAGGTATCATACACCTCTAACGTGCTGCCATCACCCTGCGCCCAGACGGTGCGCTCACCCCCCGTGGGAATCAGCTTGCGATGCCTGCCAAGAATTTCTCCCGTATCGTCAATATAAAGTAGCGTATTGTAGAGGCTTGCGTTGCTGGCTTCTTGATTACGCTCGTTCAATCCCATGACCACGTTGATCTTGGCCTTGCGGGCAGTCTGGCACAACCGGGCGGTGACATCATCCGGGATGGCAACGGCGTTTTCGATCAGCTCGGCGTAGAGGTCGTTGAGTTCCCCCACGTCACCGCCGCGAAGCAGCCACACCCAATCGGGATAGGCTGGGAAAAAGGCTTCTGGAAAGACGATCAACCGGGCATCGTTTTTCCCCGCCTCGGCGATGAGATCACAGGCTTTTTCGAGCGTCGCGCTCCGATCGAGAAAGACGGGAGGAAGCTGAGCCGCAGCAACAACAAACGTTTCATGGGAATCCATCGAATGCTCTCTTTTCTCTGAAATTTAGACCTCACAGACTGTAAACAATCTGTGAGGTCTCGTGTGTTTTTTCAACGATCTTTAGCGTGTTTTTCGCCGTTGAAGAAATTGACTGGCAACGAGCAGCAGGACGAACAGGAGCACAGTCAGCAGAACGCCGCCCCACCCCGATAACCAGGCAAGCCCGGAGGGTGCTTCCGGCGTCTCCGTGGCTGGAGGATGCACCCCCTCCGCCAGGCTCAACACGTAGGCGGTCAGGTCGTTGATCTCCTGCTCGGTCAGCGGCCCGCCGTTCTCCTTGCTCCACGCCGGCATGGGGGAGCCTTCCACGCCGTTGGAGATCGTGTTCTTGATCGCCAGGTCAGGGCGGACGGAGGGCCACACCTTCGCCAGCGGCGCGCCAATGCGACCGACGCCGCCTTCCCCATGACAGACTTCGCAGTTATAGGCGAAAAGCGCCGCCCCCCGGTTGGGATCCCCTTCCACACCGGGCACGGGGGAAAGCAAGGCCAGCGGAGTGGCACTCGGCAGCGGCGTGACCTGCGGCGCGCCGCCGGTCTGCCAGCTGAGGATGTAATACACCACAGCATCAATTTCCTCATCGGAAAGCGGGCCGCCGTTGGCCTCGCTCCAGGCCGGCAT
>CAZZFZ010000029.1:0-24512 GCA_964653835.1 uncultured Anaerolineales bacterium
CCCCCTTCAGGGAACTTGCTCCCGAGGCGGTCACTGCCATGACCTCCGCAAGGGTGGTAGTGGACGCAGTGAATCTCTGGGAGCCGGATCGCTGGGCGGCGGCGGGGTTTCGCGTCCTCCGCCTCGGTGCGGGAGATGATACTGGCCACTGATCGCAGACAGAAGACCGCGGTCAGCCGTCCGCGGTCCTTATGGACGGCTCGTTCTCCTAATCGCTCATGACTCTCCGTATCCTCTCCGTCTTCGGCACCCGCCCCGAGGCGATCAAGATGGCCCCGATCGTCCGTGAGCTGGCGCGCACCCCTGGTGTGGAGTCGAAAATCTGCGTCACCGCTCAACACCGCCAGATGCTTGATCAGGTGCTTGAACTGTTTGAAATCACCCCCGATATTGACCTCGACCTCATGCGCCCCGGCCAATCCCTTGCTGAGTTGACCGCCCGTGTGTTCACTCACCTTGATCCCGTACTGCGCGATCTGCAACCCGACTGGGTGCTGGTGCAGGGCGATACCTCCACGGTGATGGCCGCCGCGCTGCTGGCGTATTATCATCGCATCAAAGTCGGGCATGTCGAGGCCGGGCTGCGCACCGGCGATAAATTCCAGCCCTTTCCGGAGGAGATCAACCGCCGCGTGGCCGGGGTGGTCGCCGATCTGCACTTTGCCCCCACCGAATGGGCGCGCCAGAACCTGCTGCGCGAGAACGTCCCCGAGGAGCAGATCGTCGTCACCGGCAACCCGGTGATTGATGCCCTGCAATGGGTTGCCGCGCAGCCTTTTGACGTGCGCGACCTCAATTTGCAGCTATCAGCCAACCAGCGCCTCGTTCTCGTCACCGCGCACCGCCGCGAGAACTTCGGCGCGCCGCTGGAGAACATCTGCCGGGCGATCCGCGAGCTGGCTGAGAACTATGCCGGAGACGTCCACTTTGTCTATCCGGTTCACCTCAACCCCAACGTGCGGGGGCCGGTTCACCGCCTGCTCGGTGATCAACCCCACGTCACCTTGTTACCTCCTCTCGACTATCTCCCTCTCGTTCACCTGATGAAGCTCGCCACCCTGGTGCTGACCGATTCCGGCGGCATTCAGGAAGAAGCGCCCGGCCTCGGCGTCCCCACGCTGGTGCTGCGCAACACCACCGAGCGCCCCGAAGGCGTGGAGGCCGGGACGTTGAAGCTGGTGGGCACCGACGCGGCCGTCATCGTGCGCGAGACCCGTAGGCTGCTCGATGACCCCCGGGCGCACGCGGCCATGTCGGGGGCTAAGAACCCGTATGGTGATGGTCATGCGGCGGAGCGGATTGTGGCGACGATTCTCAGTTATGACCGTGGATCGTAGACCGCAGACCGCGGTCCTCTGTCTGCGGTCTGCCGTCATCTGTCGAACACCATGAAACGCGATCTGATCACCACCCTCGTCTACGCCCGCCGTTGGCCTCTGTTGGGGCGGTTGGCTTACTATGCCCTTAAACTGCTCGGCGTGGAAATCCCGCGCACCGTCCCCATTGGCGCGGACCTGGAAATCGCCCACGGTGGTTTTGGGATTGTGATTCACCGTCACGCCCGCATCGGCGATCGGGTCAAAATCTACCCCGGCGTCACGCTGGGGCGCACCGACATCTATCGCCCGGCGAGCGAATCGCGCTTTGAAGGTATCCTGATTGAGGATGATGTCATCCTCTCGCCGGGGTGTAAGGTGCTGTGCAAGGAGGGTGTGCTGCGCGTCGGCCGCGGCACGGTGATTGGCGCCAACGCCGTGCTGACCCAATCCACCGGCGAGTGGGAAATCTGGGCGGGAGTCCCGGCGCGCAAGGTGGGGATGCGGCAAAAATGAGCAATCCTTCGCGCGCCTTCGTGCTTCATCGTGGTTCCATTCGCGCCCTGTCCAAACCAGGAGCCACGCCATGACTTGCATCGCGCTCGTGCCGCGCGTCCACGGCGTTGGGGGGATGGTTTCCTTTCGGGCTCGCTTCGCGGCTGGCTTGCATGCGCGCGGCATCGAGATCGCTGACGACTATCAACTATCAACCGCCGACGCAATCCTCGTCATCGGTGGCACGCGCGATCTGCTTTCCCTGTGGCGTGCCAGACGCCGCGGCGTGCGGGTTGTCCAGCGCCTGGATGGGATGAACTGGCTGCACCGCAAACTGCCCACCGGTCTGAAGCACTACCTGCGCTCGGAGTACGGCAATTGGGTGTTGAACTTCATCCGGGTGCGCCTGGCGGATCACATCGTCTATCAGAGCGAGTTTTCGCGCCGTTGGTGGGAGCGCGTCCACGGCCCCGCGCCGGTCCCCGCCTCGGTGATCCTCAACGCCGTTGACCTGGATACCTGTTCCCCTGTTCCCCAATCACCTGATCCCTTGTCACCCACCTATCGCCTCCTCCTCGTCGAAGGCTCTCTCGCCGGCGGCTACGAAATTGGCCTGGAGAGCGCGGTGGGGTTGGTGGAACGGTTGAACGCCGCCTATCGCGAGGCGCTGAGCCGCCCTGTTGAGCTGATCGTCGCCGGGCAGGTCAGCGAGGCGATTCGAGCGCAGTGGGCGCAACGGACGGACATCCCGCTCACCTGGGAGGGGTTGCTGCCGCCGGAGGAAATCCGTGACCTGCAACGCTCGGCGCACTTACTCTACGCCGCCGACCTCAACCCGGCCTGCCCCAACGCGGTCATCGAGGCGCTGGCCTGCGGCACGCCGGTGCTGGCCTTCGATACCGGTGCGCTGGCCGAGCTGGTCACCGGCGACGCCGGGCGGGTGGTCCCCTACGGCGGCGACCCCTGGCAGCTTGACCGGCCCGATGTGGATGCCCTGGCCCGGGCCGCGGTGGAAATCCTGCTGGATCAACCACGTTTCCGCGCCGCCGCCCGCGCCCGCGCCGAAGAAGCTTTTTCGCTGGACGCGATGGTGGATGCCTATCTGCAAGTTTTAGTAAAACGCAAAGACGCAAAGTACGCTAAGAGAAATTAGTCTTTGCGCCTTGGTGACTTTGTGGTTCAAAACTTGAATCAACGCGGAGATGCAAAGGCGCGGAGAGATACAAAAATGGTTCTCTGCGTCTCCTTCACTCTGCGCCTCTGCGTTATAAGGTGTTGTTTTGAAAGATAAGTTTTTGCAGTTCGCTGCATTTGTGGCTCGTTTGTTACCTGCGGGTGCGAAGCGGGCGATTTATCGCCTTTCCTTCCTGGCCCGTGTTGTGCGCGCCACCCTCAACCGCGCCGCGCCAGAGGGCCTCGCCGAGGTGGAGATCGCCGCCGGGCTGGCCGCTGGGATGCGCATGCGCCTCGATTTGCAGAGCGAAAAGGATTACTGGCTGGGGACGTATGAGCCGGATTTGCAGGCCGCGCTGAAGGCGCTGGTGCAGCCCGGCTGGGTGGCTTACGACGTGGGCGCCAACGTCGGTTACATCACCCTGATGCTGGCGCGGCAGGTGGGCGCAGCTGGGCGGGTTTTCGCCTTTGAGGCCCTGCCGGAGAATGTGGTGCGCCTGCGCACCAACCTGTCGCTCAACAGCCTGGTGGGGCGCGTCGCCGTCGTCCTTGCCGCAGTGACCGAGCGCAGCGCGCCGGTTCGCTTTCTAATCGGCCCCTCGGACGACATGGGCAAGACGGCTGGCTCGGCAGGGCGTCAGGCGGATTACCAGGCGGAGATCGAAGTCCCCGGTATTTCGTTGGATGATTTTGTTTACAACGATGGCAACCCCGCGCCGCAGGTGGTCAAGATGGATATCGAGGGCGGGGAGGTGCTTGCCCTGCGGGGGATGGTCCGCCTGCTGCGTGAAGTGCGTCCCCTGATTTTGCTGGAGTTGCACGGCCCGGAGTCCGCTCGCGTCGCCTGGGACGTGCTCACCGCCCAGGGGTACACCCTGCGTAGCATGGCCCGTCACTACCCGCGTGTAGATTCGCTGGAAGATTTGAACTGGAAAGCCTATTTGGTTGCCAGGCCATGATTCTGAAATCTGAAATCAACATTCTGAAATTCTCCGGTCGCCTCGCTCTTCAGCAGCGCGTCCTCCCCGCTTACCGCGCCTCCTTCTTTGATTTGCTGGCCGAAGCCTGCGAGGGCGGCCTGAGCGTGTTCGCCGGGCGGCCGCTGCCGGTGGAGGGCATCGCTGTTACGGATCACCTGGATGTTGCCCGGGTGGTTCCGGCGCGCAACCTGCATCTCCGTGATCCGCAATCGCCGTGGTATCTGTGCTGGCAGCACGGGGTGCTGGCCTGGCTGCGGGCCTGGAACCCCGACGCGTTGATTCTGGAGGCCAACCCGCGTTACCTCAGTAACTGGCTGGCAGTCTGCTGGATGCGCGACCGCGGGCGGCGCGTATTGGGGTGGGGGCTGGGCGCGCCGCGCGACGGGAATCCGCTGGAGAGCGCTTTTCGCCTTGCCTTTCTGCGCTCGCTGGATGGCGCGATTGCGTATAGCCATAAAGGAGCAAGGGAATACCGCGCCCTAGGGCTGAAAAATGTCTTCGTGGCCGTCAACGCCGTCGCTCCACGGCCCACGCAGCCGCCGCCGACCCGACCGGCGCGACTCGATGGCCCGTTGACTGTGCTCTTCGTAGGCCGTTTGCAGGCCCGCAAGCGGGTGGATATCCTGCTGCGCGCCTGCGCCGCGTTGCCCGAAGACTTGCAGCCCCGTCTGGTGATCGTCGGCGATGGCCCGGCGCGGGAGGAATTTGAATCCCTGGCGCAACAGATTTACTCGCGGGCGGAGTTCGTCGGGGCACGGCATGGGGAGGCGCTGGAGTCGTACTTTTCCGCCGCGGACCTGTTCGCCCTGCCCGGAACCGGCGGCCTGGCGGTGCAGCAGGCCATGCGCTACGGGTTGCCGGTGATCGTCGCTCAGGGGGATGGCACGCAAGATGACCTGGTGCACCCGGAGAACGGCTGGCAGGTCCCGCCAGGGGATCAGGACGCCTTCACCGAGGCACTGCGCCAGGCACTCGCTGACCTGCCACGCCTGCGCCGCATGGGGGCGGAGTCCTACCGCATCGTCGCCGAGGAGATTAACCTGGAGTCGATGGTGGCTGTGTTTATAGAAGCGCTTAAAAATGAATCCTTAACTTGAGCGCAACTCTGGCCTGAAATCTGTGTTATACTTTTCGATGCCCATGAACCACGGATAATTACCCTCTGTATATCCGCTTAGATCGACAGGTATGAAAGCGGACAAACTAATCTGCCCAAAGGGAATTTTGTTTTGCGGCTGGATGGAGACTATCCTAGCCTGGGATGAGGGTCGCGCTGCGCCACGGAGCTCTGTTGAACTCGGTGGCGCTTTTGATTCCCTTGAGCTTTGTACCTGTTATGGCGCAGTGGGCAGATGATGGACACGAAAGGAGGTTGCACGGGAGTATATATCCAAACAAATTGGGGCAATCGTTCAATTGGATGTAATGTCAAAAAGGAGGAACACAGATGGCACTTGGAAGTCTTGTCTTTACCATTTTGGTTGTGATCCTCGGCTATCGCTACTACGCGAAGCGTGTGGATCGCGACATCATCCAGGCAGACCCGAAGCGCGCTACTCCAGCGACGATGTATAACGACGGCGTGGACTTTATGCCTGCCAGCGGAAGTGTGCTGTTCGGTTACCAGTTCAAATCGATCGCCGCGCTAGGCCCCATCGTCGGCCCGATCACGGCGATCCAGTTTGGCTGGTTGCCCTCCATCGCCTGGCTGGTCATCGGCGTATTCTTCATCGGCTGGGTGCAGGACTATGCCTCGGCGATGCTGGCCATGCGCAACGATGGCATGACCATGGGTGGCCTCTCCTACAAACTGATTTCACCGCGCGCCCGCTCGCTGCTGCTCTCCTTCATGTATATCTATCTGTTGCTGATTATGGGCGCTTTTGGTGCTTTGATCGCTCCCCTGCTGGCCAAGCCCATCGTCCCCATCGGTTTCCTGATCCTGATCCTGAGCGGAATCCTGGCCGGGCAGATGACCTATCGCTGGAAGCAGGATTTGCTCCTGACCACGGTGGTCACCGTGCTTCTGGCGCTGATAGGCATCTGGTTGGGGACCACCCAGGGCGCGCAGAACATCGTCAATGCTATCAACGGTCTGGCTGGCGATCCGGAGACCGGCGTGTTGTTCTCCCGCCCGCTGGGCTATGGCGATATGACCTGGGCGAACTTCTTCTGGGCGATCGTCATGTTGGCCTTCTGCTATCTGGGGTCAGTGCTGCCGATCTGGCGCTTCGCTCAGCCGGTCAACTACACCAGCTTCTGGTTTGTCTTCCTGGGGATCGTCGGCTCGATGATCGGTGTTGTGGTTGCCACCTTTACCGGGGCCGTCAATACGTCCTTCGAGATTCCTGCTTTTGTCACCGCCTTCCAACCGCACCTCGGGCCGATCTGGCCGCTGCTCTTCGTGACCATCTCCTGCGGAGCGATCTCCGGTTGGCACTCGCTGGTTTCGACCTCCGGCACGGCGCGTCAGCTTGAGAAAGAGACCGATGCCCTGCCGGTGGGCGGCGGCGCGATGTACACCGAGGCCGTGTTGGGTGTGCTCTCCGTGGTTTTTGCCGCCACCATTGGCGTGGCCGCCGGGAAATACGACCCCGCCCAGGGCTACAAGCTGGTCGCTGGCGCGGGCGGCGTGTTCGCCGTCGGGATGGCGAAGTTCATGAGTGTTCTGGGCATCCCCGAAAGCCTCGGCGGCGCGATCGGCATGGTCTTCCTGGTGGTGATGGCGCTGACGGTGATGCAACTGGTGTTGCGTTTCATGCGTGTTGCCAGCGCCGAACTGCTTGGTGATAAGATGCCGGCCTTCAAGAGCCCGCATGTTGGTTCGTTGGTGGCGGTTCTGCTCACCCTCTTCCTGATCACCTTCGGCTTCTGGCAGTGGATCTGGGCGCTGTTTGGCGGCTCGAACCAGCTCTTCGCTGGCATGTCGCTGCTGCTTATCTCGATCTGGCTGGCGCGGGATAACAAGCCGACCAACTGGTCGTTTGTGCCGGGCCTGTTCATGTACATCACCACCGTGGCAGCGTTGCTGTATGTTTCGGTCTACAACGCCATCTGGAAGGGCATCATCAACGCCGGTCCGGAGGCGGGTGTGGGCTTCATCCTCGGCAACGTGATCACGGCAGCCTTTGGTTTGTACATGGTCGTCGCTGCAGTCATCCTCTTCATGGATGGGTTGAAGGCCTTTAACCAGGCCAAGAGCGGCGTGGCTCCTGCTCCCGCCGGGGACTGAGGCCCGACGCATCGGGTGTGTTGGATAAGGAATGGATTGGGAGTGCGCGAGCGGATTCCGCACTCCCAATCGCACATTTGGATACTGGATGACGGTTATGTCGAAGCCACTTGAAATTGAGGTTATTACCCATGTGCTTGGGAGCATGAATCATTGCTCGCACTGTCAGGTGTTCATTGACGGCGTGGGCATTGGCGATCAGATTCACCAGGCTGATCTGGCTTCTTACCCGTCGGAGTGGATGGAAGAGTGGCAGCGCCTCTCCGATTTGATCTTTGAATTGACAGAGAAGTACGCCGGGAAACTGGTCATCCGCCTCACTGACGCACAATCCCCCCAGGCCTTGTGGAAGGCCATCCGGCACGGGATTCGTAAGTATCCCACCTTCTGCATCGGCAAGGAGACTTATCACGGATTCGATCAACAAGCCATCGCCAGCATGATTGAACGCCACCTGGCAGCCGCCGGGTGAGGCGTACGGGAATTATGGATGAACAAGAAAATCATTCAGTATGCTTGAACTGTTGCTGGTAGCTCCCGCGGAGCAAATGCTCCATCATGTCCCCGGTGGGTTTTTGTTCACTGATGAGGTGTTCACTGCTGCCAAAATGCGCGACTCGATTTCGCATCGTCAGCGGATGGCCGCGGACCTGGAGCGCACCCTGGGATATCTGGCGCGTCGCTATCCCCGGAGGATTCGCATCCAACGGCTGAATCTGTGGTCGCTGGGAGGCCTGTTGGCGACGGTGCGCTTTCGCATCCGCTCGTTTCCAGCGTTGATTATCAATCGGCAACGATTGTTGACCGATGGCGAACTGGAATTCCGCGCGCTGCGGGAAACCGTTGACGCCTATCTTTCCCAAACATATCAGGATACAACTGAATAAACTGACACCCCTCAACACAATCAAAGTCAAAGGAGAAATCATTATGACCGAAGAAGAAAAACGCACGTTTCTGGAAAAGGTGTGGCAGGCAATTGGCGATTTCATCTACGGAATGGCTTCGCATGAATCGACCCGCCAGGCGTTGAAGACCCGCGGCAGCATGGAGCATCTCTTCATCCTGATCACCATGGGTGACCTGCTTGGCGTGCCTATCCTGCCGCCGTATTACTCGCTGCGGTTGTTGCCCTACGTGGTGCCGCAAATCGCCACCTGGAAGCGCAGAATGTTGCGCGAAAAAGATCTCGCCGACGCCCTGGCCTGAGGTGAACCATGTCCCTGGCAAAAGCATTTCGTGATAATCCTCAACGACGCTATATCATGTTCGGCGGAAAAGGCGGGTTAGGCAAGACCACCTTCTCCGCGGCGACCGGATACTGGCTGGCAAAGCAGGGGAAGCGCGTCCTGGTGTTTTCTGTAGACCCTCAGGCGTCGCTTTCCGATATTTTCCAGCAGGATATCTTTGGTAAGGGGCCGGTGGAGATCATGCCCAACCTCTATGCCCAGGAGATTGACGCTGACCAGCACATCAAAGCCTACCAGAACGAGATCCGCCAGAAAATCCTGGATATGTACGGTTTCGACAAAATCCCCGATGAAATCGAAACCTACATCCAGGCAGCTTCGGCCGAACCGGCAATGGAAGAATCGGCCATCTTTGACCAGGTGGTGGATATCGTGGTGGCCAATGAGTACGATTACTACATCTACGATCTGGTGCCGCTCGGTCATGCCCTGTATTACCTGAGCATGGCCAGCGTCTACGATCAATGGATTAGTAAGATCACCAAACTGCGCGAGGAAATGCGCGAATACGAACAGATGGCGGCGCGCATCTCTCGCAAGAAGGAACTGCAAGAAGATCAGATCCTGGCCGAATTGCAGGATATCAAATACCGTATTTCAACCTCTTCGAGCATCCTCACCGATCGAGAGAAAACCGCCTTCTTCTTCGTTCTGGTACCCGAAGAGATGATCCTGATCGATACGCAGAACGCTTCAACGCTGTTCCGCAAGTACGATGTTCCCATCAGCGGTTACATTGTCAATCGCGTGCTCCCCCCTCACCTGATGGAAACGCCCAACCTGCCGGAATATCTGGTCAACCGTTACGCCATGCAGCAAACCTATCTGAAGAAGATCGAGGAATTGTTTGGTGACGAAGTGCTTGCCAGCGTGCAGGAAATGGAGCGCGATGTCACCGGCTTGGAGATGATCGAGCGCATGGCGCAGGTTATGTTTGGGGAGGAGGCCCTTTGAGATGAGCGCAGTGACTATTCAACAAAGTATGCGGCAATATGCTGAGGCCACCCCTGAGCTGAAATACACCTTCTTCGGCGGCAAAGGTGGCGTGGGAAAGACCGTGCTTGCCGGAGCGGCGGCCGTCGCTTTCGCCCAGATGGGCAAGCGCACGCTGCTGGCTTCCACAAACCCGGTTCACAGTCTCTCCGGCATGCTTGATCAGAACGTCTTTGGCGCGGAAACCCCCGTGGAGGGCGTGCCCAACCTGTGGGCGTATGAGATTGATACCAAGGACACCATCGAGCGCTCCAAGGTTGAGATCCGTGAGAAGATTGACTACTTCCTCAAATTCGCCGAGATCCGCGGGCGGGCGGATGAGTTTATTGAGGCCGCCACGATGAATCCGGCGTTCGAGGAATCGGCCATGTTTGAGAACATGATTGACATCATGTTCGAGGATAAGTATGATCTCTACGTCTTTGATACCGCGCCAACTGCGAACGCCCGCCGCCTGTTGGGGATGTCGTCGGTGTATTCGCTGTGGGTCAACAAGATGATGGAGAGCCGCAAAGAGGCGCAGAGGCTGCGCATCCGGCTTTCCTACTCTAAGAAGACGGAGGACGAGAAAGATCCATTGATGGATTACCTGCTCAACTTCCAGGAGCGGATGGGGAACGCCAAGGTGCTGCTCACCGACCCGGCGAAGACGGCGTTCTTTTTCGTAACCCTGCCGGAGGCGCTGCCGATTGCCGTGGTGCGGCGATTCATCAACTGGTTCCACGAGTTCGGCATCCCGGTCGGCGGCGTGGTGGTCAACATGGTGATTGACAAAGAAGGCATTCACAAAGACGCCGACGAGTTTGTCCTCAATCGGGTCGCCATGCAAGATGGGTACATGGAAGAAATCGAGAAGCAATTCGATGGCCTGATCCGAGGGGTGCTTCCTCTCTTCGAGACCGAGATTCGCGGCGTTGAGATGCTCAAGCGCACGGCCGCATTGCTGTTTGCCTGACGGTAATGGCAATGGAAATACTCGAAAACGCCGACCAGTGGCGGGCTGAATTTCAGCGGGGCTGGCTGGCGCATTTCCAAAAGACCGGCGAGGCTAACTGGAAACTCTACCCGCGACCGCGCAACACGCGCGCACCTGCGGGGCCGGCGGTTGACCTGTCTCAAAGCCGTCTGATCCTGATCACTTCGGCGGGGAGCTACCTGCGCACCTCGCAGCCACCGTATCGCGCTGCCGATCCGCTGGGCGATTACACCATCCGCACCTATCCTACCAGCACACCGCTGGACGCGCTGGCTATCGCCCACGATCATTACGACCACGCTGCGGTGGACGCAGACCGCCAGGTGCTCATCCCGCTGCGCCACCTGGAAGACATGGTGACCGAGGGGCGCATCGGCGCGCTGACCGGGAACGCGATCAGCTTTCACGGTTATCAGCCCGATGCCTGGCGGATGGTGACGGAGACCATTCCGGCGATTGTGAAGGCTGCCAGGGAGGAGCAGGCCGATGCGGCTTTGCTGGTCCCTGCCTGACCGATCTGTGCGCAGTCCGTGGGACTGATTGCCAGAGCATTGGAGATGGAAGGGATTGCTGCCACGCTGACAAGCTGGCGCGGGGCGGTGACGCGGTTGACCATGCCACCGCGCGCCACTTTTACGCGGATGCCGCGCGGGATGAGCCTGGGCAGGCCGCATGATGTCGCTCAACAGCGACGCATCCTGGAGGCCACACTGACGTTGCTCGAACAAGATGCCCCTCTGGAGCCGGTACTCCTCGACGAGAGCGCCGACGACAGCCAATGAACACCGAACTGGTTGATCATCGAATCTTTGCCCAGAACCTGTTGTTGGGCGAATCCCTGTTCCTGACGTTGAAACTGCCCCCTCAGTGGGATCTGGCTCCCGGGGTCAGCCGCCCGGAGGTTCACGCCACCCATGAGCGGCGCGAGCGTCGCTGGGTTGCCAGCGGGGATGCCTGGTACGTGATCTATCACCGCGAACATCGCTGGGCGCTGGAAGTGGCGATCACCACTCGCCCGCTGCGCCGTGGTGCCTCGGTTTCATCCCAGGCCGCGCTTAGCGTCGGCGGCCACGCGGCGACGGTGCGCTGGAAACAAAAGCGGCGCGGCCTCCCCTGGCAGCGCCACGATGTCACTTTTATGATCGTTGAATTTGCCTGCCCGGCCTCCGAACGCAGCTTCAAGCTTGAATTCAGCGGCTGGTGTCCGCAGGAAGGCTTTGATGAGATTCTTGCCGCTCTGCGCCAGGTTCGATGCCATTGAGGTGGCTGCGCTTATTGCGTTGAGGCGTCTGAGCGCATAAACTGGCTCAGGTCGTCCCAGAACGCATTTCCTGCCTCGCGCAGTGGTGGGATGTTAAGCCGCAGTAGCAGGTGTGGAATCTGTCGACGTAATGAGAACTGGATGATCGCCTGAGGATAGCGCTCCAGCAGGCGCTGCACCGCGGTAAGCTGTCCATCGTCTGCGGGGCGTCCGCGGGTGAGCATGGTAAATCCTGAGGGAGCAGAAACCTCTTTGAAGGCGGCCTGCTTCCCCTCGGCAGGAGCAAGCAGCTCTTTGAGCCTGCGGTTGCCCGCGGGGGCAACCTCGATCTCCAGGAATGGCGGGCGGCGCAGGGTCGCCTTGAAAATCATTTCGTCCTGCTTTTTTCGCAGGCGGTTGAACAACCAGAGCGGCATGATTTCACGTGATTCAAGGAGGAAGATCACCTCAATGCGACGAAAGGGTTTGTTTGCCTGCCCGACCACCAGACGGGCGCCGGTCCCTGCGGAGCCGATCCACTTGGCCTCGTTGACCTTGCCCAGCCCGGTCAATCCTGCGTGCAGCCAGTGATAGGTGGCGATACCCCGTCGTCGGTTGATAATGGCCCCGATCAGATACCATACGCCTAATAGTACACTTAATCCGATGGCGATCCATTGGCCTGTGTCCATGGCAGTCTCCAGGGTAACTACAGTTTGTGAACAACGCACCGTAAAGGATAGTTCAGAAGCCTGAAAATGTCAAAATTCCGAGAACGGATCCGAGAAGCCTATCAATTTTTCAAAGGTATGATGTACGGCATGATGTTTTACGATGCCGTGATGATGTTCCGCCGTCAGCGCGCCGATATGGAGCACCTGTTTGTGCTCATTTCCTTCGGTGATCTGATCGGCGTTCCGATCCTGCCGCCGTATTACAACCTGCGTTTGCTGCCCTACATTGTTCCGATGATTAATCGCTGGCGGCGGCGGATGTTGCGCGAGCGCGACCTGACTGAACTGGCCATTGAGTAAATCGATGAAAGGAGTGAGGAGCGATGGATCTTGAACTTACAGGAAAAGTTGCTGTTGTGACCGCTGCCTCGAAGGGTTTGGGTAAAGCCGCGGCGCTGGCGCTGGCGCGCGAGGGTGCCCGCGTTGTGATGAGCGCCCGCAGCGAGGCGCTGGAGACTGCAGCGGCGGATATCCGCTCTGAGACGGGTGCCGATGTGCTGGCGGTGCACGGCGACGTCACCCGACAGGAGGATATTGATGCGCTGGTCAACGCTGCGCTGGACAAATTTGGTCAGATTGACATCCTCTTCGTCAACGCGGGCGGGCCGCCGCCGGGGACTTTCCTCTCCCTGACGCCGGAGGACTGGGAAGCCGCCATCCAGTTGACGCTGATGAGCGCGGTGCGTCTGTGTTATGCGGTTGTGCCGCACATGGTCGAGCGCGGCGAGGGCTGCATCATCACCACGCAATCGGTCTCGGTCAAGCAGCCGATTGACAACCTGATCCTCTCCAATTCGTTGCGCATGGCAGTCATCGGGTTGATGAAGACGCTGGCGAATGAGCTGGGGCCGAAGGGCATTCGGGTGAACTCGATCAACCCCGGCTGGACGTGGACGGAGCGCGTGGAGCAGCTGGTGAGCGATCGCGCTGCTCGCAGTGGCCTCTCGGTTGACGAGGAAAGCGCCAAAATCACCGCCTCGATCCCACTGAAGCGCATGGGCACGGTGGAGGAGTTTGGCAAGGCGGTCGCTTTCCTGGCGTCGCCCGCGGCGGCTTTCATCCACGGCCATGCCTTGTTCTTCGACGGCGGGATGGCGAAATCGGCGCTATAGAACCACAAAGGACTCCAGGAAACACTACGGAGCACGAAGAAAATAAATTTCCTTGGTGCTTCTTCGTGATCTTCGTGGTTAAAAAATCAGGCTGAACAGATGAAAATTGCTATCTTTGGCTCCGGCGGGGTGGGGGGCTATTTCGGCGGGTTGCTGGCCCATGCCGGGCATGACGTCACTTTTATCGCCCGCGGGGCGCATTTGCGCGCCATCCGCGACCGCGGCCTGCAAGTCTGCAGCGTGCATGGAGATTTCACCGTCGCCCCTGCGCAGGCCACCGATGACCCGACGTCCCTCGGGCCGGTGGATTATGTGCTCGTCGGCCTGAAGCACTATCACCTGGCCAGGGCCGCGCCACAGATCAAGCCTTTGGTGGGCGCGGAGACCACGGTGGTGCCTCTGCTCAACGGCGTGGACGCTCACGAGATTCTGGGGAGCGTCCTGGGGGAGGTTCATCTGGTGGGCGGTTTGTGCAGCATCATCTCGATGATCGAGAACCCCGGTGTGATCCGCCAGGTGAGTCAATTGCGCCGCGTGGTCGTTGGCGAGCTGGATGGGAGCAAGTCTGCGCGCGTTGAACGGCTGATTCAGGCCTGGTCGGAGTGCGGCGCGCAGGCGGAGCATAGCGATGACATCTTGGTGGATATCTGGACCAAGTTCCTGTTCATCGCCTCGTTGAGCGGTGTCAACGCGCTGGCGCGCGCCACCATCGGCGAGATGCGCAGTTGTCCCCCGACGCGCGAGCTTTACGTTGAGGCCATGCGCGAGGTGGAGGCGGTTGCCCGCGCCCGGGGCGTGAACCTGCCTGATGACATCGTGGAGAAAACCCTGGCCCTCACAGATCGCTTTGAAGCCAACGCCACCGCCTCGATGCAGCGCGATGTGGAAGCGGGGAAACCGTTTGAACTGGAGGCCTTCAGCGGGAAAATCGTCCGCCTGGGAAAAGCACTCGGCGTGGAGACCCCAATCCACGGCGCGCTTTACGCCTTGCTGCGTCCGGCGCTCGACCGCGCGGGGTAAACCAGAAAATCAGCAATCCGAAGTCTTCAAGACTTCGGATTGCTATGATGCCTTAATCAAACAGTACCACGGCCTCTCTGGCGGGCACATCCACGGTGATGTGCCCGTTTTCGATGGGCACGCCGCCGTTTGCCTGCGGCCAGGCGTGGAAGAAGCGCATCGCGCCGTTTGTATGAACGGGCAGCTGCACCCGGGTTGCCGTCTCACCGGCGTTGAACACCGCCACGGCGCGGCGATTTTCCAGTTGACGCTGAAAGGCGAAGACCTCCCCCTTGGCATGAATCACCTCAAACGACCCCGTCCGTAATACAGCGTTCTGGCGGCGCAGGGCGATGGCGCGTTTGTAAAACGTCAGCAAATCCTGATCCCAGGCATCTTCCTGCTCCCAGGGGAACGCGCCGCGGCAGTGCGGGTCGCCTGCGGCGGACATCCCGATCTCATCGCCGTAGTAGATGCACGGCGCGCCAGGCATCGTCATCTGAAACAGAACGGCCAGCCGCAGAGCGCTTTTATCGTCGCCCATCAGCCACAAGGCGCGGGGCATATCGTGGCTGTCGAGCAGGTTGAGCTGCGCCAGGTTGATCTCCCAGTCATACATCGCCAGCATGGCCTGGATGCGCTCGGCGAAGGCCGGGGCGTCGAGGGGGTTCAGCGGCATTTCGGCGTGATGGAATTCCTGCAGCGTGCGCGCGCCGAAGAAGCCCAGGGTCAGACCGGTGAAGAGGTAATTCATCACGCCGTCGAACATATCGCCCCGCAGCCAGCGCTGCGCCGCTCCCCAGATTTCCCCCACAATATAGGCCCGCGGGTTGGCTGTTTTGACCACCCGCCGGAACTGACGCCAGAAGTCGTCGTCGTTGATCTCGTTGGGCACATCCAGCCGCCAGCCGTCAATGCCGAATTCCACCCAATGGCGGGCGACTGAAAAAAGGTAATCGCGCACCCCGGGGTTGGCGGTGTTGAGCTTGGGCAGCGCCGGAAGCCCCCACCAGGCGGCATAATTGGGCGGGTGGTTCTCGTCGCTGCTGTACGGCCTCAGCGGCCAGTCGTGGATGATAAACCAGTCCACGTAAGGGGAGTTGGGGCCGTTTTCCAGGACGTGATGGAAGGGCCAGAAGCCGCGGCTGGCGTGGTTGAAGACGCCATCCAGCACCACATACATGCCGCGTCTGTGGGCGCTATCCAGCAGTTCGCGCAGGGCGGCGTTCCCGCCCAGGAGGGGGTCAACCTGGAAGTAATCGTAAGTGTGGTAGCGATGGTTGGAGGCCGAGGCGAAAATCGGGTTGAGGTAAAGGGCGTTTACGCCCAGTGCTTGCAGATAATCCAGTTTTTCGATGACGCCGTACAGATCGCCGCCCTGGAAGCCTTGCTCCTCCGGCGGCGACCCCCAGGGCTTGAACTGAATACCCCGCGGGTGGGGTGTGCGCCCGCTGCGGGCGAAGCGATCTGGAAAGATCTGGTAGAAGACAGCGTTATGAACCCATCCTGGTGTTAGCATGATGTGGAATTGTACACCAAATACTTTGCAATGGTCTTGCTGGAACCGCAAAGGCGCCAAGGACGCGAAGAGAAAGGAAAAAACAGGGAAATCTTGGCCTTCTTTACGGCTTGGCGGTGAAATATGTTCTTTTTGTTTTGATAACCCGAACTTTAAGCGTTTCTGGTTTAGCTAGCTCCTCAGCGGAATGTGGTAAACTAAGCCATAATTTGTGAATTTTGTATCGCAGCCCTGGTGGAAACGAGGGCCACAGGGCGGGCACACAAATCTCTTGGAGGCGCATTCATGACACAAAAAAAGTGGGTTTACCTGTTTTCGGAAGTGGATCAGGCGGAGGAATACGCCGGGAGCTGGGAGGGCGTGCGCGCCCTGTTGGGCGGCAAGGGCGCCAATCTCGCCGAGATGACGCGTATCGGGCTGCCGGTTCCACCGGGCTTCACGGTGACGACCGAGGCATGCAATGCTTACCTTCAGGCGGGTGAGAAATTCCCGCCGGGGATGTGGGAGCAGGAACTGGAAGCGTTGGCCGAGGTCGAGCGCCTGACGGGCAAGAAGTTTGGCGATGCTCAGAATCCGCTGCTGGTTTCTTGCCGCTCCGGGGCTAAATTCTCTATGCCGGGCATGATGGATACTGTGCTGAACCTGGGGCTGAACGACGAGGTCGCCCACGGCATGGTCAAGCTGACGGGGGATGAGCGCTTCGTCTACGACGCATATCGCCGCCTGGTGCACATGTTCGGCTCCGTGGTGCTGGGCATTGACGATGAAGCCTTTGAGCACCCCCTGGGTGCGTATAAAGAGCAGCATGGTTACACCAACGATACCGAGATGACTGCTGCCGACTGGCAGGCCCTCACAGATGCCTACAAGGCAGTGATTAAAGAGCACATGGGGTTTGAATTCCCCCAGGATCCAATTGAGCAACTCCGCCTGGCTACCGAGGCGGTTTTTAAATCCTGGAACGGCAAGCGCGCCATTGATTACCGCAACGCCGCCGGTATCCCTCACGATCTGGGCACCGGGGTCAACATTGTCACCATGGTCTTCGGCAACATGGAGAATTCGGGCACCGGCGTGGCCTTCACGCGGGATCCCTCCACGGGGGAGAGGCGCGTTTGGGGCGAGTATCTGCTCAACGCCCAGGGCGAGGATGTGGTTGCTGGCATCCGCAACGCTGAGGAAATCGACAAACTGGCCGATGAGCTTCCCCAGGCTTATCAGGAATTCCTCGATGTTTGCGCTAAGCTGGAGAAGCACTACAAGGAAATGCAGGATGTCGAATTCACCATCGAGCGCGGCAAACTGTGGATGCTGCAAACGCGCGATGGCAAGCGCACGGCGCGAGCGGCTGTCAAGATCGCCGTGGATATGGCCAACGAGGGCCTGATCACCCGTGCCGAGGCGGTTCGGCGCATCAAGCCGGAGCAGGTGGATACCCTGCTGCACCCGCAATTTATAGAGGAGGTTAAGAAGGCTGCTCAGGAGAGCGGGCGCTTCCTGGTCAGCGGGGTGAACGCTTCGCCCGGCGCGGCGGTTGGGCGTGCCTATTTCGACGCCGACACCGCTGAGCGCATGGCCAAGGAAGAAGGTCAGGACGTGATCATGGTGCGCCCCTTCACCAAACCTGATGACGTTCACGGCATGCTGGCCGCCAAAGGCATCCTGACCACCGAGGGTGGGGCGACCTCCCACGCCGCGGTGGTCGCCCGTCAGTTCGGCATCCCCTGTGTGGTGGGTGCCTCGGATGCCCGCATCGATTTGGAGAACCGCCGCCTGACCGTCGGCGATCTGGTGGTGGAGGAGGGTGATTGGATTTCGGTAGACGGCTCGACCGGTGAGGCTTACCTCGGTCAGATCGACACAGTGGCCCCCCGCCTGGAAGAACAGACCGATCTGCTGACTCTGTTGGATTGGGCTGATGAGATCTCTGCCACCGAGGGGCTGCGTGACTTCCCTGATGGCTGGCCGACCCGCGGCTTGCAGGTGTGGGCCAACGCCGATTATCCCGAAGACGCCCGTCGCGCCCGCTCCTATGGGGCGCAAGGCATCGGCCTGTGCCGCACCGAGCACATGTTCTTTGAGCCGGAGCGTCTGCCGATTGTGCAGCGCATGATCCTGGCGAAGAACAGCGAGGAACGCACCGCCGCGCTGAACGAGTTGCTGCCTTACCAGCGCTCCGATTTCGACGGCTTGTTTGAAGCCATGACCGGGCTGCCGGTGATCATCCGCCTGATCGATCCTCCGCTGCACGAGTTCATGCCTGATGAGCAGGCGCTACTCGAAGAGGTGATCGAGAACCGCCTGAAAGGCGCAGTGGACGAGGACAAGGAGAAATTGCTGGCGAACATCCAGTCGATGCACGAGAGCAACCCGATGATGGGGCTGCGCGGCGTGCGCCTGAGCATTGTGATGCCGGAGATCGTCGAGATGCAGGTGCGCGCCATCTTCGAGGCTGCCGCCGACGTCAAGCTGCGCGGCCTGGAGCCGAAGCCCGAAGTGATGATCCCCCTCACCGGCACGATCAAGGAGCTGGAATGGATTCAGCCTCGCCTGGAGCGCATCGCCAAAACGGTGATGGAAGAGAAGGGCGTGGATTTTGAATACAAATTCGGCACGATGATTGAGATCCCCCGCGCTGGCCTGACCGCCGATCAGATCGCTTCGGTGGCGGAGTTCTTCTCCTTTGGTACCAACGACCTGACCCAGTTCACCTTTGGCTACAGCCGCGATGACGCTGAACGCAACTTCCTGGTGACTTATGTGGAGCAGGGCATTCTGCCCACCAACCCCTTCCAGACGATTGACCGCGATGGTGTCGGCCAGTTGATGAAGCTGACGGTGGAGAAAGGCCGCGCCACCCGCCCCGAGCTGGAATGCGGCATCTGTGGCGAGCACGGCGGCGACCCGGCCTCGATCGAGTGGTGCTACCTGATTGGTTTGAATTACGTCAGTTGTTCGCCCTTCCGCGTGCCCATCGCCCGCCTGGCCGCAGCCCACGCTGCCTTGAAACATCAGGCGTAGGCGGTAAAGTCTCACGCCAAAAGGGCGCGAAGAAAAACAGAAGAACTCAGGGTGTGAGTTTGTTAAGAAACGGACTCGCACCCTGCTTTTTTTTGGAAACTGGTGTTATCATCAGGGATGAAGATGTCTCCAAAACCCGCTCTTTCTGCTCAGGTTCTGATCTTCCTCGCCCTTTCCGGCTTGCTGGTGTTGACGCTGGGCGTGGCTGCGGTGGTGGTTTATCAGGTGATGAATCCGTCGCCGCTGCCGACGGTCGCGCCGACAATCGCCGCGTTCCCCACCACGCCGCCTGCGCTGTCCCCCACAACGGCCCCGCAGACGATCCCTGCGGCGACAACCGCGCCTGCCGTACAGAGCGCGCCGCCCGCTCCGCCGGGCATCCCCGACCTGGCGGCGGCCAGCGATACCGGGGTTTCCAACACGGATAACATTACCAACGATTCCACGCCCCGGTTTGTTGGAAGCTGCGCGGAGGGCGAAGCGATCACGCTGATCAGCAGCCTGGATGGCGTGCTCAACCCGGCGGGGGTGCCCTGCACGGGTGGGTTTTATGACATCACCCTGACGACTCCGCTGAGCGAGGGGACGCACGCCATCGCCGCCGTGGCGCAGAACACCGCCGGGGAAGTCAGTCCGGCTTCCCTGAGCCTGAGTGTGGTGATTGACACCACCCCGCCCCCGCCCCCTGGCGTCCCCGATCTGGACGCGGCCAGCGATACCGGCGCATCCAACAGCGATAACGTCACCAGCGATACCACGCCGCGCTTTACGGGGTTCTGCACCGCGGGGAATCAAATTATTCTCAGCAGTTCGGTGAACGGCGATCTCGCGCCCAGCATGGCGTGCGACGTTAACTTCTACGATATCACCATCGTCACCCCGCTCAGCCAGGCGACGCACATCATCTCGGCCAGGGCTGTGGACGTGGCCGGGAACGTCAGCCCTCTCGCCAGCACGACGGTGGTGATTGAGTCCGCGGCCCCGGCCGCGCCGGGGGTTCCTGATCTGGCGGCGGGCAGCGATACGGGGATTTCCGATAGCGACAACATCACGCACAGCACCACGCCGCGCTTTACCGGCACCTGCGCCTCCGGCGATACCATCTCGCTGTTCAGCTCGGTGAACGGCGACCTCAGCCCCGCGGTGGTTTGCACGGATGGGCGGTATGACATCACTCTGAGCAACGCCCTCAGCGAGGCCACGCACGCGATCTCCGCCAGAGCCGCCAACGCCGCGGGGAATGTCAGCGTGTCGTTGAGCCTCTCGGTGACGGTGGATACGACGCCGCCGCCTGCGCCCGGCACCCCCGATATGGCGGCGGGCAGCGATACCGGCGTGTCCAACAGCGATAACATCACCAGCGACGATACACCGCAATTCACCGGCAGTTGCGCGGAGGGCACTTTCATCACCTTGGTCAGCAGCCTGGATGGCGCTTTGACCCCTGCAGGCGTGGTCTGCTCCGGTGGTGCTTACGATATCACCCTCACCAGCGCGCTCCGGCGGGGTACGCACACAATCACCGCCATCGCCGAAGACGTAGCCGGGAACGACTCTCCGGCTTCGGGGGGGCTGCTCATTGACATTGAGAGCGACCTGCCGACCACGCCGGGGACGCCGCAATTACACGCCTCCAGCGACAGCGGGGTTTCCAACAGTGACCGTATCACCCGCGTCACCAGCCCGCGCTTTACCGGAACCTGTGCTTCGGGCGATAAAATCACCCTGCGCAGCAGCGTGGATGGGACGCTCTCCCCGACGGGTGTGGTGTGTACCGGCGATGCGTACGATATCACCCTCACCAGCACGCTCAGCGAGGGCACGCACAACATCACCGCGACTGCTACCGACGCGGCTGGTCAGACCAGCCCGGCTTCGGCGGCGTTGAGCCTGACGATTGATACAGCCGCGCCGCCTGCGCCCGGCATCCCCGACCTGGCGGCGAGCAGCGATACTGGGGCATCCAACAGCGATAACATCACCCACGATACCACGCCGCAGTTTACCGGCACGTGCGAAACCGGTGCTACCGTCACCCTGAGCAGTTCGGTGGACGGCGCGTTGGCCCCCAGTGTGGTTTGCAGCGGCGGCGTTTATGACATCACCTTGACCAGCGCCCTGAGCGAGAACGCGCATCAGATCACCGCCGTGCAGGTGGACGCGGCGGGGAACAGCAGCGCGACCTCCGGGGCGTTAAGCGTAAACGTAGTGGTTCCCACCCTGGCAGTCACCCTCACGGGCAACGTCGGCGTGGACCGTGTGTTCACCACCGGCGGTACACCTTCCCCAGGTCCGATTGACTGCCCCTCAACCCGTTGCGATGTGGATTTCGCTTTGGACGACAGCGTGACCCTTAATGTGGCGGTGGATGCAGACTCCACATTTCAAGGTTGGGGCGGCGATTGCGCCTCCTTTGGCGCTAATCTCACCGGCGTGCTGGTGATGAATGGTGATAAAACCTGCACGGCTACCTTTATCTCCCCCGAGATGGATGTGGAAGGCAACGCTGTTTCCATCGCCGATGGCGACGCCACGCCCGATGCCGCCGACCACACCGATTTTGGCGACGTTCTCACGGGGACCACGCTTGATCGGACCTTCACCATCCAAAACGAAGGTACCGACACCCTGACGTTGACCGATTTCCCCAACGCCGTTGCGCTTTCGGGGGCTGCTGAGTTCACCGTGGTCACGCAGCCTGCCAGCGCCACGATTGCCCCCAGCGGCTCGCTGACTTTTGTGGTGCGGTGCGCACCCACCGGCGCGGGGGCGCTCGCGGCGACGGTTTCCATCGCCAATGACGACCCGGATGAGAACCCCTATGACTTCGCCTTATCCTGCAACGGCACGATTGCGCCGGAAATTGATGTTCAGCGCCCGGCGACCAATTCACTGGCCGATGGCGCTACTGACGATTTGGGGAATCAATCTACGGGGACGGTGAACCTGCAATACACGTTGGATAATTCCACCGGCAGCGATCAGCTCAGCGTGAGCGCGGTCACTGCTCAAAACCTGAGCAACGTCAGCAATTTTGTGGTCAACACCTCCCTGCCTCTCGACATCCCCGCGGGCAAAACCGCCACGCTTGAAATTTCCTTTAATGTGGACGCCGCCGGAGCCTTCAGCCTGGATATGGCGATCGCCAATAACGACAGCGATGAAGACCCCTATGATATTAGGATCATTGGGACGGGGGCGACGCTGCCGGAGATGAACGTGCTGGGCAACGATAAGATCATCTTCTCTGGGGATACCACGCCCGACGCCGCTGACCACACCGATTTTGGCAGCGTCGATGTGGATGGCGCGACGGTCACGCGCACCTTTACGATCAAGAACGTCGGCACAGCCGACCTGACCCTGAGCGGCACCCCCATTGTGACCATCGGCGGGGCGCACGCCGCCGATTTCACCCTCACGGTGGACGCCACCACACCGGTGGCCGCGGGCGGGGAAACCACCTTCACGCTCACCTTTGACCCCAGTGACACCGGCCTGCGCCAGGCTACCATCAGCATCGCCAACAACGATGGCGATGAGAACCCTTACACCTTCGCCGTGCAGGGCACAGGGACGGGGCCGGCGCCGGAGATGGACGTGCTTGGCAACGGAATTTCCATCCCCAGCGGTGATGCCTCGCCGCGCACAGCGGACAACACCGATTTTGGCACTGTGACGGTGGGCAATTCGCAGACGCTGACCTTCACCATCGCCAACACCGGCAGCGTTGACCTCAACCTCAGCGGCACCCCGATTGTGACCATCAGCGGGACGCACGCTGCAGATTTCACCCTGGCGGCCGACGCGACCACGCCGGTTGCCAGCAGCGGCACGACGACCTTCCAGATCACTTTTACCCCCAGCGCCGCTGGTCCACGCCAGGCCACCATCAGTATTGCCAATGACGATAGCGACGAAAACCCCTACACGTTCGCCATCCAGGGGACGGGGCAGTAGCCCGCCGAGGGCAGATAGAGGACTGCTGGACCTTATTTGTCGTTGTTGCTCTTTTCGGGGAAGCGTTTGAACTTTTGCTGATACATCATCGCATCGGCGTCTTGCAGCACTTTGTGAGGATCTGTGTAGCGGCGGATATCTGGCAGCACGCCGATGCTGGCGGACAGGTTGAATTCCTGATCCTGGTAGTGGAAGGGCTTTTCAAGCGCCTGGTTGGTGCGCTGGACGATGGTGTTGGTGATTTCCGGTGCGCACTTGCAGATTAGCACAAATTCATCGCCGCCGTATCGGGCGACGATGTCTTCATCACGCACGGCCGAGCGCAGTCGTTGAGCGACCTCTGCCAGTACGCGGTCGCCGACGTGGTGACCGAATTGGTCGTTGACCTGTTTGAAATTGTCCAGATCAACGAACAGCACCGCCACCTGATGAATGGGGGAGGGGTAGGTGAGCTGCATTTGCAAGTAATTCATCAGGTAGGTGCGGTTATACAGCCCGGTGAGCGGATCCCGGTAGGCCTGTTGGCGCAGGTTTTCTTCTTGCTGTTTACGCGGGGTGATGTCGCGGATGGCAATTACGCCGGCTCCATCGTCGGCGTGGTGGTTGGGGGTGAAGAGCAGCTCGACCGGGAGCGGGGGCCCATCTTTGATTTTTGCCTCGGCTTCGATGATTTCGGCGTCCGCTGGGTGGGTGTTCATCGTCACCAGCGATTGGATTGGCATGCCGCGCAGCTGGCCCGGAGGATACCCCAGTAGGCGGGCGAACTGGGCGTCGCATTCGGTGATTGCCCCGTTTTTTAGCGTAGCCGTCCCCCATTGCGAGTCCTGGAGCAGTTTGCGGAAGCGCAGCCCGTACAGCACGGCTTCGTCCATCCAGTGGCGTTCAACTTCGCGCTGATGTTCCTCAGCGACAAGGAAGAATAGTATCCCCAGGATGACGGTCAGGGCTGGGTCAAGGACCTCTTTCCAGGTGTCGAGGGGGGTTATCAGGGGAGAGATAAAGATTGCCAGGATAATCAGGAAGAGGACAATGAACTTGTCTCGCCGTTTGAAAAACAAGGTGGCAAAAACCAGTACAAACAATAAATAGAAGTAATCCGAAAAATTCCTCGCCCGGCTGGTTGTCAGTATGATCGTCCCAATGGCGGTGAGCGAACTTAACCAGGCGGCTAGATAATAATACCGTGTGAACGCTAGGGCATAAATTACTACCCACAGGGCCAGGCTGTAGACCACAATTTGTGTGTTGTAACGGGGATCAAGGAGAGAGACGTGAGCTGTAAGTGGGGGGATTAAGGCCAGCAGCACGCCGAGGGGGAGGCAGAGGGTGAGCACAGTGCGCAACAAACGTGCGCGAGCGGCTTCGATTGCCGGGAGTGGATTTAGAGCACCGGGTTGCATCAGAAAGGCGAGATTGTCCATTGCGACTTGAGGGGAAATGCTGGATGGCCGCGATTACTAGCCACCGGACACTTTGAGAAATGAAAGGTTGATCGGCACGGGTTCTCCACTA
>CAZZFZ010000030.1:0-5569 GCA_964653835.1 uncultured Anaerolineales bacterium
GTCTACCGATGCGGCGCCCGCACCCCCAGCCCCCAGCGCTGCCAGCGCCCCCCTGCCCGAACCCTGGGATGGCGCCAGCCGGGTCAACATTCTGCTCATCGGGCTGGATTACAACAGCTGGCGCGGCTCCAATGGCCCGCCGCTCTCCGACACGATGATCCTCTTCACCATTGACCCGCTCACCAAAACCGCAGGGATGCTCTCCATCCCGCGCGACCTGTGGGTCAGCATCCCGGGCTTTGAATACGGCAAGATCAACACCGCCTATCAGTTGGGCGAGGCCTACAAACTCCCCGGCGGCGGCCCCGGCCTGGCAATGAAAACCGTGGAGAGCCTGCTCGGCGTTCCGGTGCAGTACTACGCCCAGATCGACTTCACCGCTTTCGTCTATTTCATCGATCAGATGGGCGGACTGAAGCTGGACGTGCCCTACGAGATGTACATCGACATTTACGACGACCCCAAGGGCAAGATCCGCCTGAAGCCCGGCGTGCAGACCATGCCCGGTGAATACGTGCTGGCCTACGCCCGCGCCCGCGGCACCGAAGGCGGCGACTTCGACCGCGCCGCCCGCCAGCAGCAGGTCGTCATGGCAATCCGCCAGCGCATCCTGGATTTCAGCCTGCTCCCCACCTTCATTCAGAAGGCGCCGGAGATGTATCAGCAGGTCTCCGATGGCATTAACACCAACCTGACCCTCGACCAGATCATCCAGTTAGCCCTGCTGGCGCTGGATATCCCCCCCGATCGGATCGTCAACCGCATCATCGGCCCGGAGCAGGTGCAACTGGGCAAATCGCCCGATGGGTTGGATATCCTCAAGCCGTTGCCCGATCAGATCCGCATCCTGCGTGACGAGGTCTTCACCCAAACGTCCACTGCGCCACTGGGCGCGCAGGGCAAAGACTCCCTGCAACTGATGGTTGAAGAGGGGGCGCGCATCAAAATCCTCAACGGTACAACCGTCCCCGGCCTGGCCACGCGCACGGCGGAGTATCTGCAAAGCCAGGGTGCCAACGTCGTCCAAACCGGCGACGCCGATGCCTCGGACTACTCCAACACCAGCATTTACGATTACACCGGCAACCCCTACACGCTGGTCTACCTGCGCGATCTGTTCGGCCTCAACCGCTTCCGCATCCACGGCCGCTACGACCAGGCCAGCGAAGTGGACGTCACCATCATCCTGGGATTTGACTGGGCGAACAACAACCCCATGCCCTAACCCCCTTCCTGACGGGCCAAGTGCCCGTCGGGGAGGCCCCCCGCGCCATGTACAGGCCTCCTGCGTCCCCCCGTCAACACGCACAACTACCCTGGCCGTTCTGGGCGCTCGTCGCCGCCCTGGTGATCACCTCGGGCGTCACCCTGTATCTGATTTACACCACTTACGTCGCCGCCCCGGCTCCCTCGCCTGCAACGGAGACCGCTAACGCGGCGGCGACGGCCGAAGCCCAGAGCAGCCTGCCGCCGCTCGATTCCGATATCCCCCTGCAGAAACGCAACGCCCCCGACCCTCAACCCTGGGATGGGAAAAGCCGCATCAACATCCTGCTCCTCGGCGTGGACGACCGCACCTGGCAAACCGGCGACGGGCCGCCGCGCACCGATACCATCATCCTGGCGACGATCAACCCCGCGAACAACACGATCGGAATGCTCTCCCTGCCGCGCGATCTGTGGGTCGAGGTCCCTGGTCAGGGGTATTACAAGATCAACCAGGCGTTTCCTCTGGGCGAGGCGGAAGGTCTCGATGGTGGCGGCGCGGGGCTGGCGATGGCCACCGTGGAGCAATTCCTGAACGTCGAAATCCCCTTCTACGTGCAGGTCAATTTCGACGCCTTCGTCACCCTGATTGACGAAATCGGCGGCGTGAAGGTCAACGTGCCTGCCGAGATCACCATTGACCCGCTGGGGGATGGCAACACCCGCAAGCTACAACCCGGTGTGCAAACCCTGCCCGGCGACCTGGCACTGGCCTACGTGCGCAACCGCAACACCACCGGCGGCGATTTCGACCGCGCCGCCCGTCAGCAACAGGTGCTCATCGCGCTGCTCAAACGCCTGACCGATTTCGACCTGCTCCCCACCCTGCTACGTAAAGCGCCAGCGCTCTATCAGCAGGTCGCCAGCGGGGTGAGCACCAACCTGACCTGGGGACAATTGCTCACTCTGGGAAAGCTCGCCTACCAGATTCCCCCCGAGAACATCAAAAACGTCGTCATCGACCTGAACGCCGCCACGGCAAGCACCAACTTCTACGGGCAATACATCCTTATCCCCATCCCGGAGAAAATCGAGGCGCTAAAGGCCAGTATCTTCGCCGCACAGCCCTCCCCCTTCACCGCCACGCCCTGGCCAACCGCCGCCCTCCCGCCAACCGACGCTCCGCCCACAATAACGCCGGTTGCCGATCTTCTGGCCTCCCCTACGCCCGCGCCGCTCAGCGGTCCCAGCGTGATCGTGCAAAATGGAACCTTCATCAGCGGCCTGGCTACGCAGACCGCCTCGCTGCTGCAAAGCTACGGGGTCAACGTGATCGAGGCCAGCAATGCCGACGGCATCTACGACCAAAGCCTGTTGATTGATTACACCGGCAATCAGGATACCATCGCCCGCCTGCGCGTGATTCTCGAAAAACCCGACCTGCTGGTTTTCAACCGCTACGACCCCGACCCTCCGGCAGACATCCTGCTGATTATCGGCGCGGACTGGTAGGGGGACGGAGGACCGATGACGGGGGACGGAAGATGGGAGATTGTCCCAACACGCAAAAGGGGGCGTTCCTTTAAAACCTGAGTTTGAGACAACAATGCAAGACGCAAATGGTTCACCGCCAGGGCGCAAAGACGCCAAGATTTTCTTCTTTTACCTCAGTTGCGGACAAGAATGAAACACATCGCGTTGAGCGGAGACCGCGCAGCGGTCGTAATCGAAACGCTTCGACTTCGCTCAGCGCAGGCGCTTCAACCTGGCCCAACACAGGCGCTTCGACTACAGCGGCTTCGCCGCAGAGTTTATCCTGAGCATAGCGAAGGACTCAGCGCGATGGCACGAAAGGCTTATCCGCAATTCAGGTTCTTTTCTTTGTTTCCCTCGCGCCCCTGGCGGCTTCGCGGTGATATTACCAGGGAGCCCACATAATTCGCCAAGATTTCCTTCGTGTTTCCTAGTGTCCATCTTGGCGCCCTTTGTGGTGCATCTCCTCCCCGCGGTATACTATCTCCATGGATTCCCTCTCCGGCTCGGTGGAGCGCGTCACCTACTACAACGCCGAAAACGGCTACAGCGTGGTTCGCCTGCGCCCCGCCAAACGGCGCAACCTGCCAGCGCTCGACCGCGACGGCCTGGTGACCATCGTTGGCAACCTGCCCGAGCTCACCCCGGGGGAGCACGTCCAACTGCAAGGGCGCTGGGTCCGGCACCCCAAACACGGCACGCAATTCAACGTGGAAAAATGCCAGCAGGTGCTGCCCGCCACCACCGCGGGGATCCGCCGCTACCTCGGCTCCGGGCTCATCAAAGGCATCGGGCCGCGCCTGGCCGAGCGCATCGTGGCCGCCTTCGGCGCAGAAACCCTGGAGGTCATCGAAAAACACCCTGAACGCCTGCGCGATGTCCCCGATATCGGCCCCAAACGCACCCAAAAGATCGCCGCCGCCTGGCAGGAGCAGAAGCAGGTCAAAGAAATCATGCTCTTCCTGCACGGCCACGGCATCAGCACCAACCTGGCGGTCAAAATCTACAAAACCTACGGCGAGCAGGCCCTGCAAATCGTCCAGCAGAACCCTTATCAACTGGCGCGCGACATCCACGGCGTGGGTTTCAAAACCGCCGACCGCATCGCCCAACAGCTTGGCCTGCCGCCCGACCACCCCGCCCGCATCGAGGCCGGAGTGGTCTACGCCCTCAACGAGATGACCAACAACGGCCACGTCTACGTGCCGCGGGAGACGCTCATCCAGCAGGCCGCCGAATTGCTGGAGGCCGACCCGGCGATGATCCCCGCCGCGCTGGATCGCCTGGCCGCCGAAGAGCGCATCACCCTCGAGGCCGTCCCCCCGCCCCAGGGGATGCGCGGCGAGACTCTCCCGCGGGGAATCGCCGAACCCGGGGCAGATTACCGCCTCCCCGCGGTGTACCTGACCCCGCTCCACCGCGGCGAAGTGGGCGTCGCCGAGCGCCTGCGCGCCCTGGCCGAGGCCGGCGCGGCCTACGCCCCGCGCCAAATCCCGCTGCCCGATTTCGACCTCTCCGAGGAGCAGCGCGCCGCCGTCCAAAACGCCCTGCGCCACCCCGTCAGCGTGCTGACTGGCGGCCCCGGCACGGGCAAAACCACCTGCCTGAAGGCGCTCATCGCCCAACTGGAAGCGGCTTCCATCCCCTACGCCCTGGCCTCCCCCACCGGGCGGGCGGCCAAGCGCCTCTCCGAGGCCACCGGGCGACCGGCCAGCACCATCCATCGCCTGCTGGGATACGCCCCCGCCGAGGGCTTCAAGTATCACGCCCAAAACCCGCTGCCGGTGGATTTTCTGGTGGTGGACGAGGCATCCATGCTCGACCTGATCCTGGCAAACAACCTGCTCAAAGCGCTGCGCCCTGGCGCGCACCTGCTGCTGGTCGGCGATGTGGATCAGCTCCCCTCGGTCGGCGCGGGCGATGTGCTGCGCGACTTGATCGCCAGCGGCGCGGCCCCGGTCACTCGCCTGACGGAGATCTTCCGCCAGGCCGCCGGTTCGCAGATCATCGTCAACGCCCACCGCGTCAACCGCGGCGAGATGCCGGTCTTCTCCGCCTCGCCGGAGAAAGGCGATTTCTTCCTCTTCCCCGCCGAAGACGCTCAGACTGCCGCCGACTGGGTGATCGAAGTGGTCACCCAACGCATCCCGGCGCAGTTCGGCCTCGATCCGCTGCGGGAGATTCAAACCCTGGCCCCAATGTACCGCGGCCCCGCGGGGGTCAGCGCGCTCAACGAGCGGTTGCAGGCCGCGCTCAACCCGCCGCGCGCTGGTCTACCCGAAAAGGCGCTCTTCGGGCAAACCTTCCGCCCCGGCGACAAGGTGATGCAAACCCGCAACGACTATGAAAAAGACGTTTATAATGGAGATATCGGCTTTGTGAAGGCGCTCGACCTGATAGAGCACACCCTGACGGTGGCATTCGACGGCCGCCCGGTGGAATACGACTGGAGCGAGTGCGACGCGCTGGTGTTGGCTTACGCCGTCTCGGTACACAAAGCGCAAGGGGCGGAATTTCCCGCGGTGGTGATGCCGTTGGTCACCGCGCACTACATGATGCTGCAACGCAACCTGCTTTACACCGCCATCACCCGGGCGCGCCAACTGTGCGTCCTCACCGGCAGCCGCAAGGCCATCTCAATGGCGGTGCGCAACAACAAAGTCGCCCAACGCTTCACCGCCCTGGATTGGCGCCTGACGCAATAATCCTCCCGCAGATTTAAAACCTGCGGGAAGTCAGGCAATTCCCAATTGAGCGAGGCATATCCATGTCCACAAACGCACCGCAAGACCTGCTTGCTCAACTAAACGCCCCAGACGCGAAAGCGCGG
>CAZZFZ010000030.1:5669-24417 GCA_964653835.1 uncultured Anaerolineales bacterium
AAACGCACCGCAAGACCTGCTTGCTCAACTAAACGCCCCAGACGCGAAAGCGCGGCTGAGCGCCATTGAAGCTCTGAAGGAAACGCCGCACCTTGCAGCCGCAGTACTGCTCCGCGTGGAAGCCCTGGCCGCCCGTGACCCGGAACCAGAAGTGCGCCGCGCCGCCCTGGAGACTCTGACCGCTCCTGTATATCGCCAGTGGCGCGCCCGCAGCCGCGCATTCCCCCCAAACCTGCGCAAAGCCCTGCTGAAAGAAATCGCCATCTGGGAGCGTGACGGCCTGCTCGACGCCGACCAGGTCGCCGTGCTGCGCGAACGTTACACCCCGCATACCGTTGACACTACAGCGCCCCGTGCAAAAGCATCGACAGCCCCAACCCCCGACGCATCACTTCCTCAACGCCTGTTCAGCGAAACCAGTATCAAGATCGCGCTTTACCTGGGGGCCTTCTTCGTCATTGGGGCAGGGTTGATCCTGGCCGCGCTGGTGGAATTCGCCCGCCTGCCCACCCTGCTATTGCTCACGTTGGGGTTTGGCGTCCCTGCCCTGGCGCTGCGCAAACGTCTGCCGCAGCCCGCCTTCGCGCTCTTCCTTGTCGCATCCATGCTGCTGCTAATCACCGCGGGGGTGATCGCCGGGCAATCCGACTTCAGCAACCAGACCGCCCGCGGCTACTGGACGCTCGTATTCTGGGGCATGGCTGCCGTGTGGGGCAGCGGCGTGTACCTCTACCGCTCGCGGCTCTTCAGCCTGTTTGCATTCCTCGTCGCACTGGCAGGGACGCTTACCCTCTCAGGCTGGCTTGACTGGGAAGAACCCACCTTGCTTCCTCTGATTGCCGCCCTATGCCTCGGCGGCCTGCTGTGGGCGGACGCCCTGCGCCGCTGGCAGACCCCCCGCTTCGCCTACCTTCTGTTCTGGGTGGCGAAAGCCGTGCTCGCCTTTCTCCTGCTCTTCGCCTTCGGCCACGCACTGGCGTTTTGGGATGAATACAACCAACGGGAATATGGCTGGGCGCTGGTCAACGCCCTGGCCTGGCTGATCGCCTCCATCGACTTCGCCCTGACGCGCCAGCGCTTTGGCTTCCGCATCTTTCGCTTCGCCGCCCTCGCCGCGCTGCTGCCCATCCCCTGGCTGACGCTGGTTGGCCTGGGCCTCAGCCCCAACGCCGACGCGCAGATCATCACCCAGTGGGTTTGGGGCGCGCTGCTGGCCGCTCTCAGCCTGCCCCTGGAACGCGCTGAAAGCGACATTCGCCGCGAGTACGCCCTCCCGACGCTGCTGGCCTCCAGTGCGGTTTTCCTCGGCACCCTGCTGTTACCCTTCACCCGCCCATCCACAAGCGGCACGCAGCCGCTCTTCCTGACGCTGTGCGGCATCGCCCTGGTCTACAGCCTGCTCCAAACCCGGCGGCCGCACTTCGCCATCTGGTTGGCGGCGCTGATGGCCGCGGTGGGCGCTTTCTTCACCTTTTTCAAACTCCCCTTCATGGAAAACGTCACCGTCTTCGCAGGCTACAAGCTCGCTGCCGCGGGGCTGGTGTTGCTGCTGCCCGACATCCTCCGCAAAACGGGGCGCGACGAAACCACCTGGCGCTGGCCGCCACGCGGTCTGGGCCTGTTGGTCACCGCCGCGAATGTGCTTTACCTGCTCACCGTCGGCTGGGATTATGCCACTGAAGCGGCGGTGATTTTCGGCATCTACGCCATCTTTGGGCTGGCTTACGCATCAGCGTGGGGTCGCGCCTCCCTGGGGTGGAGCGCGACTGCTTCCCTGGCGCTGGGACTGATCTTCATCCTCCAGGCGGTGGACTATGCTCTGTGGGTCTGGCCACTGACAGCCCTGGCGGCGCTCTACTACCTGAGCGGCCTGTGGTTGACGCGCCGCGAGAACCTCCGTCCTTGGGGTGATATGCTGCGCGCCAGCGCCCTGACCCTCGCCGCGTTGACCGCCCTCAGCGCCCCTCTGGAGAAATCCACGGCCTGGGTGAGCCTGTGGGTGGCCCTAAACGCCAGCCTGTACGCCGTCGAGGCCTGGCGGACGCGCAACGTATGGCTGGGTTTCCCAACCAACCTGATTTACCTGATCGCCTATACCCTGCTGTTGAGCCATCTGGAGGTCACCCAGCCACAATTCTACGCCGTGGGCGCGGCGGCACTGGGGTTGGTGATGCACTACCTGCTTACCCGCAGCGGCAACCGGGTGGCCGCTTTCCTCACCGGCATGCTCTCCCAACTGGCCTTGTTGAGCACCACGTACATCCAAATGATCGCGGAGGAGCAATTTATCTACTTTGCCGTGCTGTTCGCCCAGGCGCTGGTTGTGCTACTTTACGGAGTGGTGATCCGATCCCGCAGCCTGGTCATCACCCCCATCGCCTTCGTTGTGCTCGCCGTGGTGACAGTGGCCTTCAACATCCTGCAAGGGCTGTCATCCGTGCTGTTAGTGGGTTGCACCGGTATCGCCCTGCTCCTCTTCGGCACGCTGGCGCTGGTGTTGCGCGAACGCTTCACCGGCCTGAGAAATCGCTGGCGCGGCTGGAACCCTTGATTCGCCAAAAAAGATTATTTGACTTCAACGACCAAACTGTGTAAACTCTACACTGTAGCACAGCCGCTCACAAAACCCCTGGAGGAGGACCCATGGCTACCCAATCCTTCCAACTCGTGATGGATGCTGGCCCCACACCGGGCAAAATCCTGCCGCTCAACAAGTCAGAAATCATCATCGGCCGCGACACCTCTGTTGACCTCGTCATCAACATCGCCGAAGTCTCTCGCCGCCACGCACGCCTGCGCGCCGAAGCCGGCAGCTTCATCCTCGAGGACCTGGGCTCAACAAATGGGACGTTTGTCAACGGGCAACGGTTGAGCGGACCGGTTGTACTCCGCCCCGGCGACCGGGTTCAGCTTGGCGATGCTGTGACCCTGGCCTTCCAGGTGGCACAATACGACATGGATGCCACCGTTGTTACGCCCGCCAGCCAGAAACAAAGCGCTCAGCCTGCTCCGCCGGCCGCTGCGCCGCCACCACCACCGCCCCCCCCTCAGGCACAGCAGCCACCTGCCTACGTTGGCCACGTGCCCGCCAGCCCACCAATGGCCACCGCGCCAGCCTCACAACAGAAAAGCCGCCTGTGGCTGTGGGCTACCCTGGGCTGCCTGGGTGTGCTCGTCTGCGCGGTGCTCGTGGGGGCGATCGCCTTCGATACGCTGAATATGTATTGCGTCCCGCCCTTCGATACCCTGTTCAGCTTCCTTTACACCTGCCCCTAAATCCAT
This sequence comes from uncultured Anaerolineales bacterium, assembly GCA_964653835.1. Lineage (GTDB taxonomy): Bacteria > Chloroflexota > Anaerolineae > Anaerolineales > UBA11858 > J130. The sequence continues at coordinate 8,952 of CAZZFZ010000030.1, forward strand.
CTATATATTACCCCGTCCCGCTCTCTAACCAGGGAGCGGGATTTTTTGGTTCACGGCAAAGGGATGAGGTTAGCCGCCCCCTGATCCCACACCACCTTCAGACGCGTTTGGGGCGCGCCGGGCACACCAACGAGAGCCTCAACCGCATCGCCAAAAACCTGCAACAAGCGAACCCGATACCCCTGCCCGGAGAGGAACTCCGCGGCCTGAGCCATCCGGCCGGCCCAGGGGTGAACCAGGAAAGGGCGTGGCGCGCCCCGCTCAACCGCGGTCAACACCAGGTTTACAGCCGAGATCGCCGTCCGCGCCTGAGTATACTCCCCGGCGCGCAGCGCCCGGTCGGCCTGTACCAACAGCGATTCCAGCACCACGTTTTCCGCCTCATCAGGGTGGCGGAGGAAATCCGCCACAATTCCCTCGTCCCGCATCGCCACGCTGTCGGGTAGCCAGGCGTAGAGGAAATACGCCGAAGGGTCAAACATCTGCTGATACCGCCGCACGGTATCATAAAACGCCACAACTAGTTGCACGTCTTCCTCATCCGCCGGTTCCACAGGCAGGGCGCGCAAAGCCTCAAGGAATTGCATTTCCAGTTCCGCGAGCGTGAGGCCATAGTGCTCCTGCAACGCCTGTTCCAGCGTCGCGGCGGTGGTCATCCCTTCCCCCGGCGAAGGGATGGAGCGGTAAAAAGCGTCAAACGCCTCCCACCCCCAGGTGGTCACCATAAACTCCACCAGCGCGCCGGCCTCCAGATAACCTATCTCATGCTGAGTTTTGTAAAAATCATTCACCAGCGCATCTAGCGGAAAATACCACTCGGCCTGCGAATGTTGCTCCTGCAACGCCAGCAGCGCTGCGGCGCGGGGCATCAACGCCTCGGGCTTGAAGTGTCCCCCGCTCAGGTAAACAGCCAGCCCCTCCACCAGCATCGGCGGACGAAACTCCCCCTCCAGGTCAGCATCCAGACGATGGACCATCTCATGGTGCAGGATCATATCGAAATCGCCGCCCGCGTAGTTGCGATCCAGGTAGGAGACGTACAATTCCCCGCGGGCAAATCCGCCATGTCCCAGCACACGGCTCAACAGGGTGATCTCCAACGGAGCGTCAAGTTCATATCCGAATTGAGATTGTACGCTGGCAGCCTGTTCATCGGCGCGCGCCAGGAGTCGCTCGATGTCGCGGTCGGCATCACTGCCGCGGATCAGGTAAAACAAGCAGCAGTCGCTCTCTGCCCTCACCCAGCTGGCGCCATTTTCCTCAGGCGAGCGCGCGTCCTCAGGTTGCAGAAAAACCGTTTCATCCCAGGTCAATCCGCGCTCCGGGAGAGAAAACGTCAATGTGTGCGCCCCCGGCGCAACGCCGTCCGTGACCCACACCCAGTAAAACGTCGCCTGCTGGCGTCCGCCAATGCCAAAAGGGGCGATGCGCGCCTCGCCAAGCGTCTCCCCGCGGTAGGCCAGTTGCACCGTCTCGCGATCCCCGGCGATAAACCCTGGAGGGGCGATCACCTCCACGCTGATGCGGTCGCCAACATACAAGCCGCCATCGGGATGAAAACGCACGCTGAAATCCTCCGGCGTGAGCGGCGCGGCGGTGGGCGTTGACGTCAAAACCGGCGCGGGAGAAGGAGAAGGCGACGCCGTGGCCGTGGGCGCGGCGCTCCCCGCCCATGAACCAGCCAGCACCACGAAAACAAGAACGAGCAACCAGGGATAAATTTTACGCATGGGGGGATTATACCTTTGCCGCCTATCCTGCCACTGGTACAATGGGTGCACAGGGTGTACCACGGAGACACAGAAAACACGGAGAACTTCTCTGTGAAAAGACGCACAGTTGCTCCGCGCTCTCGGTAACTCCGTGGTTTAATAACTGCATCTGCTACAACATTAGATGCCACCCGTCACACACATCGGCTTATAAAGCACTGCTTTGGAGGTCTCCCTATGGCTCCCATGTTCGTCCCCGGCCCGGTTGACGTAGACCCGGACATCCTCAACGCTCAAACCCGCCCCATGCTGCCGCACCGCAGCAAAGAATACGAAGAAATCTTCCACCGCGCCGAGGGCAAGGCGCGACAGTTATTTGGCACGCAGTACCGCGTCTTCATCAGCGCGTCATCCGGTACCGGCCTGCAGGAAGCGGCGGTGCGTAATTTTGCCCCCCGCAGCGTGCTGGCCTGCGTCAACGGCGCGTTTGGGGCGCGCTGGCATGACGTGGCGGTGAGCAACGGCAAAGCGGTCACCCGCCTGGAATTCGAGTGGGATCAGCCGGTCGATCCACAGGCGGTGACGCAGGCGCTGCAAGCGCAGGAACACGACATCCTGATCGTGGTCCACAACGAGACTTCCACAGGGCTGCAAAACCCGGTGGCCGAAATCGCCGCCGCGGCGCGCCAGGTCAGCCCGGAGACTTTAATCTGCGTGGACGCGGTCTCCTCGCTGGGCGGCGCGCCGATGGAGATGGACGCCTGGGGGTTGGACTTTGTGCTCACCTCCTCGCAAAAAGCGCTCGCCCTGCCCCCCGGCTTGGCGCTGGGCGCTACTGCCGACCGGGCGCTGGCGCGCGCTGAGCAGGTGCCCGACCGCGGCTGGTACTTCGACCTGGTGCGGCTGGAGAAATCCCGCCTGAAGAACTCCACCCCGGCCACTTCGGCGGTCTCGCTGGTCTACGCCCTCGACGCGCAGCTCGACCGCATCCTGGCCGAGGGGCTGGAAAACCGCTTCGCCCGCTACCTGGCGATGGCCGAGCGCGTGCGCGCCTGGGCGCTGGAGCGCGGCTTCGGCCTCTACGCGCCGGAAGGCTACCGCTCGCGCACCGTGACCACCATCGTCAACACGCGGGAAATGGATATCGCCGCCCTTAACGCATTCCTGCTTGAACGCGGCATGCGCATCGCCAACGGCTATGGCCCACTGAAGAACAAGACCTTCCGCATCGCGCACATGGGTGAGCTAACTCTGGACGATGTCGAAACGCTGCTGGCGGCGATTGACGAGTTCCTGGCTGACAGCTGACCGCCGACACAACGTGACACGTGACCCCCACCACATGACACCTGACACATGGCACGTGACACCCCCCTCATGCCCGAGCTCACGCTGACCACCCCCACCTATGGCGGAGAAACGCTGAGCCGCCTGCCCGATGGGCGCGCCGTGTTCGTGCCTTACGCGCTGCCCGGCGAGCGTGTGCGGGTGCGCCTGGTGGAAGAGAAACCCCGCTTTGCACGCGCCGAACTGGTCGAGGTGCTGGAACCTTCCCCCGAACGCGTCACGCCACGCTGCCCCCACTTCCAGACCTGCGGCGGCTGCCATTATCAACACATCCCCTACGAGCGGCAGACCCAGCTCAAAGCCGATATCCTGCGCGATCAACTGGAACGCATCGGCAAACTGGAAAACCCGCCCGTCCAGCCGACCATCCCCTCCCCCTCGCCCTGGAACTACCGCAATCACATGCAGTTTCACCTCACCCCCGAAGGGCAACTGGGATTCGTCGCCGCCCGCGGCGAGGGCGTGGCCCCCATCACAGAATGTCACCTGCCCGAAGCCGCCATCAACGCCACCTGGCCACTGCTGGACGCTGAAGCCATCCCCGGCCTCGACCGCCTGGCGCTGCGCCTGGGAGCGAATGATGACTTGATGCTTGTGCTGGAGAGCAGCGACCCGCAGCCAGTCTCCCTGGAAGTGGATTTGCCCCTCTCCGTCGTCCACCTGGGACCGGGGGGCGCGCTGGTGCTGGCGGGGGACGATCACATCGTCATCGAGGTGCTGGGGCGTCCCTTCCGCGTCTCGGCGGGGTCGTTCTTCCAGATCAACACCGCCCTGGCCGGGAAAATGGTGCAGCACCTGCTGGATAACCTGCCCTTGAGCGAGGAGTCCACGCTGGTGGACGCGTACTGCGGCGTGGGGTTGTTCAGCGCCTTCCTCGCCCCGCATGTGGGACGGTTGATCGGCATCGAAACCTCCCCTCAAGCCTGCGAAGATTTTGTCACCAACCTGGATGAATTCGACCATGTGGAGTTGTACGAAGCCCCAGTGGAAGGCGTGCTCCCAGAGCTTGATCTCCACCCCGAAGTGATCGTGGTGGACCCGCCTCGCGCCGGGCTGGCGCGCTCCGCCCTCGACGCCATCCTCGCTTTGCAACCCCAGACATTAGCCTATATTTCCTGCGATCCCGCCACGCTGGGGCGCGACGCCAGACGCCTGACCGCAGGCGGCTACGAGCTGCAACAGGTCACACCCTTTGATCTTTTCCCTCAAACGTATCACATTGAAAGCGTCAGTTTTTTCAGATTTCGGAAGTCTGAGGTATGAGGCATTGAAATCCGACCTCCGGTGGTATAATGTAAGGCGTCACCACAAACCAATATCCGTCTTCCTCAGAGCAGTAACCACCCAAGGGGCCAGTCCGAAACTCGCGAGGGACTTTTGAATGAATCTCCATGGCCACATTGCGGTAGAGATGGTGAATCTCCCAAGTCAACGACAAAGCGCACGCTGTAATCAGCGCGCGCTTTTTTGTTCACACCCACTTCAACCCATAATCGAACTCCAACTGGCTATTGCGATCTTCAGCCAGTAGCTTCGGCTTACAATCCTACTCCGTCTTTGCACGTTATGTTTGAAAGGAGGTGATGCCAGGAAAAAGACTTTACCCTCTTCAGCGTCGTCTGCTTCCCCTGGAGCATTGTCCTTTGCCCGCGGGAAGTCCGCGACGTGCAAAACCTATGTCTGAGACCTAAGTGTAAACCATGAGGAGTAAGCCATGAAAAGGATCAAACTTGTTGCCCTTCTATTGGTTGCTGCCTTTGTGCTCTCCGCTTGCGCGGCGGGCGGGCCGCAGACCATCAAAATCGGCATCAACGCTCCCCTCACCGGCGACATCCCCAAAGTCGGCGAAGGCACCAAATTCGCCGCGGAGATGTGGCTGGATGAAATCGGCGGCGTGATCAACGTCGGCGGTAAAGACTACCAGGTGGAACTGGTGATTGAGGACAACGAATCCAAAGGCGAGTCGGCAGCCGCAGTGAACACCAAGCTGATCACTCAGGATGAGGTGCTGGTGATCGTCGGGCCGCAGTCCTCCAAGCAGGCTGTTCCCGCCGGCGGGGTGGCCAACGATCTGGAGACGCCGATGATCAGCCCGTGGTCCACCAACCCCAACACCACCCTCGACCGCCCGTGGGTGTTCCGCACGCCGTTCCTCGATCCCTTCCAGGGGCCGGTTGTTGCTAACTTCGTCTCCGAAGAGTTCGGCTTCACCAAAGCCGGTGTGCTCTACGACGTCGCCAGCGACTACCCAAAGGGCCTGGCCGAATTCTTCAAATCGGCCTGGGAGGACCTGCACGGGGAAGGCTCGGTGGTGGCCTTTGAGAGCTTCACCACCGGGGACACCGACTTCAGCGCTCAGCTGACTAAGATCATCGATTCCGGTGCGGAGTTCATCTTCACTCCGCAGTATTACAACGAAGTCGCCCTGATCGTCCAGCAGGCGCACGAACTCGGCTTTGATGGCCCGATCGTCGGCTCCGACAGCTGGGGCTCCGCCGAGACGGTCAACCTGTGCGGCGAGGACTGCTACGGCGCGTTCTTCAGCACGCACTACGCCGCTGAGGGCGCCACCGGCGCGACCAAAGAGTTCATCGACAAGTACAACGAGCGCTACGGCTACGTGCCCGATGACGTCGGTGCGCTGACCTGGGATGCCCTCAACATCGTCAAGACCGCCATCGAGAACTGTGGCCAGATCACCGGCGATATCAAGGCCGACCGCAAATGCGTGCGCGACGCCATGGCGGAAATCAAAGAATTCAAAGGCATCACCGGCGATATGACCTTCAACGAGCAAGGCGATCCGATCAAGTGCGCCGTGATCGTCCGCATCAGCGAAGAGGGCAAATTCACCTTCTACAAGCAGGTGTGCCCGTAAGTGCACCTCCGTGGTAGCCGACGAACGTCGGCTACCACGTTTTCATCATCCACCCAGAGGCGAGCTGGCGGGTTGAGGCCGCTTCTAACCGCCGCTCGCCCATCCACAAGGAGCGACCCGATGAAATTCTTCCTTCAAAACCTGGTCAACGCCTTGCAGTGGGGAAGCTTCTATTCGCTCATCGCCGTAGGGTATTCGATGGTCTACGGCGTGCTGTTTTTGTTCAACTTCGCGCACGGCGATGTCTTCATGGTGGGCGCGTATATCGGCTTCTTCGTCTCCAGCGGGCTGCTGGCGCTGGCGGCTTCCGGCTCGCTGGCCCTGCCAACCGGCGTGACCCTGGCACTGGTGCTTGTGCTCACGCTGATTATCTCCATGCTGCTGAACTCGCTCGTCGGCATGCTGGTGGAGCGCATCGGGTATCGTCCCCTGCGAGATGCGCCGCGCGCCTCGGCAGCGATCACCGGCCTGATGATCGGCATCATCCTGGAAACCGGCAACCTGGCCCTCTTAGGCCCGCAACGACGCCTGTTCCCCGAACTGATCCCCACAACGACCATCAACATCGCCGGAGTGAACATCACCAATAAAAAGATGCTCATCGTGGGCGTCTCCATCCTGCTCACCCTGGCGCTGCATCAATTCGTCCGCCGTACCAAGTGGGGGATGGCGATGCGCGCCATGGCCTATGATTACGTGGTCGTGCCGCTGATGGGCATCTCCACCAACACGGTGGCGCTGATGACCTTCGGCATCGGCTCCGCCCTGGCCGCGGCGGCGGGCATCCTGTACGGCACGGCGTACCCGGTGCTCGATCCGAACATGGGGATTTTATTTGGCTGGAAGGCATTTGTGGCGGCTATCCTGGGCGGGCGCGGCTCGATCCTCGGCGCGGGGCTGGCGGGTTTCCTGCTGGGGTTCATTGAAATCTTCGTTGCGACCATCTTCCCCTCCACCATGCGAAACCTGATCGCCTTCGGCATCATCCTGATCATTCTTACCTTCCGGCCGCACGGCTTCTTTGGCGAGCCTTACAGCGCGCGCTTGCGGCTCTGACCTCACCCGGCTTGAAGAAAGGATATGCGATGACTACCGACTCCGTCTCATCTTCTTCATCTCGACAGCGAATGCGCGCCGCGCTGACCCGGTATTGGGAGCCATACCGATCCGTCCCGCTGCTGGGGTGGTTGTTTTCCCTGTTGATCGCTGTTGGGCTAGAGCAACTCATCGGGCGCAACCTCGCCTGGGCGTTGGGGATGTCGAAAGTCCCGGCGCTCTTCGGTATAGCGGTGATCCTCGACGCCCCCATCATGATCCCCAGCGCGATCATCTACACACTGTTGATCTACCTCGTTCCGATCGGCATCGTGGCGCGCTACACCGCACCGCTGGCGAACCGCATCGCCGCCCGCTTGATGAATTACCCGTTGATCGTCACCGCGATGGTGCACCTGATACTGATGTACACCGTGCTGCACCTGTGGGGTGATATCACCGATTACCGCATTCTGGTCGCCCGCCTGACGATGGTCTCGATCATCCTCACGCTGAGCCTGAACGTGATCAACGGCTATATGGGCGAGTTCTCCTGCTCGCACCCTGGTTTCATGTCTCTGGGGGCGTACACCGCCTCGGTGTTCACCATCGTTTTGTTCGCCTCCGAGAACCGCTTTGGCGAGGCGTTGTTGCCGCCTGAGTGGGGGCCGTTCCTCTTCCCCATCGGCCTGATATTAAGCGGGATAGTGGCGGCCATCGGGGCGCTGTTGGTGGCGGTCCCATCCTTCCGCACGCGCGGCGACTATCTGGCGATCATCTCACTGGCTTTCATGTTCATCATCAAGAGTCTGTTCGAGAACTTGGAAGTCGTTGGGGGGGCGCGCGGCATCAGCAACCAACCCGATTATGCTTCCCTGCCAGTGGTGTTTGTATGGACGGTGCTATCCATCTGGGTCATCAACAACTTCGTGCGCTCCACCATGGGCAAGGCGCTCAACGCAGTGCGCGATGACGAAATCGCCGCCAACGCCATGACGGTGAACACGCGCAAAACCAAGATGGCGGCGTTTCTCTTCGCGGCCTTCTGGGCAGGCGTGGCCGGCGGCCTGTTTGCCCACGTGCTGCGCTACATCAACCCTGATACCTTCGGCATCCGCAAGCTGGCCGAAGTGCTGGCGATGGTTTACTTTGGCGGGCTGAACTCGGTGACCGGCTCGATCGTCGGCGCGGTGGGGTTAAGCGTAATCAGCGAGGCGCTGCGGCCGCTGGAAATCTATAAATGGATCATCATCCCGATCATGCTCATCCTGATTATGATCTACCGCCCTACCGGGCTGGTTGCCTTCACCGAGTTCAACGTTGAGAAGCTCTTCCAACCCAAGGATGAGTCGGCGAAAGGAGCAGATCATGGCGCTGCTTGAAGTCCGCAACATGACTCACTGGTTCGGCGGCCTGCGCGCGGTCCACAACTTCAACCTCCGCATCGAAAAAGGACAGATCCGCGGTCTGATCGGCCCCAACGGCGCGGGGAAGACCACGATCTTCAACCTGATCACCGGCCTCTACCACCCCACTGAAGGGACCATCCTGCTCGAGGGGGAAGAGATCACCCACCTCGAATCCAACCAGATCGCCGAGCGCGGCCTGAGCCGCACCTTCCAGAACCTGCGCCTGTGGCGTTACCTCAGCGTGCTCGATCATGTCAAAATGGCGCGCTACGCCAAACTCAGCTACGGACTGATGGGCGCGTTCTTCGGCACGTCTAAACGCGTGGCCGAGGAGAAGGCCAACACCGAACTCGCCATGGAACTGCTCGACATGGTGGGCATCGCTCACCTGGCCGACCAGATCGTCACCAACCTGCCCTACGGGGCGCAACGGCGCGTGGAACTGGCGCGCGCGCTGGCGACCGAGCCGAAGGTGCTGCTGCTCGATGAGCCAACCGCCGGGATGAACCCCGAGGAATTGATCCAGATGATGGAGATCATCCGCAAGGTGCACAGCCAGATCGGCTTGGCGATCTTCCTGATCGAGCATCGCATGAAGTTCGTGATGGAGCTTTGCGAGAGGATCCAGACGCTCAACTTTGGCGAGGTCATCGCCGAGGGCACGCCGGAGGAAATCCGCAACAACCCCCTGGTCATCGAGGCCTATCTTGGGAAGGAGGTGGTGGCCTGATGCTGCTCACGATCGAAAATCTCCACGTCTCTTACGGCAAGATCAAGGCGCTGCACGGCATCAGTTTCGAGGTGGATGAGGGCGAAATTGTGTGCATCATCGGCGCCAACGGAGCCGGAAAGAGCACCACCCTGCGCGCCATCTCCCGCCTGATCCCCGCTGAACCGGGGTCGAAGATGATCTTCCAGGGGAAGAACCTGCTCGACTATCCCCCCGATAAGGTCGTCTCCGAATTGGGCATCTCGCATGTTCCCGAGGGCCGCCGCCTGTTCGAGAACCTGACCGTGATGGAGAACCTCAAGCTGGCAACCTTCGCCCGCACCGACAGCGCCGGGATCGCCCGCGATATGGAACGCGTGTTTTCCATCTTCCCCCGCCTGAAAGAGCGCCTGAATCAAAAAGCGGGCACGTTGAGCGGCGGCGAACAGCAGATGCTCGCCGTGGGTCGCGCCTTGATGAGCGCCCGCAAGGTGATGCTGCTCGATGAGCCTTCCATGGGGTTGGCCCCGCTGCTGATGATGGATGTGTTCGACGCCCTACGCGAGATCAACCAGGAAGGCACCACCATACTGCTTGTGGAGCAAAACGCCCGCATGGCCTTGCATTTCGCCCAGCGCGGCTACGTGCTGGAGACCGGCAACATCGTGCTGGAGGGAAAATCCGAAGACCTGCTCAACAACCCCGAGGTTAAAAAGGCGTACCTGGGCGGGTAAGCAACAGAACTCAACCACAAAGAACACAAAGGGCACAAAGGAGCACAGCGTTTTGCTGATTTCCCTTTGTGCCCTTCGTGGTAAATAAAATCCCTGTCAACCGTCAGGGTAAACGCGCGGGACGCGCGCCCCAATGGCGCACACCACCTCGTAGTTGATCGTCCCCCAAATCCCGGCGACCTCCTCGGCGGTGATCCGGGTGTTCCCCTGCGCCCCGATCAGCACCACCTCATCCCCCACAGCAGCCTGCGGCACAGCGTCCAGCTGCACCATAATCTGATCCATGCACACGCGGCCGATCACCGGAACACGCCGGCCGCGCACCAGCAACACGTTGCCGTCCAGCCGCCGCAAGCCGTCAGCGTACCCCACCGGCACGGTGCCGATGCGCTCGTGCCGGGCGGTGACATAGCGATGCCCATAGCTGACCCCACTCCCCGGTGGCACGGTTTTGACGTGGCTGAGCACCGATTTCCACGAAAGCGCCGGGCGAAAATCCGGCGGCAGCGGCGCTTCTGCCGAGGGATGCAGGCCGTACATAGCGATCCCCAACCGCACCAGGTCAAAGCGGACATCCGGACGGTAAAGCGCCGCCGCGGAGTTGGCCGCGTGCACCCAGCGCGGGCGCAGCCGCGCCGCCTCCAGGCGCTCAATCAGCCCGTAAAAACGCTGCGCCTGCTCATCGGTCGGCCGCGGGTCGCTTTCATCGGCGCGGGCAAAGTGCGTGAAGACCCCATCGAAGATGACTCGCTCCTCCGCGGCGATCTGCTCCGCCAGGGTGAAAGCCTCTTCCGGCGGCGCGCCCAGGCGGTTCATCCCCGTATCCACCTTGAGGTGCAGCCGCGCCTGCTTCCCAACCTGACCGGCGGCCCGCGCCGCCTGGACGACCTGCGCCGGAGTCCACACCGTCAGCGAGATGTCATCCCGCACGGCGGATTCCACCTGCGCGGACGGCGTGTAGCCCAGGATCAAAATCGGCGCCTGCAGGCCGCACCGGCGCAGCTCGAGGCCTTCTTCCAGACGCGCCACGGCAAGCCAGCTCGCGCCGCCGCGCAGCGCGGCCCGCGCCACCGGCACAGCCCCATGCCCATAGGCGTTGGCCTTCACCACCGCCAGCACCGCCGTATCGGTAATCTGGCGCGTCCGACGCACATTGTGCTCGATGGCTCCTAAATCCACATCAACCCACGTAGTGCGCTCCTCAACGCTCATTGGTAACTCCTTCAAGCATTCTCCTGTCCTCTAACGTAATCTTATCACTCCTTGCGGCCATTATTCCAGCGTTGGAGCGACGTCGCTTGAAGTCATCCTCCCTCACAGTCATCAGCCCGGAATTGCGGATTAAGGGTACAATGAAATCAAGCCAAAGCAGCGACAACAGGCAAATCCACCCTCCCGCCTATCTAGCTTTTCAGGAGTAGAACCCATGAGCCTCTCCCCTGCCATAAACGCATCCCCGACGGAAAAGCTTAACGTCTTCGATGATATCCTCGGCACGATTGGCAACACTCCCCTGGTGCGCCTGAAACGCATCGGGCGGAATCTGGCTTGTCAACTGTACGCCAAGGTCGAGTTCTTCAACCCCGGCGGCTCGGTGAAAGACCGCATCGGCCTGAACATGATCACCGAGGCGGAGAAATCCGGTCAGCTCAAACCGGGCGGCACAGTGGTGGAAGCGACTTCGGGCAATACCGGCGTCGGCCTGGCGATCGTGTGCGCCATTCGCGGCTACAAATCGGTGTTCGTGATGCCCGATAAAATGAGTCTGGAAAAAATCCAGTTGCTGCGCGCTTTTGGTGCCCGCGTGGTCATCACCCCCACCGCCGTCGCCCCGGAAGACCCGCGCTCGTACTACAGCGTCGCCAAGCGCATCGTCGCCGAGACCCCCAACGCCATCCTGGCGAACCAGTACCACAACCCTGAGAACCCCCGAAGCCACTACCTGACCACCGGCCCGGAACTGTGGGAACAAACCCAGGGAAAGGTGACGGACGTGGTGCTGGGGATGGGCACCGGCGGCACGATCACCGGCGTGGCGCGCTACCTCAAAGAGAAAAACCCGGAGATCCGCATCATCGGCGTTGACCCGGCCGGATCCATCCTCAAAGACCTGTGGGAAAACCAGGGCGAACTGCCCCCCGGCGTGGAAGCCAGCACCTATAAAGTCGAGGGCATCGGCGAGGACTTTCTCCCCTCCACGCTGGACCTCTCGCTGATTGACGAGGTGATCCGCGTCACCGATAAAGAATCCTTCCTTTGGACGCGGCGCATTGTGCGCGAGGAGGGCATCTTCTGCGGTGGCTCATCGGGGTCGGCGCTGGCGGGGGCAATGCACTACGCCCGCGGGCTGCCCGCCGACCGCCTGGTTGTGGTGCTTTTCCCCGATTCCGGCTCGCGCTACCTCTCTAAAATCTTCGATAACGAGTGGATGCGGGAAAACGGCTACCTGGAGGCCACCTGGAGCGAGGTCAGCCTGGGGGATGTGCTTGCCGTAAAAGCCAGCGACGAATTGATCACTGCCGCGCCTGACGACCTGATGACTCACGTGATCACCCTGATGAAAGAGCACGACATCTCCCAGGTCCCTGTGGTCAACCCCGACGGGGGGCTGGCGGGGATGGTCACTGAGGTGGGCCTGCTCAACCACATGCTACAAACCGATCACACCCACACGCCGGATGAAACCATCGCCTCCATCCTGCAACCGCCTCCGCCAACCTTCCCGCGTTACGCCCCACTTGATGAAGTCCTGCCAGTTTTCGTGGACGAGCGCGTCATCCTGGTCACCGAGGCCGATCAGCCGGTGGGCATCCTGACCAAGATTGACATCCTGGACTTCATTTCGCAAGAGCGCTGAAGGCGTTCTCCAGATCGGCGATCAGATCGTCGGCGTGCTCCAACCCCACGGAGAGGCGCACCAGGCCGGGGTCCACGGCCAGCGGGGAATCTGCAGTTGAGGCATGGGTCATGGCATAGGGCACTTCGATCAGGGATTCCACCCCACCCAGCGACTCCGCCAGGGCGAAGATGTGCGTGTTCTCCGCGACCGCACGCGCCGCCGCCTCGCCAGCCTTCATCACAAAAGAAACCATCCCCCCGCCGTTGCGCATCTGCCGGCGGGCGGTTTCGTAATGGGGATGCGCGGGGTCAAAGGGGTAAATCACCTGCGTCACCTCGGCGCGGTTGCGCAAAAAGTCCACCACGGCCAGCGCGTTTTCGGCGTGCCGCTCCATGCGCACCGGCAGCGTCTTGATCCCGCGCAGCACCAGGAAGCAATCCATCGGCCCCGGGATCGCGCCGCCGGCGTTCTGCAAAAACGCCAGTTGCTCATGCAGATCAGCGCGGTCGGTCAGCACCGCCCCGCCGACCACGTCGGAATGACCGCCGAGGTACTTGGTCGTCGAGTGCACCACCAGATCAGCCCCCAGGGTCAACGGTTGTTGCAGGTAGGGGGTGGCAAAGGTGTTATCCACGGCAACCAGCGGGCGGGCCGGGTGGCGGGAGGCGATCTCCGCAATGGTAGCTATATCGCTCACGTTGAGCAGCGGGTTGGTTGGCGTCTCCAGCCAGATCAGGCGGGTGTTGGGGCGCAGCGCTGCCTTCACCTGGGAGAGATCAGTGGTGTCCACAAAGGTGAACTCCAGCCCGTAGCGCCTGAGCACCTTATCGAACAGGCGGAACGTGCCGCCATAGACATCGTTGCCCGCCAGCACATGCTGACCGGAATCCACCAGGCGCAGCACATTGTCAATCGCCGCCATGCCGGAGGCGTAAGCCAGCCCGTAGCGCCCGGCCTCCAGCGCCGCCAGGCAGGCTTCCAGCGCCGCGCGGGTGGGATTCGCGGTGCGGGAATATTCATAACCGCGGTGCCTGCCCACCCCATCTTGGCGATAGGTGGAGGTCTGATAAATCGGGGGCATAACCGCGCCGGTGGTGGGATCGGCCTGCTGACCAGCGTGAATAACCTGAGTCTCAAAACGCATGGGGGATCTCCTTTCAACTGAGCCGGGACAAATGTAAACCACAGGAGTTTACGCAGTTCGCCGAGACTTCATCACGGAGAACAGAGAAGCAATCGCTCCCCGATTGTACCGTAACCTGAGTTCGAGATAAGACAATCTGAACAGGATTCACCGCCGAGAACGCAGAGATTTTTTTACTTTTTCTCCGCGGCCTCCGCTTTCTTAGTGGTGAAAACAGGCATAATACTGTTATCCCAACCTCGCGTTATCCTCCCTCTTATTAACCCCAAATTCATCTCCACTGCCGCTGGCGTGCAGTACAATATACGCCGTTATGCGCAATTCACCCTTGTTGAAATGGCTGCTCGCCACCGTGGGACTCCTGGCCCTGGGCCTCGCCCTGTATCAGGTCCCGGTGATCAATCAACGGCTGGGATGGCGGCTGGACGCTGCCGAAGCCTTCGTCCGCGGGGTGATTTACCCCGCCAACGCCGCACCCACCCCCATCGCCCAGGCGACTCCCCTCGCCCAGCGGTTGACCCCCACTCCAGGGAAAACGCCTACATCCACACCGACTGCAACCCCAGGCCCGTCGGCCACCCCACTCCCCTCGCCCACGCCGCTCCCGGAGCGGGTTTCCCTGCCACCCCCAGCCTGGGAAAAACAAGACTGGAACAACTGCGGCCCGGCCACGCTGGCGCTCTACCTGCGCATGTACGGCTGGGAAGGTGATCAATACGACATCTCGGCACTGCTCAAGCCGGAGCGCGGCGACCGCAACGTCAACGTGGAAGAGCTGCTGTGGTACGCCCGCAACCGCGCCGGCTGGCTGAACGCCGATTTCCGCGTCGGCGGCGACCTTGACCTGCTCAAACGCTTCCTGGCTGCCGGGTTGCCCATCATGATCGAGGAGGGCACGGTGCTGGACGCGGGATACTGGCCCAACGACGACCGCTGGGCCGGGCACTACCTGCTGCTCACCGGCTACGACGAGGCCAGCCAGACCTTCACCGGTCAGGACACCTACTACGGCCCCGACCGGCAAATCCCCTACGCCACGCTGGATGTCAACTGGAAAGCCTTCAACCGAGTGTACTTCATGCTCTACCCGCCCGACCGCGAGGAGGAGGTCAAAGCCATCCTCGGTGAGAACTGGGACCCCGACGTCAACCGTCAGCGGGCGCTGGAAACCGCTCAGGCCGAAACCGGGCGCGACCCCGAGGACGCCTTCGCTTGGTTCAACCTCGGCTCGAACCTGGTCTACTTTGAGCGTTACGAAGAAGCTGCGCAGGCTTACGACGTCGCCCGTCAGATCGGCCTGCCCCAGCGCATGCTGCGCTATCAGTTCGGGCCGTTCATCGCCTACTTTCACTCCTTCCGCATTGACGACCTGATGGCGCTGACCGAATACGCCCTGCAACGCACCAAAAACTCGGAGGAGGCCCTGCTGTGGCGCGGCTGGGGCTTCTACCGCCAGGGCGACCGCGGCGCGGCGCTGGAGCTTTTCCAAAAGGCGCTGGAAGCCAATCGCTTCTACCAGGACGCCGAATATGCCATCAACTTTGTAAACCAGAACTGAAACTATTGCTCGATTCGCCGCGGTGGAGTAAAATTCTCTTGTACACGCCCTCGTAGCTCAGTGGATAGAGCACTTGGTTGCGGACTAAGGGGTCGCGTGTT
>CAZZFZ010000031.1:0-7916 GCA_964653835.1 uncultured Anaerolineales bacterium
CCCTCCAAGTGGGCCGCGTCAGCCCGCGCGGCGACCTGCAGGGCGAGAGAATCGGCCAGGGCCGCGGTCAGGGCGGTCACATCGGAGGCGGTTCCCTCCTCGGGGGAGGCGCGCCACCCCGGGGGAGTTGGGGCGTCATTCACCGCGCCGAGGCCGGCCACCAGGTAGCTGGTCTCCTCGGGGGGCAAAATCCCGCTGCGGTGAATCTCCCGTATCAGGTCCGCCAGCTCAGGATCGAGGCCATCCACCCCAGCGATAAAGTCCTCTGTCCACGAATCGCCCAAATAGGCGCTCCCCAGGTAGCGCAGCCCGGCGGCTTCAAAGGCAGCGGCCAGATCCAGCGCAGGGATCTCCTTGCCAAACGGCCAGCCGCCCTGCGCCGATTTCTGCACCCGCCACAGCCAGTACCAGTAGTTGCGCCGGTTGGGGACCAGGGCGAGCACGTAGCGACGGCTGCGACTTGCCATGCCGCCAAGCAGAGCAGCCTGCTGATCGAGGTCGTAGTGCTCCAATACCCCGGCGTTGAAGACCAAGTCGTGGAGCGGTTCGCCAGGCTGGAAAACATCTTCGAGGATGAAGGCGGCCTGCAAACCGGCCTGCTCAAAGCGCTGACGCGCCTGCCGGAGGGCGTTTTTGGCGAAGTCAAGCAGCGCCACCTGATAGCGACCGGTGGCCGCCAGCGCCAGGCTTTGCTCGCCCGCGCCGCACCCCGCCTCGAGGACGCTCCCGCCATCCGGGAGCAGGGCATCCACCAGCGCGACGAACTCCTGGCGAAAACGGCGCGTGGTTTCGCTCTCCACTGCGGCTTGCGGCGAGGCGTAGTAGCGCTCCCATTTCTGGCGTTCGGATTCCTGAGGCATGTTTTTACTACGAAGGGCACAAATAAACCACGAAGTTCTCGAAGGAACACGAAGAGAATAACCGACTACTTCCCCCTACCTCTCTGCAGTTCGGCAAGGAACTTTTCATATTCGATGAGCTTTCCCTCAGCAAGCGACCAGCGGCGGACATCATCCAAATCAACCTCATGAGCCTGTGCTACCCAAACCGCCTGCCTCAGAGATTGTCGGTCTTCCCAAAAGTAAAAAGCCGCCAACCTGTCCTTTACACAATCAGTTGGTGAAATAACACGAAGCACCCCCGTTGATAAGGAAATTTCATCAATGCGCTTGATCGGCTCTTCACCAATTGCCAGGGGGCCAGAAGGGAATTCAACAAAGTATGGTGTCTGTGGATGAACAAAATGGCGGCCCTCTTCACGAAAGCCAATTTCAAGCATCACTTCCCGAATAGCCCGCGGGCGGACAGCATATACATTGACCATATCCAGGTCGAGGGAAGCATAACGGTTATCCGTATAAATTGAAACCGCGGCCCCACCCGAAAGCACAACATCTATCCCCTTTGAACGCAAACGAGTCTGTACATAAGCCCCTAACTCGGCCTGCGTCATCTCGCCAACGGCTTTCATCATGGCTTGCCTCGCCTGCGGGGTCGGGTTCGCTGCATCAACAACCGTTCCTGAAGCGCATCAGGATAAAAAGACAGCGCCTTCTCTAAGAGCGCCTGCAATTCACGTAAAAAAGGATAACGCGGGTTAAAGGTATACAGTCGCGTGCGCCCCACTTTTTGGCTAACCAGCACCCCCCCAGCCTCAAGTTTGTCCAGTTGCTTCTGAACACCATATACATCCGTCCCAAAAAAGCGGGCGATCTCTCTGGCATACCCCGCCCCACGCGCTTGAAGATAGATCAACACGCGTTCACTGTTTTCCGAGCCTAACAACGGCAACAACATAGACCAACCTTTTTGGTCATATAACCAATATTCTTGGTCATTATATCATAGTAGCGGGCGTAATGTCCCCAAATCCCCTGCCCACACCAACCCATGAGCACGTCAGCACGTGACACGTAAACACTTGAACACATTAAACAACAATTCACCGGCCATCGCCTCCCCTCACGTTGCCAGTGAACGCGTCAAAGATATCATCGGCGTGTCACCGGAATTTACGGCGGCGACGCCAGTTAATCAGCGGGGCCAGGAAACGGCGGGCATAATAACGGACGTAAATCCAGGCTAACGGCCCGCCCCCATCCCGGCGGTGGATGCGCAGCATCTCCGGCCAGCAGCGCTCATCGGCGGCGATGGTCTTAGCGTCATCGTGCAGGCGGAAGTTAGCCCACACATGGCCGGGGTAATAGCGAATCTCCGAGATGCGCGCCAGCCGCACCCACAGGTCGTAATCCATCGCGAAGTAAAAGCTAGGATCCAACGGGCCGACCTGCCGCCAGAGTTCTGCACGCCAAAAGGCCGCCTGCTGGGGGATGTACACCCCACCGCGGCGCAGACGTCGGTAACTGGTCTGTTTGGCGTTGAAACGGCCGATCACCCGCCCCTGGGTGTCAATAAAGTTCGCATCCCCATACACCATGCCGAACTCGGGGTGCGCCTGCAGGTAGCCCACCGCTTCGGCGACCGCGCCGGGGTTATAGGTATCATCCGAGTTCAGCCAGGCGAGGATTTCCCCGTGGGCACGGGCAAAGCCTTTGTTGATGGCGTCGGTCTGCCCCGCGTCCGGCTCAGAGACCCACCAGGCCAGCCGATCGGCGTACTTCTCGATAATCGCCACGCTGCCGTCCGTGGAGCCACCATCCACCACAATGTACTCGATGTTGGGGTAATCCTGCTCCAGCACCGAGCGGATGGTCGCCTCCAGGTAACGCGCCTGGTTGTACGACGGGGTGACGATGGAAACTAAGGGAAATTCATTCATTCAGAGGCACATCTGCGCGTTTAACGCGGAGGCGCAAAGGCGCAGAGAAAATATCTCCGCGTCTCTGCGTTAATTTCATCTGGCACGAGTTTTGGATCGTCGGCGGCGATACCACGCGCCAATCGCCCCCAGGCCAAGCGAACCTGCCAGGGCATAGAGCGCCCGCCGCCAGTCGTTCAACACCACCGCGGGGGCATAGTAAAAAGCGCGAGCATACGCCCGCAACCCATCCCGATAACGCCCGGCTTCCACTTGATAATACGCGTCCAGCCGATGCGCGCCAGCCAGAATCCGGCGGCGATGGGCAGTGAAATCATCCAGTAAGGCTGGCTCGCGCTGCATCCAGTCCACCAGGCGAAAAGCTTCCTCGCCAAAGCGCGCCGCCTGGGCGATGTTCTTGGCGTCGGCGTGATAGCGAGCGCGCGCCAGGGTACACGGCAGGTACACCAGCGGCCAGCGCGCCGCGATCCTCAGCCAGAGGTGATGATCCAGCAGAAAATGAAGGGACGTATCCAGCACTCCGGCGGATTCCAGCGCTGCCCGCCGCATGAACACCCCCGGCTGGCTGATGATGCGAAAGGCCATCAGGTCGCGCCGCGTGTAGGGGGCAAAACGTTGTAAAACAATCGGCTGCCCGCTCGCGTCCACCGAGAGCACATCGCCATACACCAGCCCGGCCTCGGGAGCATCTAGCAGCGCCGCCACCGCCGCCGTCACCGCGCCGGGGTTATAGGTATCATCCGAGTTCAGCCAGGCGAGGATCTCCCCGTGGGCGCGGGCGAGCCCTTTGTTGATCGCCTCCGCCTGCCCCGCGTCCGGCTCGGAGACCCACCAGGCCAGCCGGTCGGCGTAGCGTTGGATGATCTCCACGCTGCCATCCATGGAGCCGCCATCCACCACAATGTACTCGATGTTGGGGTAATCCTGCTCCAGCACCGAGCGGATGGTCGCCTCCAGATAGCGCGCCTGGTTGTACGACGGGGTGATAATGCTGACCAGCGGCTTCATCGCAGATCGAATATCAGGTAGCCGTCGCCCTGTGCGATCACCGGGAAGTTGTCATACAGATAAGCCTTCAGCGCGGCATCATCGTTGAGCACGTCCGGGCGGGTGACGACGAAATAGTCGAATTCGGCGATGGAATCGAAGGCGCGCTGCATTAGAGCGGCCTCGTCCTCACCAGCCAGGGTGCGCAGGTTGACGTCAGCCGCCGTCAGCCAGGGCTGATTAGGCGTCCAGCCAAAGTAAGAAAGCGGGAAGCCGTAATTCTGGGCCAGGGAGAGTACCCGCGCCCCAGGGGGGATATGCTCCCCAACATTTTCCCAGAAAGCCGCGTCCCCGCGGTAATCCTCCCGCGCCAGGTTGACGCGTACATCCCAGGCTTTGAAAAACGCCCCGCCGAAGAGTAGCGCGATCACCAGCAGCCGCACCCACACCCCAGGCTGAAGGCGCGCCAGCACAGCATCCGCGGCTGTCCCCAGGCCGATCGCCGTCATCAGGATCAGCGGCAGTTGGTAGTAATCATGCGTCAGGGTGTGGTAAGGGAACGTCAGGCTGTAAGCGGCGTACCCCACCCACAGCCCGATCAGCATCCCGCGCACATCGCGCCGCGCCGTCAGCCCCACGGCCACCAGTGCGGCCAGCAGCGCGCCGAAACCGGCCAGGTTGGTCGCCATCTCCTGCCAGCGGATGTAAAACGCCGGATCGCGCAGCAAATCGGGGAAAAAGCGGTAATTGAGCTGCCGCTGCAAAAAACCGGCGATCCATAAACCATAGATATAGTACGCCGTCACCGGCAGCAGGCTCAAGATGCCGATAGCCCACACCTGGCGGTCGCGCAGCGCTTTTCGCAGCCCGTCGCCGGGTAGGATCATGCCGATCAGCGCGCCGCCCAGGAAGAACACCGCCACGCTCTTGACATAGATCGCCAACCCCGCCAGCAGGCCGGCCAAAAGCGCCGTTCGTAGGGTGCGCAGCCGCCGCCAGCGCGCCGCCGCCCACAGCGCCCAGGCGATCAGGCACACCATCAACGGGTCAGGCTGAAAGGTGCGCGAGGCATAGATGGCATAAGGCACAAAGAGCAGGTAAAACAAGGCTACCACGCCGCCATCCGCGGCTCCCAGCTCGCGGTTCAACAGCAGCACCGCCAGGCCCGCGGCGATCCAAAAGGTCGCCGAGAGCAGCCGCGGAATCCACAAATGTTCCCCCCCGGCCAGGCGATACCCCCAGGCCGCCAGGCGCTCCATCACCTGTGGCTCGATGATCGGCTCCTGCCGCCAGGATTCCAGTGTCGCGGCGCGGCGCTCCGGGGAGATGTCATCCCGCCCTGAATAATACATCCCCCGGGCGACGATGGCAGCGTGCAACTGCCGCGTGGGGTGGAAATCAAAGGGCAGGTCGGTGATATCGTAGGCGCGAATCCCCAGCCCGAACACCAGGGCCAGGAGAACGACCGCCCGATATAACCAGGGTGGGGAGAAAAAAGCTTCTTTAGTGTTCATCATCATACTCAGGGGTGAACCCGATCCAACCGGTACACATGCAGCGGGGGAACCACGCCCACCAGCGTCAGCGTGGACATTGCAACCGCCTCCGGGGGGATTTTTCGCTGCGTCAGCACCTGCACGACGGTCTGCCCGGCGCGCTCATTGAGCAGCAGGTAAAGCCGCCCGGCGCGCCCGGAAAGCGGGGAGAAGGTCTCACCCTCATCCAGGCCGTAGAGGCGGGCGTAGTAGATCACCGGCGCGTCATAGGGGAACGTGACCACGACCTGATCGCCGGGGTCGAGGTGCTCGCCGAGGAACAGCGCCACATCCTCAGCATAGGCCGCGTGCGCCGAGAAACGCGTCAAAGCGCCCGGCACACCACGCGCCAGCCAAAGGGTGATCACCAGCAAAAAGAGCAGTTTCACCCCCCCGAAGGTCGGGAGTTTTCGACCGGCGCTGGCTTCCAGCATACGCCAGAGCCAGGCCACACCTGCGGCAGCCCAGATGAGGAAAACCGGCACCAGAAACAGCCACATGCGGTCAAAGGGAGCGAGACGGCGCAGCAGGACCACCGCCGCGGAGAACAACACGATCACCAACGGAAAAGACGGGCGGCTTCCCCGCCGCGTGGCGTCATACACCACACCGACGACAAACGCCCCTGCCAGTCCCCGTACCAGCGCGGGAGAAACGCCCGCCGTGAATACATCCCACGTCTGCGCGAGGCGTTGTTGCATGATAATCCAGTAATCCTGCGGGTCAATAGCCGCCAGAAAGGGGTTTTGAAGTAGTGCATCGAACCCACCCCCCAGCGCAACCGGCAGGTACAGCACAACCCCCGCGCCGATGGAGATCACCACGAAGCCAAACACCCGCCAGAGCCAGGCCTCTCGGCGCGGGGGCATGGTTTCACCGAGCAGCCATCCCCCCACAAGCCACAGGACAACCGCTCCAAAAGGAAACAGCATGGTCGGCAGGGTGTAGAAGCCCAAAATCGCGGCTCCCATCGCCACGCTCCAGGCAAAGCGATTGGGCCGTCCTCGCACCAGAGCAGCCATGCCAAGCAGGATCAGAAAAAACAGGTTGAGCAGCGAATACCCACGAGCATTGGTCGCGTAATGGGTCAGGATGGGCGCGAAGCCCTGCAAGCCCGCAGCCAGTAAAGCGGTATCGGCGTCAAACAGAATGCGGGCTGTCAGGTAGGCCGCCGGGATGCACAGAATCCCTCCCAGAAAAGCCGGAAGCCGCACCGCCCAGGGTGAAGGGCCAAAGAGCAGCGTGGAGAAATGGGCCAGGATCGAATGAAAGATGTGGTTATTGGGAAGGTGGTAATCGGAGATGATGCGCAACAGCGGGCGAGAGGCAAAGATGTTGTAGGTGTAGGCCTCGTCGTACAACATAGGGCGGTCAAGGAAGCGGGCAGCGGTGATCGTCGCGGCCAGGACGATGCCGCCCAAAATTAACAGATGTGCTCTCTCCCGCCGGGCTGCGCCAATCATGGCACGCCACAACGCGGCGGCGTCCGCCTGCCATTGCTGTGACGTCAATTCCAGCTTACGGACGCCCCGCTCGACCCAGCGTAAGGTGCATCGCCGCGCGGACAGCATCCCCGCGGCGCACCCCAGCGACAGCCAACCCGCCCAAACCAGCCAGGGCACGCTGCGGGCATAGAGCTCAGGGGTGAAGGATTCCAGGCGTCCGTCGGGGGCAAGCCGGTTCAACGCAGCCTGCACCGTCTCGAAGGGCAGATAAGCGTACAACAGCATCGCTCCCCCAAGCATGACGCAAAGCGCCCAGATGGCCCGTCCCTTCATCACCAGAACTCACGAAGGTTTTTGGTTTTTCTTCGCGGTTTCCGTGTCTCCTGTGGTAAGGAATTCATATAGCAAGGTCGGTCAAAACAGGTCATCATACGTGACTTTCGGGAAGACCGTCAGTTTCCCACCAATGGTGGCATCCACCACGCGGCGACCGGCGCGCTCGTAGGCCTGCAGCGCCATCCAGTAAGCCCGCTCGGAGGTATCCAAATCCGGCAACTGCCAGCGGAAGCCCTTGCCGAAATAGCGCGGGTCAAAATGGTTGGGATCATCGCCCTCGGAGACCACAGTTTTGTTGGCCTCGCCTTTGCTGGTGAAGCTGTGATCCACGCCGATCAGGATGACCTCCTCAAACCCCAAATGGAAGGCCAGTTGCAGACAAACGTAGGTCACGGTCGCGCCTTCCCACAGGCGAAAGCGGGCATCACGGGCAAAACGGGGGGCGTCGTAAGTGGTGTAAAGGTAAATGGGTAACTGGGCATCAGGGGATTGGGAGAGGAAGAAGCGATGCGAGCGCCAGGAGAAGAAGCGGGGCATATCCAGGGCAAGGAAATCATCTACGCACTGCTCAATCACCAGGTCGTTGACCGAGACCAGGAAAGATGTCTGGAAGCCCCACTCATCAAAGGCAAGGTAGACGCGGTTCATCCCAAACGTGAACTCATCCTTGAGCTTTGAGACATCCGTCCGCCGCAGGCTGGGGCCGTTGCCGATGACGAAGCAGCGCTCGCCGCGGTATTGATCCTTCAGCGCAGCCAGCCGTCTGATGCTTGCCCGTCGCCAGGGGTGCAGATACGCGCCTGGCAGTTCGGGGAGGTGACGCGCCAGGGCGTA
>CAZZFZ010000031.1:8016-12262 GCA_964653835.1 uncultured Anaerolineales bacterium
GCCTGACCGGTCATAAACGAGGATTGCTCCCCATCCGCCAGGAAGTAAATCGCCCGGGCGATCTCCTCGGGACGCCCGACGCGCCCGTTGACGGTCTTGCGTGCCAGATTCTCCAGTCGCTGATGGATATCCCCATCCCCAACGTGGCCGCGGCCCAGGCCGGCGCGCAGCATCGGGGTATCCACCGCGCCGGGGAGAATCGCGTTGACGCGTATCTCATCGGCGGCGAACTCAATCGCCATGGCGCGCGTCAACGCCAACAGCCCACCCTTGCTAGCTGCGTAGGCGGCGATGTTCGCCGAGGTCTGAATCGCATGCACCGAGGAGACGTTAACCACCGCACCACCGCCCCCCGCTTTGAGTAACGAGTGCGCCAGCTTCACGCCCAAAAACACCGAACGCAAATTAGCCGCCATGACCGCGTCCCACTCCTCGACGGTGGTCTCTAACAACGGTTTGGCGATCTGCATGGCCGCGTTGTTGACCAACGCATCCAGGCTGGAGGTGACTTCGCTCACTTTCTCAAAGATGGCTTTGAGTTCATCGAGGCGTGAAATATCCGCCTGAATGAAAAAACCATCCGAGGGGAAGCCATCCCCAAAAGGTTTGCGATCCACACCAACCACGCGCCAGCCGCGGGCCGCGAACAGCTCCACCGTGGCGCGGCCAATCCCCCCCGCCGCGCCGGTGATCAAAACACATCTGCTATTGGTGGTTATTTCCGTCATCACCGCTCTCCGCTCTCCCAGGAATGTGAATTATAATATGCGCATCTATGCTGTCTGACCATATCGGTAACACTTCGACGATTTTGCCAACACGACGTATGAACGACGATCCGTATCCTAGTTCCAGACCCACTCAACCAACCCGCTGACCCATCTCGCCGCGTCTCCTGCGGACGGATGAGGGAGTGGGGTTATGCATCATCCAAAACGACAGGAGGCGCGCATCATGGCGATTCAAAACATTGACCACATTTTGGATTTAGTTCAGGACGCCCTGGAACAGGATAACCTCGACCAGGCGATTCGCTTTCTCTCCACGCTGAGATCTCCCGATCAGGCCGACATCTTTGAAGAACTGGAAGAAACCGAACAGGCCGCGCTGCTTCAACATCTGACCCCCCAGGCCTCCGCCGACATCCTCGAAGAGATGGAAGACGAGGAAGCCGCCGAACTGGCCGACGCCTTACCGCTGGAACGGCTGGCGCGCATCATTGACGAAATGGAACCCGACGAGGCCGCCGACCTGCTGGGCGATGTCTCTCCCGACAAAGCCCGCCACCTGCTGGCCCGCCTGGAAGACGCCGCCGAGATCCGCCCCCTGTTGATCCACCCCGATGATAGCGCCGGCGGCCTGATGACCTCGGAATTCCTGGTGCTGCTGGAGGATATGACCTGCGCCGAGGCGTTGACCACCATCCGTCAGTGGGACCCGGAACAGGATGATATTTTCTACTTCTTTGTGGTGGATGAAGCGCGCCATCTGCGCGGCGTGGTCAGCCTGCTGCGCCTGGTCTCGTGCAGCCCCACTGTGACCGTGAGCGCAATCATGGATCGGGATGTGATCTCCATCCGCGCCGGGGCCGACCGGGAAGAAGCCGCCCGCCTGATGACGCGCTACGATTTGCTGGCGCTCCCTGTGGTGAACCGGGACAATGTGATCGTCGGCGTGATCACGGTGGACGATGTGATGGAGGTGCTGGAAGAGGAAGCCACCGAAGATATCCAGCGCCTGGGCGGCGCCGAACCGCTCGACCAGCCTTACCTGCTCACTTCCGCCTGGCAGTTGTTCAAAAAGCGGATCGGCTGGCTGATGCTGCTCTTCGTCACCGGCAGTCTGACAGGGACTGTGCTGCGCATCTTTGAAGATGATCTTTCGCGCGTGGTGGCTTTATCCATCTTCATCCCATTGCTGATCGGCACAGGGGGGAACGCCGGTTCGCAAACCACCAACACCATCATCCGCGCTCTGGCCGTGGGCGATATTGACCTGCGAGACGCCGTTAAAACCCTGTGGCACGAAGCCCGCGTCGGAGTGCTGATCGGAATCGGCATGGGGATATTCGGCTACATCCGTGCCATTTTATGGGATGTCCCCCCCGAAGTAGCGCTGGCTGTGGCGATTGCTATCCTCGCCGTGGTTGTGTGGGCAACCAGCATGGGGTCCATTCTGCCGCTGGTCGCCACGGCATTAAAAATTGACCCGACGGTAGTCTCCGGCCCAGTGATGAGCACGTTAGTGGACGCCACCGGCCTGTTCATCTACTTCACGATCGCACGGATGATCGTGCTCCGAGGAATATAATCCACCTCAGCGGTCGGCGGTCAACTGGCTGCTATCAATGCCCAGGCCGTCCAGCAGGTTTTTAATGGTGTTCCAGTGAACGCGCTCCCAGGCGGCCGGGCTGGAATTGGCGTTGTGCGGCGCGAGCATGACGTTATCCATCTGCCGCAGGGGGCTGTCGGCGGGCAGGGGTTCAACTTCAAAGACATCCAGCGCCGCTCCGCCCAGGCGGCCTCCTTGCAGAGCAGCAATCAGAGCGGCCTCGTCCACCACCGGGCCGCGGGAGGTATTGATCAACACAGCTTCCGGTTTGACCTTCGCCAGCGTCTGCTCGTTGATTAAATGATAGCTGGTTGGGTTCAAATCGGTGTTCAGGGAGATAAAATCGGCCCGCGAGAGCAGTTCATCCAGCATCACCATCTGAATCCCGCTCTCGGCGACGAAAACGTGGTCAATCGCCACAATATCGTTACCCAGCACGGTCATACCGAAGGTACGGGCGCGACGCGTCACCGCCTTGCCGATGTTCCCCACGCCGATCACGCCCAGGGTGCACTCGCTCAGGCTGCGCCCCGGGATCTTCTGCCACTCACCGTTTTTCATCGCTTTATCCATCCACGGCTGGCGGCGGGCAAAGGCCAGGATGTACCCCATGACGGTATCCGCCACCGGCAGGGTGAAGGCGTTGGGCGTGTTGCCAATTTTGACCCCGAAACGGGCGCAGGCCGCCTTATCAATCGAGTCAATCCCCGTGCCCCACTTGGAGATCACTTTCAGGCGCGGCGCGCAGGCCTCAATGACGCGCGCGGTGTAGCGGTCATCGCCGCAGATCGCGCCGTCAAACTGACCGGCATAGCGCAATAAATCTTTCTCTTCCATGCGCTCTTCGACTTCGGGGACGATCACTTCCAAGCCGTAGCTCTCCAGAATGGGTTGGAAACGGTCGAGGAAGGGGAGCATGTAAGGGGCGGTGAGGAGGATGGTGAAGGTCATTTCCTGTCTCATGGCGGACGGCGGACAGTAGACAGCGGTCTCGGCAGTAAGCGGTCAGCGATCCGCGGCTCGTCGTTGCATTAAAAAGTCCACAATCTCAAAATCCAACTCTTCGTCAATATCCCACGCTTCAGCGGGGTCAATCTCGAACATCAAGGGGCGCTCGCCGAGGCGGTTGCGGCGCGCAAGCAGGTTTTCACGCGTGAAAATGTAGATGCAGGAATTTTCCTCGTATACCGGCGGCAAATCCTGGGTTTGCAGCAAAATCGCCGGGTTGTGGTTGATAGCGCGCCCCAGTTGATCGTAAAGGCGAGTTTGCAGCCGGGTGACGCTAAAAAGCGAATCGTGCGCCGGGTAACTGGCGAGAAACGCCTGAATGGCCTGAGAAATCGTCTCGGCGCGCAGCAGCGGGTTGGTGCTGTGTGTTTGCAGGTAGAAATCCGCCTCGGCCTGCGACATATCATGGCTCAGGATTTCGTTCATCGGGATCTCGTCAGCGCGCAGATGTTCCGGGCGCTCAACAACGCGCACCTGAGGGTAGTGTGCGCGCAGGCCGTCCATCACCGGTGGGGAATCGGTATCCACCAGGATTTCGTCAATCTGCGGAACGGCCAGCAGAGACTCGATGATGTACTGGTAGAGCGGCTTCCCGGCCAGCGGGCGGTAGTTCTTGCCCGGAACGCGCTGGGAATGATGCCGCATGGGGACGAGGGCGATGATTTTTTTCATGGAACTATCCGCCGATTGATTATACCTGCTTTCCAAAGCGAAACGCTCCAGGGAAGTCGTCAGCGGCTTTTTTCTGTTTGCCGCTCCAGGCTTCGATGTCCAGCCGAAGCACGGCGGTGACTTTCAAATCCACGTCGCGCACGGGGATGTAATCGCGCCCCACCTGCAGGTGCGGGAAATACTTATCCACCAGCTGTTGCAAGGCAGCTTTGGCCTCGTCGGGGTCTTCCACCAG
>CAZZFZ010000031.1:12362-19679 GCA_964653835.1 uncultured Anaerolineales bacterium
ACGCACCGCTCAACGCCTGGGGCGGAATCTCCGCCTCGGGCGGCAGGCGATGCACGGCGAACTCGCCGTCTAAAAGGGTCAGGTGTAGTGAGTTCATCATCGCATCTCATCCTCCCGCAGGCTCAAACATGCGGGAGGATAGGTCTCACTCATCATACCGGATCGGCTCCACAGGACGCGGGGCGGGCGTCTTTTCATCGAGAATCCCCGGCGGGTAATAAAAAGCCTGGTGCAACCGGGTGTCCACCTTGCCGGAAAAACGGTAGCCTCGATACGTGCCCCAGTATTGCAGCAGCCGGAACCAGAAGATGCTCCACCAGTGCTCCCAGAACACGCCCTCCCGTCGCGCCTGAAGCCAGTCGGAGAAGGCGCTCCCCAACCACAGGCGGACGAAGTTCCACAGCGTGAAGCGGCTGAGGGGCAAAATCTGCTTCAGGGCGATGGCCTCCCGGCGATAGCGGTTGTATACCTGAGCGGGAGTCTCGTCGTGGACGTGGATGATCTCCGCCTCGGCGACGTAGGCCACCAGGTAGCCCTGCTCCTGCGCCCAACTGCTCCAGGCCAGGTCTTCCAGGCCGGTCAGGCTCTCATCGTAGGGGTGCTGCTCCCACAGGGTACGCCGGATGGCGGCGTTGGCGTTGTGGGCGTAGGGATGCCCCTGCCGCGGCTGGGAGGCATCCGGAAAATACTTGCGGAAAAACTGGTGCTCCGAGTACCAGTTGGTCTCGCCGCCGCGCTGCTTGCCGTAAGTCACCGCCACGTTGGGGTCGTCAAAGGGTTTCAACAGTTGCTCCAGCCAGTCGGGGTAGACCGGGTAGCAGTGTGCGCTGACGATGACGATGAACTCTCCGCTCGCCGCGGCGATGCCCCGGTTCAGCGAGCGGCCAAAGGTGAACTCCTCCGGGCGGATGGACACCAGCCTCACCCCAAAGCGCGAGGCAATCTCCACCGTGGCGTCCGTCGAGCCAGAATCCACCAGCACCACTTCCACATCCTGCAACGTCTGCCGCTGGATGCCGGTCAGCAGGCGGCCAATGTGCTTCGCCTCGTTGAAGGCGCGCACCACCACCGAGCAACGCGGGCGTTGTTCACCAGTCATTGGATTCCTCATATCCTAATCGCACCAACAAATCTCCGGCGACTTCCTTGAAAAGGGACTTGTGCGCCTCGTTGAAGACTTCGCGCCACTTGCCGATTTTTCCGCTGCGAAAGGTGGGAGAGCGCCGCGGGTCAATGGCGGAATCCAGCGCCCGCAGGGTGGTCTCCTCCCCCAGGGGAAGCGGCAGCCCCCTCCCTTGAGCGTGTCTCACCACCTCGAGGAGCGTCTCCTCCCGATGGGAGATGAAACGCTCAAATTGCAACGCCAGCACCTCGGGGCGCTCCAGCCATCCCAGATACGGCTCAAAGCGCGCCCGGATATCCGGGAAAGGCACGTCCAGGTCGGGGCGGCCCAGAATGCTCGTCCGCAGTCGGGCGTCAAAGTCGGGCAGCGCGCGGTAATAGGCATGATGAACGTGGTTCGGCTCCATCTCGGTGACGTAATGCACGTGCGAGACGACCACATCGCGCGGGTCTCGGTAGATGAAGAACGCCGCCCACCCATCCGCACACAACCGCTCAACGATCTCCGGCAGCGTGTGCAGGTGGCCGTAGCCCACATCGCCGGGGCGGAAGCGGTCGAGTTCGCCCAGGATGGTCGACAGCGGGCGTGGCTGACCAGTGGGGCCGTCGTACATCACCACGGCGGGCAGGCCGCTGAGGGCTGCGGGCGCCACGCGAGTGAAGCCCTCCAACACCTGGGTAAGCAGGTGCGTGCCGCTCTTGGGGAAGGAGTTGGCGAACAACACCGGCGAGCCGTACAATGAGCCGTGACGCGTCGTCGCCAGGGCGCGCCGCCACCCCCGACGGGCGAGTTTGAGGGCAAGTTTCAATTGAGTGGAGAGACTCATAAATTTTTAACCACAAAGGACACCAAAGAACACGAAGGGGAAATTATGAGGTTTTCTTTGTGGTTCTTAGCGCATCTTCGTGTTCTTCGTGTTTGTTATCCGCCGGCAGCAAAAAAGGTTTGTTTGCCAAAATTCCTTCTACAACAGCACGCAGCGCAGGGGAGTTTTCGGGGAGCAGCTCGCGCCACGAAAAAGCTTTCAGGCGCACGTAACCCGGCGTGGGATGCGCTTCAAGGTAAGCGTCAAAGGGCAGGGAGACACGGAAAAGCTGATAATACAAAAAACGGCGGGCGTTCCGCTGCGCTTCGGGGGAGACGGCGATCTCATCAGCGGCCAGCCACTCTTCAGCCTGCCTGCGATAGTCCGCCGGAGATTGCGGAAAATCCACAATCGGATATTGGGTGTAGCGCGCTTTGCCGCCGCACAGCACCGGCGTGCCCAGCAACACCGCTTCCAACCCGATGGAAGAGTTGTACACCATCACGAACTTCGCCCGGCGGATCAAATCGTAGGAACTGACGTACTCGCGGGCGTCAATGAAGACCACGTTGGGCAGTTGATCCACGCCGTTACGCGCCACCCAGTCGGAGACCGCCTCGCGGCTCTGCTTGCGCGTGCCAGGACGCTTCTCGTCAGGATGGGCGCGGATCACAAAGAGCGTCTCCGGGTAGGCGCGGATGACCTCCAGAACCAAATCCAGCCAGGCGAACATGTGCGGAAAGACGGTGTTGGCGTGTATCTGGCTGGTATCGAAGACCACGTTGGTAAACACCGGCACAACCTGTTTGAAAGCCGCGGCCCGCGCCAGGAAATTATCATCCAGCCCGTTCATCTCCGGCCAGAAGCGGATGCCCGCCATGGTGAAATCGCCGCGGAAGCGCCTGCTCAGCCAGGCATCCAAACGGGCGTTCTGCGCCGGGGTGAGGTCAAAATCGGCAGGGATGTCTATCGGGTAGGCGGTGGCATCGCCCTCGGTGAAGAAGGCCGAAAACGGCTGAAAACTGACCTCGTGGGTGATCATCCGCACGCCGCGCTGCCGCGCCATCCAGCGGGCGGTGGCCTCCGGGAATTGCAGCCCGTTAAAGAGCACCACGCTCCGCGGTTGAGTCTCTTCCAAAAAGCGGTCAAACGCCATCGCCACGCGGTAAGCCGAGCGGATGTACTCCCGCAGCAGGGCGCGCGTCGGCTCGTCATCGGGCAAGTGGTGACGGCGCAATGCCCAGCGCAGGGAGGGAAGTGTGAGTTGGCCCAGCGGGATCTTGGGGAGGCGACCGCGGACGGCGGACGATGGACCGTGATCTGTTGTCTGCCGTCCACCGTCCACGGTCGCCCAAACAAACTCTCTCAACTCCGCGACGCTCAACCCCTCCAGCGCGGTGTCCAGCACTTCGTCGGGCTGATACTCAAACCAGTGCACCGGCGCGGGGGCGGTCAACTTTTTGGAGCGCGCCACGCACAGATCGCAGGGCGGGGGTTGGGCCGGGTCGTCGGGGTTGGTTCCCAGCACGCAGCGCGTCATCCCGGCGCGGCAGACAAAATGGACAACCGGCGCGCCGGCGAGCTGCACCGCCCAGGCCGCGAGCTGAGTGAAAGCCGCGTTCAGGCTGACCCCGCCCAGGCGCGAGGAGGCGTTGAAGAAGGCTACCGGTGGCCCCTGCGGAGGGCGCGGCGCGTGCGCTTCCACCTGACGGGCCAACCGCGCCAGGCGGACGTCGGTTTCAAGCCGCAAATAGGCTTTTTGTACGCGTGGGGGAATTTGCACAACAAGATAACCACCACGGAGACACAGAGTACACGGAGATTCTCAAAAAATCACAGAGAAAACTCCGTGCTCTCCGTGTCTCCATGGTTTAGTCACTATCGCTCTCTACGGCGCGCAGGGCTGCGAAATAAGCATCCGAGAGGCGGTTAATGGCGGTGATGAAGCCCTCGCCGCCGCGTTGATGTCCGCGCCAGATTTCGGGGATCATCGTGCCGTGGTAATCTTTGGCGACGCGGAAGAAGCGTACCCAGTCAATTCCGCCGCGGCCAATCTGCAAGCCCTCGCCGTCCAGCCCGGAGGCGTCCGAGAGGTGCAAATGCGAGACATACGGCAAAATCACCTTCACTTGCTCGTAGAAATCCACGTTCGCCCAGTTGCAATACAGCTTGTGATGGGATGTATCGTAGCAGGTCTTCAGGCCCATCGAATCGAGGAAATCGCGGATCTCATAGGTATCCATGAAGGCGTTGGTGTGCCACTGACCACCGAAATACCACGGGTGCGGGGGCAGATTCTCAATCAACAATTCCACGCCATCGAAGTCCAGCTCTTCCACTGAGCGGCGCAGGTTATCGTAGAGGCCCTGGCGATCCTCGATGAAGTGATCCAGGCTGGCGGCCCCAGGGTGGACGACCACCTTGGGCGTGCCGACGAAGTGCGGGGCCATGTCGCGGGTCACGTTCACCGCCCGCTGCAAAATCTCCACCGAGGCGCGGCGGTGATCATCGTCGAACGTGCACAAATCCACCAGATGATTGCCCCAGAACTCCGGGGCGTGGACGACCAGTTGAACGTCCAGGTCATCGCCAGGGTATTGATCGTCCAGGTCTTTGTCCGTAAAGTGGAACTCCAGCAGCGGCGGGTTGTACTTCAACATTGGGCGGAAGTCGTTGAAGCGCACCACAAAGCCCCAGGTCATCGGCAGGGTGTGCTCCACATCCAGCTCCACACGGCGACCGAGGTCAACAGGCAGGAAAGGCTCATCCGCCTCGATGACGCGCTGCGCCACGCGTCCGATCAACTCGGTGTAGCGCTGCGGGGAAAGCCCCTGCCCCGGTCCTTTGACCGTCACCATCTCGCGGGTGATGGTCTCGCCGGGTTCGATGCGTCGCGTGGCGACCAGGCTCTTTGCCAGCACCTCGCGGTTGAGGATCTCGCCCATGGTGAAATACTTTTCCTTGCCGCTCCCCAACGCCTGCATCACCTGGTGAATATCGCGCACCATCTTCTTAAAACCGTGCGGCTCCAGGCTGGCAGCGTGATCGGGGCCATCCATCGTGCGGTCGAGGGTGATATGCCGCTCGATGATGCACGCGCCCAGCGCCGCGGCCACCGTGGAGACCGCGATGCCGCGCTCGTGCCCCGAATACCCCACCGGCACGCCGAATTCCCGCAGGCGATCCATGAACCGCAGGTTGATATCCGGGAAGGAGGCCGGATAGGCACTGTTGCAGTGCAGCAGCGCGAAATCGGCATTCCGCTCCTTGAGGAACTCCACCGTGGTGACCACCTCCTCCCAGCGGGACATGCCGGTGGAGACGATCAGCGGCTTCCCCTTGCTGATGAGGTAATCAATCAGCGGCAGGTTGATCATATCCGCGGAGGCCACCTTGAAGGCCGGGACGCCAAGCGATTCGACGAAATCGGCGCTATCTTCATCGAAAGCCGAGCACATAAAGGTCACGCCCTTCTGACGACAGTACTCCACGATCTTGTAGTAATCTTCGTCTGAGAGTTCCACCCGTTGCAAGATGGGCAGCAGGTAGTTGAGGTTCTTCTCGCCGACGTTGGCGTTATCCAGATATTTTTGGGGGTAGAGTTTTTTCAGGTTGCGCTTCTGGAATTTGACAGCATCCGCGCCGGCGTCCACCGCGGCGTCAATCAACTCGAAGGCGTATTGTAAAAAGCCATTGTGATTGACACCGATCTCGGCAATGATGTAAGGGGGATGACCGTCGCCAACCAGACGGTCGCCAATTTTGATTTCGGGCATGGTTCCTCCGGGGGGGAAGGTAATTAGGTGACTGGGTGATTAGGTGATTAGGTATCAGGACGAGGCAATCAATCCTAGTCACCTAATACCTTGTTACCCAATCACCTTAATTTCAAAACCTAAGTCGTCCAGCGTAATCTCCCCGCTCTCCAGCAGACGCTCGGCGCGCCGCCAGTCGTCGGGGGAGTCAATATCCACCCATTCGCTGGGGTCAATAATCAGGGGCAGAATCCAGTCGCCGGTCATCGAGTTTTTCTCCATGATGGTGTCGCGCCAGGCGGCATCCACATAACCGGTCTGCCAGTAGATTTCGGGGAGCGCCTGCCGCGGCTGGTTATACGGCTCATTCGGCACGCCCAAATCCACTCCGATGGGGCGCATGAAGCCATCGGGCGCGATGCGCCACATTTTGAAGGGATTCTGGAAGGGGACGCAGACCGTGCGTACGGCATCAGCTTCGGGGCGCTCGATCAGGCGCAGCACCGCCTGGTCAATGTGCCAGACGCGGCGAAAAGGCGAAGTTGGGCGCAGTTGCACCACAATATCGGGGATGTACCCTTCATGCTCTTCCAGCCATTCCAGCGCGTGCTGAAAGACGGGCAAATCAGGCGTGTTATCCTGAGCGTGCTCCGCCGGGCGCAAGAAGGGCGTCTCTGCCCCATAGCGGCGCGCCACCGCGGCGATCTCCTCGTCATCGGTGGAGACGATCACGCGGTCCACCGTCTCGGCGGCCAACCCGGCGGCGATGCTGTACGCGATCAGCGGATGACCGGCGAAATCGAGGATGTTTTTGCGGGGGATGGATTTCGACCCCCCGCGGGCGGGGATGAGAGCGAGGACCTGAGTTGGTTTCATAAGACACTTACGCGAGAACACAAACAGCGGACCACAGACGACAGATCGCGGTCAACGGTCAGCCGTCCGCCGTCACTACCATACCGTCCAACCGCCGTCCACAACCAGGTTGGCCCCGGTCATGTACTTCGAGGCGTCGGAAGCCAGGAAGAGCAACGCACCGTTCATCTCGTCTTTCTCGGCCATGCGACCGAGCACGACGCGGGCAGCGTACTTTTGCACAAACTCATCATCGTGGTCGTTGAACACGCCACCGGGGGTGAGCGCGTTGACGCGGATGTTCTTCCCAGCGTAGTAAGCCGCCAGGTATTTGGTCAGCCCCAAAATCCCGGCTTTGGTGACGGTGTAGTAGACCGGTTTGAAGCGCGGCGACTGGCCTTCTTTTTGATACAGGCGCTGATCCGGGGCAGCGAGGCCGTAGATCGAGGCGATGTTGACGATCACGCCGCTCCCCTGCGTCAGCATCGGGCGGGAGACGGCCTGACAGCACAACATTGCCCCGGTCAGGTTGACGTTCAGCGCCTGCTGCCAGAGTTCAAGGGGATAGTCCTCAAATGCTCCGGAGTGGGTGCTCTGCGAGGCGGGGTCGAACTTGGGGTCGAGGGCGGCGCTGTTGATCAGCACGTCCAGGCGGCCAAAAGCATCTAGGGCAGAATCCACCATTTGATGAACAGAATCCGCCGAGGTCACGTCCGTTTTCACTCCTAGGGCGGAGAATCCGCTCCGGGAAAGAGAATCCGCCAGGGCGCGCGCCGCGC
>CAZZFZ010000031.1:19779-24319 GCA_964653835.1 uncultured Anaerolineales bacterium
CCTAGGGCGGAGAATCCGCTCCGGGAAAGAGAATCCGCCAGGGCGCGCGCCGCGCCATCATCCAGGTCTGCCACCACCACCGAGGCGCCGGCCTCCGCCAGCGTGCGGCAGAACTCCTTCCCCAGCAGGCCGGCCCCGCCGGTGACCACGGCCACGCGGCCGCTCAGGTCGAATAACGCAGGCAGTTCGCTCATCTCAACGGATAAAGCCGCGTTCCTTGAGGTAGCTAATAATAATACGGGCGTTTTCTTCCGGCGTGGTGTCCACGGTATCCAGCACCAGCTCCGGATTGAGCGGCTCCTCGTAGGGGTCGTCAATCCCGGTGAAGCCCTTGATCTCGCCGCGGCGGGCCTTGGCATACAGGCCCTTGATATCGCGCTGCTCGCAGACTTCCAACGGCGTGTTGACCCAGATCTCCACGAAGTTATCTTCTCCGGCCATCTTGCGGGCTTCGTTGCGGGCGGCGCGGTAAGGGCTGATAGCGGCGCAGATCACCGTGCCATTGTGACGGGTGATCTCCCCGGCGACGAACCCGATGCGCAGGATGTTGGTATCGCGGTCTTCCTTACTAAAACCCAACCCCTTCGAGAGATGCGTGCGGACGACATCACCATCCAACACCGTGGCCTGGCGACCGTGCTCCATCAACATGGGGACGAGCGCGCTTGCGATGGTGGACTTGCCGCTGCCGGAGAGTCCGGTGAACCACAAACACAAGCCCTGCTTATGTTTGGGCGGGTGCACCTCGGCGAGGATTTCCGCGGTCTCCTTGCGCGTGAACCACTCAGGGAGCAGCTTCCCTTTTGCCAGATACTCCTCCCGCACCTGCGTGCCGGAGATAGTGTTGACGCGCGCTTTTTCGGGAACCTGATCCACAGGGACGTAGCGCTCCTCATCGGGGAGATAAACCATCCACTGGAAGGGGACCATCTTGACGCCGATCTCGTCTTCGTATTGCTGGAGCATCTCCTGAGCTTCATAAGGGCCGTAGAACGGTTTACCGGAACTATCATTCCCCGGCCCGGCGTGATCGCGGCCGACGATGAAATGATTGGCCCCATAGTTCCGCCGGATGATAGCGTGCCAGACGGCCTCGCGCGGCCCGGCCATGCGCATCGCCAGCGGCAACAGGCTGAGGAGCGTGCTGTTTTTATCGTAGTAATTCTCTACCAGCGCCTTGTAGGCGCGCACTCGGGTAAAATGATCCACATCACCGGGCTTGGTCATGCCCACAACGGGGTGGATCAACAAACTGCCGCCGACTTCCTTCGCTGCCATTTTGGTCAGCTCTTCATGGACGCGGTGCATGGGGTTGCGCGTTTGAAAAGCGACCACGTTGGGGTTGCCCATCTCGGTCAGCAGGGCGCGCGTCTCCTCCGGTGTGCGGCGCAACTCAACAAAGTCGTAGTACGTTGGCGGGTTGATCACTTTCAACTCACCGGAGATGCACAGATCACCCCAGCGATTCATCTCCGATACCAGGGGATGACGCAGGTCGGTGGTGCCCAACACCAGCCGCGCCTCGCGCTGCGGGTCCCAGGTGAACACCTCTTCAATGCGCATAACAGCCACAAGGTAGTTGTGCGAATCGCGCAGCGTGATCCACTCGGAACGGGTGGGTAAGTCTTCTTTGGCGATCGTCAGCGTGATGGGGATGGGAAACAGCGTCCCATCGGCCAGGCGCATTTCGGTCAGCACCCGTTGGTAATCGGCCTTCCCCATAAAACGATCCAGGGGAGAGAAACCGCCCACGGCCAGCATTTCCAGGTCGCGCAGGGTGCGATCGGAGAGTTGAATATCCGGGTAGCGGTTGGCCTCCGCGCTGAGTGCGGCGCGCTCTTCCTCGGGCACGAGCAAATCAACCAGTTTCCCCCCATAGGGAGGGATCAACAATTCATCGTTCTTCGCAGTCATCAATGGTGCTCCAGTTTTCTCTTCCATACTTGCAACGAAAACGCCGACCCAAGCCGGCGCGGGCGCAATCTTATCATGGAATAGTTTATCGCGCTCGCTGAACTGCGAGCGTCAGTGCAAGCCTTCTTCACCAACAACCAGGACAGAAGCAGGCACCTGGCTGATCAAACGTTGCATCACATCCCCCATGAGCATTTCCTTCAGTCCGTTGAAAATGCGCGAACGGCCAATGACGACAAGATCATATTGTCCTAACTCAACTTCGCGCAGGATTTCATCCACTGGCGCGCCGCGACGCAATTCAAGCTCCCCCTCCACCTGATAGCGTGCCAGAAGCTCTGCCCCAGCGCGCAAATGTCGGGCTATGACTGAGTCCGTTTTCAGCAAATCAGTGATCGACTCTTCAAACCCTGGCAGGCCGGTGTACATGGTAGGCACAGCCCCCGCAACTACGTGCAGCAACGTCACCGGCACATCGAGCGCCGAGGCGATGCGTGCGCCGGCATCAATAACCTCCAGACGCCCTTCCAGACCGGCCGTGCAGATAAGAATATGCTTGATTAAACGCGACTCACCCCGCAAAACCAATACAGCAGGATAAATAGAATGCGTGAGGATCTGATCGATCGGCTCCAATCGCGGGAAACCTCGGCGACGCAATCCCGATTGCAGGATAAGCAATTTATATTTCCCTTGATGCGCTTCGGAGAGTAACACACCTACGGGATCGCCCCAACGCAACAAAGACGATACCGAAAACCCTGCGGCCTGATCCCTGGCGTGCGCCAGGATCGCATTTCCATCTTCCTGACTCTCCCCAGGCATAAGCACATACAAGAGGGTGACATTAATCTCCATCGCCCCAGCCAGTCGAGCAAGAAATTTAAGAGCGGGATAGCCCTCTCGCTTCTGATCAAGAAAAACCAAAACGTTCATCGAAATCCTTTTAGCCAACCCAACCAAGTAGCCGCAAAACGACCATCACAGCACCCAAAAGCGGTAATATCGAAAAGAACAAGCGAATGCGTGGGCCAGCAAAAAAGCGCGTCAGCGAAGCACCGATTTGCGCGCCCAAAGCAGCTCCCGTCTGCATCAGCAACGCCATCATTACATCGACATTTCCCTTAAGCGCGTGAGTGATCGTCCCAAACCCTGCCGAGAAAATGATTTCAAAAAGATCCGTGCCTACAGCAATGTGCGTGGGGATTCCCATAGCATAAACCAACAGCGGCATGCGGACGAACCCTCCTCCTACACCCAAGAAGCCTGCCAGGAAACCGGTCAAAAGGCCCACTCCCAGCACCACCCAAAGGGAAATCTCAGCAATCCCTGAAACTGGCAAGGAGACCATAGGAGGAATACGAACGGCATGCAGGCGCCGCGCGATCCCCTGAAACCCAATCGCATCACGCACGTCTACCCGGTCGGTTCGGATCATCTGCAAAGCATGCATACTCTCCCACAAGGTGAATGCACTAATCGCCAGCAGTATAGTAATGTAGGTGATCCCAATGATCCGATCAATATGACCAGTAGTCTCAAGGACCTCAATCAGGCGAGCGCCAAGTTCAACACCAATCACCGTGCCTACAATCATCAACCCCCCCAATTTGGCATCCACATGACCCAAAGCACGATGACGACGCGCTGCGACGATGGATTTCCCGGTCATATGGGCTAAATCGGTGCCGACGACAAAGTTCATCGGCACACCCAGCCAAAACATCATCGGACCAGCGAGGAACCCTCCACCTACACCGAAAAAGCCCCCCAAAATGCCAACCAGGAAACCAATTCCTGCCAGGAGCAACGGATCAACAACAACGCCGGTGATAGGGAATTCCATCTATCGCCCTCTCAGTCCGGCATCCCAAACTGCAAATGATTGAGCAAAAAAGACGTCACGATCTCCAAAAAGACCCCCTGAGCAACGATTAAGCCCAAACTGATAAAAGCATACCCCGTCAGATTATTGGCATAGAGATGACCCAACCAGCCTTGCAAATAGCGCAAAACCAGGAAGAAGTAGGCGATCACCACAGCGCCATAAATCAGCAACTCGATGATGATATTCCGCACAATGCGTTTCAAGCGTTTTTTCGCCATCGCAGATACTCCTTCAGCCAATGCGCCAGATCACACATCCTTGGTCATTTGTTGACGACCAGCAAATCGCCCAACAACGTCCCCTCGCCCACCCCAATCACAGTATAGCCGACTTTAGGGAACCACATCTTAATTGTGCTTCACCCAGTCCCATGCAACAAACCACGTTTAGCTTCACGATGAAACTGCCGCGATGGGGTACAATTCCGATGCAACACAACTATACCAGAGGCAGCAACCCCATGCAAAAATCTAGATCCAGGCTGGCAATCTTCTTCCTTATTGCTTTCTACCTGCTCTACGCGGGGGTATATATTTACAAAACCAGCTTCATCATTGAGGGCGAGCGTTACTTTGTGCTCTTTGATGACGCCATGATTTCGATGCGCTACGCCAAAAACCTGGCGTTGGGCCATGGCCTGGTGTGGAACCCCGGCGAGGCCCCCGTGGAGGGCTATACCAACCCGCTGTGGGTGCTGTGGATGGCGGTCTTCCACCTGTTCCCTATCCCGGCTTCCAA
>CAZZFZ010000032.1:0-2533 GCA_964653835.1 uncultured Anaerolineales bacterium
CTCCCCTGCGCTTGCGCCCTGGCGTGTGGCTGCGATGCGTCGCGGGTTCCCTGGCTGCCATGCGCCTGTTCAGGTGTTCCGCTCATGTGATGGAGAGCACCGCCCTGACGCTGAACCTGCTGGTCGCCAGCATCGCCTTTCTGGCCTACTACCGCGCCGGGCATTTCCTCCCTCGTTTGCTATGGCCTTTCCTGTTGACTTCGATCCCGGCGGCTTTTCTGGGGGGATACATCCATATCCCGACGAACACCTATTTGATTTTGCTGTATCTTTCCCTGAGCTACGTCTGCACTCGCATGCTGTTCTACCGGGAACCGGAAGCAGATGAGACAGAAAGAGGACGGGATTTCCCTCTCTGGGTGGCGATGCTCGCTGGAGGGCTGATCGGCCTGCTTTCAGGAATCATCGGCATCGGCGGGGGGATTTTTCTCTCCCCTTTGATCGTTTTCTCTCGTTGGGGGACTCCCAAACAGGCCGCGGCTTCGGCGGCGGCGTTCATCTTCATCAACTCCGCCAGCGGGCTGATCGGCCGCGTGGCGGGCGGCACGCTGGAACTCGGCCTGCTGGGGCTGGCGCTGATCCCCGCGGGCTTGCTTGGCGCTTTGGGGGGCAGTCGCCTGGGGGCGCGTTACCTCTCCAACGCGGGGTTGCGCCGCGTGCTCGGAATCGTGCTGTTGATCGCGGTCTCGCGCTTCTGGTTTGGATTGCTGAGTTGAATGATGTTTCCCTCTGTGGGAGGCCTTCCATTTACTCCCCAAATTCCAGCTCAAAATCGGCCTGCTCGTCCCAGGCGGTGGCCGGTTCCAGGCTGATTTCCTGGAACAACCCTTCCTGGGTGGCGCGCACAAAGTGGCGTTTGATCAGCTCGAGCATCGCCAGAAAAGTGACCACTACATCCAGGCGGCTGCGCTTTTTCCCCAGCAGGCGCGAGAAGGTGGTGCGCGGCGTCGTCCGTAGGGTGTGGATGATGTGGCGGATTTTCTCGCGGATGGTCACTCGCGGCGCGGCGACCACCGTCGCCAGCGGGGGGCGGTTATCCATTTGAAGGAATACCTCGGCGGCCAGGGCGTGCAGATCGGCCAGAGTGAAATCCCCGAAATCCGGTTTTGGGGGGAGTTTCGGCGGCGGGGCCAGCCGCAAATAGCTGCGCCACCCTCGTTGGGACCGTTCTTCCAGCAAGGCGGCGATTTCTTTATAGCGTTTGTAGATCAGCAGTTGGCGCGCCAGCGCCTCGCCGGGGTCTTCCTCGCCCTCCTCGCGCGCTGGCGGGCGCGGCAGCAGAGCTTCTGACTTCACCTGCAACAGCTTTGCGGCGATCACCAGAAAGGCGGAGACCTCCTCCGGCTCGCGCTCCGGCATGGCGCGCAAATGGGCCAGGTATTGATCGGTCACCTGCGCCAGGGCAAGGCGAGTGATGTCCAGTTCGGCCTGTTCGATGAGCTGAAGCAGCAGGTCCAGCGGCCCCTCATAGACCGGTGTGACGACCTTGTAATCGCCAATCTGCCGCGTGGCGAAGTCAAATTTCATGGGCGAGATTATACCTGACATTTCAGGATTGTCATGCTATACTCAGCTTTTGCATATGCCCTTGATGAGTGGAAAGGCAAGGTAGGTTTGTGAG
This sequence comes from uncultured Anaerolineales bacterium, assembly GCA_964653835.1. Lineage (GTDB taxonomy): Bacteria > Chloroflexota > Anaerolineae > Anaerolineales > UBA11858 > J130. The sequence goes on from CAZZFZ010000032.1 coordinate 1,622, forward strand.
CACGGATTACAAAGAAGTTCTGGTCACCTGGCAGGGGAATGGTCAGTTTCAGGGTAAGAATCCTGCCGGTGGCGTTGTCCAGATAGATGCGGATGATGGTCAGGCCGGACTTTCACCGATGGAGTTGCTGCTGGCCGCTGTGGCTGGATGCAGTGGTGTGGATGTGGCCTCCATTCTGCGCAAGAAACGCCAACCCCTGGAAGGGTTTGAAGTGCAAGTGCGCGGTCAACGTGCTGCCGATCATCCCAAAGTGTATACGCATATCGAGGTGGAATACCTGTTCCGCGGCGAAGGGTTAGACCCGAAGGCTGTGGAGCAGGCGCTGCGCCTTTCTAAAGAGAAATACTGTTCGGTCAGCGCCACGCTGGACGCTGCGGCAGAAATCGCCTGGCGTTACCGCATCTTGCCGCAGGATGTGAGCGGTGAGATCGCTGGCTGAACCGATGGAAAATCAATCAGGAGAAAAGCAATGATTAACGAACCAATTCACGTGACCGACGCTGCTTTTGAAAAGACGGTGCTGCAAAACGAGCTCCCCGTTGTGGTGGATTTCTGGGCACCGTGGTGCGGCCCGTGTCGTATGGTGGCCCCGATACTGGACAAGCTGGCGAAAGAATACGCCGGTTCGGTGGTGATCGCCAAGGTCAACACCGATGAAAACCCCCAATGGGCGCAGAAGTTCGGCGTGCAGGGCATCCCGACCATGTTGTTCGTCTACGATGGCAAGGTCGTTCACCAGCAAGTGGGTGCGCTGCCGGAGCCGATGCTGCGCAACATTTTCGATCAGTTCTTGAGCGTGGTCGGCGAGGCGCAGAAGGATTAGTTAGCTTCCTGCTTTAAAAAGCGGACGGGGAGACGGTATCATGCCGTCTCCCCGTTTCTGGTTAATTGGGGGTAATGCTTCACCGCAAG
>CAZZFZ010000032.1:2633-24169 GCA_964653835.1 uncultured Anaerolineales bacterium
CTCACTCGCGTGATGTCCGCGCCCAGGGCGCGTAGCTTGGCGTCAATCTGCTCGTAGCCACGGTCAATCTGACCCACGTTGCGGATCTGCGAGGTGCCCTCGGCAGCCAGGGCGGCCAGCACCAGCGCCAGCCCGGCGCGGATATCCGGGCTTTCCACGTTCTCACCGATTAACTGGCTGGGGCCTTGTACGATGCAGCGATGCGGGTCGCAGAGCACGATCTGCGCGCCCATGCCGCTGAGTTTATCGGTGAAATACATGCGCCCTTCGTACATCCAGTCGTGGAAGAGCACGGTGCCCTTCGCCTGAGTTGCTACCACGATGGCAATGCTCATCAGGTCGGTGGGGAAAGCGGGCCACGGCATCACGTTGATCTGCGGGATCGCCTGGCCGATATCGGGTTTGATGCACAACTTCTGCTCGGCGGGGACGAGGATGTCCTCGCCCTCCACTTCCCACTCCACACCCAGACGGCGGAAGACCAGCCGCACCATATCCAGATAGCGCGGCCCGGCATCGCGGATACGGATCTCCCCGCCGGTGACCACCGCCGCGCCGATGAAGCTGACCACTTCCAGGTAGTCGGGGCCGATGGTGAACTCGCCGCCGCCCAGCCGCGGCACGCCCTCGATGTGCAGTGTGTTCGAGCCGATGTTGCGGATTTTGCCCCCCAGGGCGTTGATCAGGTGACACAATTCCTGGACATGCGGCTCGGAAGCGGCGTTGCGCAGGATGGTCTCGCCTTCGGCGGTGGCTGCGGCCATGATGGCGTTTTCGGTGGCGGTCACGCTGGCTTCATCGAGCAGGATGTCGGCACCGTGGAGTTTTTCGGCGGTGAAGTGGAACAGGCGCTCGGAGCGGCTGTAGTTCACGTTGGCGCCCATCGCTTCCAGCGCCAGGATGTGCGTATCCACGCGGCGGCGTCCGATCACATCGCCACCCGGCGGCGGCAGGTGCAGTTCGCCGCTGCGCGCCAGCATCGGCCCGGCCAGCAGAATCGAGGCGCGGATGTTGCGGCAGATCGCCGCGTCCAGCCCGTGCGGGCGCACCTCACGGGCGTGCACCCGCCAGCTGTGATCCCCCACCGTCTCTACCGAAACACCCATGCCGGTCAGCAGTTGGCGCATGGCGAGTACATCGCGGATCTGCGGCACGTTGTGCAGCACCACTGGCTGGTCGGTCAGTAGGCAGGCGGCCAGCAGCGGCAGCGCGGCGTTCTTGTTCCCTGAGGGGGTGACCTCTCCGCGCAGGGGTTTGCCTCCGTGTATGATAAAGCGTTCCATGGCGTGCTCCTCTCAGGTGAATTTCAGGGTGATGGTTTCGCCGCCGCGCAGGCCCAGCAGGTCGGCGGCACTCTGGCGGTTGGCGACGATTTCGACCAGCCCGCTGCTGCCCACCAGGGCAGCGCATTGGCCAGCAGGGATTTCGCCGAAGGTCTGCACCCAGGGCAGGGTTTGACCGTCCGGCAGGGTGAGGCGGGTTTGGTGCAGTTCCAGCTCCCGCGCGGGGAGCGCGCCCACCCAGGGGGTGAACTGCCAGCGCCCCTCACCGCGGCGGGCAAAGCGCCCCAGGCTGGTGAGCAGGTTGCCGAAGTGATCGGCGTGCAGGATTTCCGCGGCGATCTCTCCCGGGGAGCGGGATTCCAGCCGGGGAGCAGGTAAGCGCACGGGTTCCAGGATTGGGGGACCGAAACGCTCCGGGGGCACGCCGTTGGCCGCGTGCGCCGCCGCCGGGCTGAACAAGTCTCGCCCGTGGAACGTCGTCCCAGGCGAGGGCAGCGCCAGATCAGGGTTGGTCAGCTCCCAGGCGCGCGCATCCTCCCCAAGCACAAAGGTGAACACGCCGTTATCCGGCCCGACGAAGGTGTAGCCGCCGGATTGGGCGATCATCGCCTTGCGGTTGGTACCTACGCCGGGGTCCACCACCGTCAGGCAGATCGTCCCCGCGGGGAAGAAGGGGACCGCCTGCCAGAGCGCCAGGGCGGCGCGGCGGATGTCGCCGGGAGGGATTTTGTGGGTGAGGTCCACCAGCGCGGCCTGAGGGGCGATGCCGCGCATCACGCCCTTCATGATGCCCACGAAGGGGTCGCGGTCGCCGAAATCGGTGAGGATGAGGATGGTGGGAAACATAGGGAAGATTATACGCTGAAGCGGGCGCTTCGACTACGGCGGCTTCGCCCGGTGTATCAGAAGTCAGGCTTTTTTTAAGAACCTGACTTCTGGCGGCGCAAATTCTATCGGGTATAATGCCCGGCATGTGGAACGGGCTGATTTGGGCGTTGATCGGTTGGCTGGCGGGGCTGGTGGTGAACGTCCTCGCCGACGGCCTGCCGGCGCGTCGGCGTGTGGGGGCGCGGCGCGGTCGGCTGGTGTGCGCGCACTGTGACCAACCTCAGGGCTGGCGGGGGTATGCACTCTGGCCGCGGCGCTGCGCTGATTGCGGGCGGGGACGCCTTCGCCCGTGGGCAGTCGAGGCGGTCTTCGTCGCCGCGACGCTCTGGCTCGCGGCGAACCCTTCACAACGATTGAACGCCTGGATTGCCCTGGCGCTGCTGATCTATTTCGGCGTGGTGACGGTGATTGATCTGGAGCACCGCCTGATCCTGCATCCGGTCAGCCTGGCAGGCGTCCTGCTTGGCGGCGGGGTGGGGGTCTGGCTGCACGGCTGGGGAGCGACGCTGCTGGGGGGTGCGGCCGGGTTTGCGATCATGTATGGATTATATGCGCTGGGGGGGCTGTTTTTGCGTCTGATCAACCGCTGGCGGGCGCAACCGGTGGAGGAGGTTGCGCTGGGGTTTGGGGATGTCAACCTGGCGGGGGTGATCGGCCTGCTGCTCGGCTGGCCGGGCGTGCTGGCGGGGCTGACGCTGGCGATTCTAATCGGGGGGGTGTTCAGCCTGCTCTGGCTGTTGGGGCAGTTTGTTCTGCGGCGTTATCGCGCCTTCGAGCCGATCCCCTACGGGCCGTTCCTGGTGGCGGGCGCGCTTATTCTGCTTTTCCTGCGATTATAGAACAACGTGGATGTGGGTGATATTACATCGCATGACAAATTGAACCGCGAAGGCGCCAGGGACGCGAAGAGAAAATAAAAACTGGCGTCTTTGCGGATTGGCTGTGAAACATTTGCTCAGCGCTGCTCAGGGCGCTCTGTGTCGCCCTCGATGAAGTCGAGGGCCGCCGCGGCGACCTCCTCGGGGGTCAGGTGATCGGTGTTGATGGTCAGGTCGGCGTGCTGGCGGGCGTCCGCCAGGCGGCGGAGTTGTTCCTGGTATTCGGATTCGTTCCAGTGGAAGGATTTGCGCTGCATGGTGATGGGGAAAGATACGTGCAGGTAAATCAGCGCGTCGGGCCTGCCGCGGCGCTGCCACATTTTGGGGGCGTAAGAGTGTTCCTGGGCGATGTGGCGCACAACATAACCGCGGGCGCGCAGGCGGCGGGCCAACTCCGTCTTGCCGGAGCCACACACGCCGACCACCCCGATGGTGGGGCGAGATTCAGGGTGAGCGGTTGTGGTTGGCGACATGGCTGATCTGCGCGGCGCCACCGAGGATGGCGAGGACGTCGCCGGGGTGGATCTGGCGCCCGGCCTCGGGGTGGTATTCGGGGGTTTTCCCGGCGTTGCGCAGCACCACCACGCTGACCTCGAACTCGCGCTCGATTTCCCCGACGGTTTTCCCTGTCAGTTGTGAGCCTGCTGCTACCTGTAAGCGCGCCAGGCTGAGCGCCTGCCCTTCGATGACGATGGGATGAGTCATGTCCACGCCGGCAGCGGCCGCGGCGAAGAGCGGGGAGGCCGTTGCCGAATTGCTGATGGCCTTGAAACCGAATTGCTTGGTGAGTTCTTTAGCGAACTCGTCATCAAAGATGCGGATGACCACGCGGATCTCAGGGTTCAGGGCGCGCGCCTTCATGGCGACCTGCAGGTTGAGGCCATCCTGCTGGGTGCACAGGATGATGGCGCGGGCCTTGCGAATCCCCGCGACCACCAGCGCCGCCTCGCGGGTGGCGTCGTCGGTCAGCACCGGCACACCCAGGGAGCGCACACTGGCGGCGATATCCGGCTGGGGGTGGATATCTATAGCGACGACGTCCTGCTCCAGCGAGTGCAGGTGGTGGACCACCCGGTAGCCCAGATGTCCCAGGCCGACGAGGACGACGTGGTTGGAAAACGTGGAGGCAACAGCCATTTCCCACTCCTTGCCGCGGGCGCGGCGATTGAAGAACAGCACGCCGAAATCGGCCACGCCTTGCGCCAAAAGGCCGATGCCGATGATGGGCATGAGGAAATAAAACGCCCGCAACGGCCAGCTTGCGGGGTAATCAATCAGTGAGTTGAGAAAGACCAGCGTCAGGACGTGGTAGACAGCTGCCGAGAGGTCGCCCACCGGTTCGCCGTAGTAGATCGAGATGCGGTGATATAGCCAGCCACCTCCCAGCACGGCGATGTTGAAGAACAGGAGCGGCCAGCCGAACTCGCGCAACAGCAGGCCAGTATCCCGCAAGCTGGCGCGCAGCTGTCTCCAGCGCCGGTGAAGAGGAGGCTTCATAGGATCAATGGCAGGCGCACCGTCATACGGCGGATGAGGTTCTCTCCGTAGCGACTGTCGGTTTCCTCCACGGATAGCACTCGCAGAACGACCACGGTGATATCGTCGCTGGGACGCCCCTGGTCGAGGCGCAGGGCGTGATGCAGCAGGGAATCGGCGATTTGCTGGGAAGAAGGATTTTCTTCTTCGAGCACGGATTGCAGACAGGTGACCACATCCATCGAGCGGCCTTCGCGCGAACCGGCGTGCAGGATGCCATCGGTGAAGATCACCATCGTCAGGCCGGGCTGCATTTCGACTTGATTGATCACAGGTCGGATGTTGCGATGGAAGCCGATGGGGGTGCTCTCTTCGTTGAGCAGGGTGATGGTTTCGTTGCGCGCCAGCAGCACCGGCGCGGGGTTGTTGCGCGTGCACACGATGGTCTCGGTGACCAGGTCAGCGGAGAGGATGTTGAGGGTGGCGGAGACTTTGCCGCCGCGCTCGGTGTAGAGGGCGTCGGCGGCGGCGCGGGCGGCAGCGCCATCGCGCACGCCTTCGGCCAGCAGGGAGATCACTTTGCGCGCCACGAAGGAGGAAACCCATTTGGCGCCTTTGCCGGAGCTTTGGCCGTCGGCCATCACCACGGACACGCCGCCGTGGGGACGCTCGATGACTTCAACCGTGTCGCCGCTGTTGGAGGAGGCGTATTTCTTGACTTTGGATACGGCAATTTGCACTTCCATGATGCTATTTTACCAGACGCTTTTCGCCCGGATGATAACCAGTTTCCAGTCAGGGCCGTTGACGTGCTCTACCTGACATTGAAACCCGGCGGTGGTCAGCGGTTGCAGGAAAGCGTCGTTCCACGGTGGAGCCTGCCCGGTGAGGCGAAACAGCGCCTCGGCCAGGCGGTGGAGCAGGCCCTCGCCGGTGATCCAGGCCAGCGGCAGCAGGATCAGCTCGCCATCCACGGTGAGCAGGCGGCGGATTTCGGCCAGTGTGTTGGGGTGTACGATGTACTCTAAGGGGAAGGTGGCGACGATCTGGGAAAAGGTGTGTGTGGGGAAGGGGACGGCCTGCGCATAACCGTTGACGAGTCGGGGGGTGAAGTCGGCGCGGCGAAGGCGGCGGTGTGCCAGGCGGGTCATCTGCGGGCTGGCATCCAGCCCGAAAGCGGCGATCCCCCTGTGGGCGAGTTTCAGTTGAAGGCGTCCGGGGCCGAATCCCAGCTCCAACAGGCACGGTCCGCGCAAATAAGGGAGAACGCTGTTCACCCAGTCGTTCCACGCCCCCAGGGATACGACGGCGGCGACGGCGTCGTACGTCCAGGCAAAAGGGTGATAGAGCAGGTGGAAGAAGGTGCGCAGCAGGCGGGTGATGAGGCTATTCACCAGGGAGCAGCATGCGGACGCGCCCGGGATGGACGCGGTATTCCAGCGATTCGATGGCGTGTTCAATCACTTCGCCATCGGTGTGCAGCGGGGTGGTGGGCGTGGCGCGCACACGCAGCCAAGTGCTGTGCACCTCGTGGACGGCGGGGTGCTCCACGTAGTTGCCCTCGGCGGGCTTCATGATGCGCGGCAGGATACGCAGGATATCGATGCGGCGGGTCATTGAGCCGTAGACGAAGGAGAGTTTGCCGTCGAAGGGGTCGGCGTGGGGTACGGTGTAGAAGATACCGCCGGTGCGCGGGTTGTTGCCCACGGAGACCATGGTCACCGGCCCGCTGTAACTGCCGTCGTCCCATTCGAGATCCATGTGCCATTGCGGGTTGCGGGCGATGACGATCAGCGTGGCAAGCAGATAGCGGACGATTCCTTTGGTGCGCTTCATGTTGGTTTGCTGCACCGAGACGGCGGTTTCCAGCCCGACGCCGGAGTTATTGATGAAATAGCGCTGGTTGACCCGGCAGATGTCCAGCGGGCGCGCCTTCCCAGCAGCGATAATCTTTGCAGCAGCGTTAAGGTATTTGGGGATGCCGAGGTTATCGGCCAGGTCGTTGGCCGTGCCCATGGGCAGGATGCCAAAGCGGGCGGCGAGGGGAGCGTCGCCGGCGGCCTGGAGCATGCCGTTGACCACTTCGTTGTACGTACTATCGCCCCCGGCGGCGATTATGGGATCGCATCCCTGCCGGACGGCCTCGGCGGCCAGTTGGATGCCGTGGCCGGGATGTTCGGAGACGACGAGATCGAATTCCACGCCCGCGGCGCGCAGGGCCGCCTCGGCTTCGGGGCGGCGTTGCAGGGCTTCCCAGCGGGCGGCATAGGGGTTGAGGATGATGCGTGCAGTCATTGTGCGTTGCTGCCTCCGGTGGTGTTATTCTTCCAGCACCTGGGTGTCAATGCCTTTGGTCATCAGCCAGCGGACGGCGTCGTCCAGCGCCTGGCGGTGACCTGTGAGGTAGAGGTCTACCTGGCCGCCGTTTTTATCGATATGGGCGGCCTGGATGTTAAAGGTGACATCGAAACGGCGGATGAGCTGGTTGATGATGGGGACGTCGAAAAGGTGAGCCGGGAAGTCCAGGCGGATGAGCCAGGTTTCCATGCTGTTTCTCCTGATTTTGGCCGGGGAAGGTCGCGATTATTGTAGCACGAAAGTTTAGGTTAGGAATGATTCGTGCCACTCAGGACGCTTATCTGTGTGTGTGTTCGCGTCAGGAGCGACTGGCGAGTTGTCCGCAACCAGCCTGGATGTCAATTCCCCGGCGCAGGCGCACGGTACAGGGGATGCCGCGTTCTTTCAGCAGGCGCTGGAATTCCGCGGCCCGCTGACGGCTGGAGGCCTGCCCCTCGAAGCCCTGGGTGGGGTTGAGCGGGATCAGGTTGACGTGCGCCAGCAGGCCCCGCAGCAGCGCGGCCAGACGGGCGGCCTGTTCGGGCGTGTCGTTGACGCCGCGGATCAAAGCCCATTCAAAGGTCACCCGGCGGCGGGTGCGACGGGCGTATTCGCGCACTGCGTCCATCAGTTCGTCGAGGGGATAGCGCTGGTTGACCGGCAACATGGTGGTGCGCAGCTCATCGTCGGCGGCGTGCAGCGAAACGGCCAGGTTGATTTGCACGTCCTCGCGGGCGAGCTGGCGGATGCGCGGGACCAGCCCCACTGTGGAGATGGTGAAGCGCCGCGCCCCCAGGTTCATCCCCTCGGGGTGGTTGAGCCGCCGGATGGCTTCCAGGGTGGCGGCGTAGTTGTGCAGCGGTTCGCCCATGCCCATGAGGACGATGTTGGTCACGCGATCTCCCTCGCTTGCCAGCCGGCGGGCGAAATACGTCACCTGCTCGACGATCTCCCCGGCGGTGAGGTTGCGCAAAAAGCCCATCTGACCGGTGGCGCAAAACGTGCAGCCCATGGCGCAGCCCGATTGGGTGGAGATGCAAAGGGTGCGACGCTTCTGGTAGCGCATGCGCACGGTTTCGATCGGCTTGCCGTCGGGCAGGTGGAAGAGGATTTTGAGCGTCTCACCGTCGGAGGAAAACTGCTCGCTCACCGGCTTCAAGCGGCTGAACTCGATTTCGGCGGCCATGCGCTGGCGAAGCTTTGCCGGGAGAGTGGTGATCTCCTCGGGTGTGCGCCACAGGCTGTGATACACCCCATGCCAGACCTGACGGGCGCGGTAAGCCGGCTCGCCCCAACCAGCCATCAGGGCGGCCAGGTCGTTCAGGGTGAGGTCGAGGAGGTAGGGTTTGGGCATGGGGTTGTGGGTGGTGAACCGCGGTCAGCTGTCTGCCGTCTGCCGTCGCTCTGCCGATAGCAATTCCAGCAGCGAGGTGAGGTCCTCGGCGATCCACGCTGGCGCGGGCTGCCACTGTTCGACGGCGGCGCGGGAGGTTACGCCGGAGAGCACCAAGGCCGCGGGGCAGCCAGCGTTTTGTGCCCCGGCGATGTCGGTCTCCAGGCGGTCGCCGACGACCAGAGTCTCCTCGGGGCGGGTGCCTAGACGTTGCAGCGCCAGCCGGTACATGGCCGCGCCGGGTTTGCCGATCACCGTGGGGGCGACCCCGGAGGCGGCTTCGATGGCCGCCAGGATGGTTCCCGCGCCGGGGACCTGTCCCTGAGGGGTGGGGAAGGTGCGGTCGGGGTTGGTGCCGATGAAGAGCGCCCCGTTGCGGATCAGGGCGTTGGCGCGTTTGATTTTTTCGTAGGTCAGGTGCTTATCCAGCCCGGCGACCACGGCGAGGGCGCTCTCCTCGTCCGGGATGAAGCCGCGCCGTTTCAGAGCGTTGAGCAGCCCTTCTTCGCCGATGACGTACACCGGCCCGCCCTGAGGGAATCGCTCGCGCAGGTATTCCGCCGTCGCCTCGGCGGAGTTAATCACCTGCCAGGGTTCCAGGTGCACGCCAAATTGCGCCAGCCGTTCGAGATACCACGCTGGCGTGCGGGTGGCGTTGTTGGTCGCCATGATGAAGCCTAAGCCGAGCGCCTGGATGCGCTCGAAGATGGCTGGCAAATCGCCGATCGGCTGATAGTTTTTCCACAGCACGCCGTCCATGTCCAGGATCAGCGCGCGCAGAGGGGGGGTGGTTATTGTTTTCATGCTAAGCAAAGCCGGATTGCGGGGTTGGGGCGCAATCCGGCTTGGGAGGGTCACAGGATGGGGTCAGACGGCTTTTTCTGGCACTTCCAGGATTTCATCCACCAAGCCGTACTTCTTGGCCTCCTGGGCGTCCATCCAGAAGTCGCGGTCGGTATCTTTCTCGATCTTCTCGACTTTCTGGCCGGTGTGAAGCGCCAGGATTTCGTTGAGGCGGGTTTTGAGGCGTAGGATCTCCTTGGCCTGAATCTGGATGTCGGTGGCCTGGCCCTGCGCTCCGCCCAGCGGCTGGTGCATGTGGATGGTGGCATGAGGCAGGGCGTAGCGCTGCCCTTTGGAGCCCGCGGTCAGCAGCACGGTGCCGAAGGAGGCGGTCATGCCGACGGCCACGGTGCTGATTGGGTTGGGGATCATCTGCATGGTGTCGTAGATCGCCATCCCGGCGTAGACCTGGCCGCCGGGGGAGTTGATGTACATCTGGATGGGGGCTTCCGAGTCCTCTTTGCTCAGGTGGAGCAACTGGGCGACCACCAGGTTGGCGACCTGGTCGTTGATCGGCGTCCCCAGGAAGAGGATGCGGTTTTTTAGCAGCATGGCGAACACATCGTAGAGGCGCTCGCCGTGGGGGGATGATTCGATCACGTAGGGAGTGAGGGCGTAAGGCATTTGGGCGTTCATGCGGCCTCGCTTTCGTCGTCTGGTGCGGGGGCAGGATCAGGCTCGGGAGCGGGTTGCTCCTCGGCGGCGATCTCCTCCGCTTCGGTTTCGGGTTCGTCTTCGTCTTCGTCTTTCTCAGGGGGCCAGGGTTCGCCGCGGGCGATGGTGCTGAGGTACTCAACCGTTCGCTGGAGGGTCAAATCCATGGCGATGTTGGATAACAGGTTGGCGATCCCGCCTTTTTTCTGCAGGTCGCGCACCTGTTTGGGAGTCATCTCCGCGGTGATGGTGTTGAGGACGGTGGTGGAAGTTTCGTTGAATTTGTCGGGATCGAGTTCGATCTCCTCCGCTTTTGCCACCTCAGAGAGCACCAGCTCGCGCTTGATGTTTTGTTCGGCTATTTCGGTGAGGTCGGTTTCAAATTCTTCCTCGCTCTGGCCGCTGAATTCTTTGTAGAGCTCCAGGCTGAGGCCCTGTTGCGCCAGGCGCATTTCCAGGTTGTTGAGCACGTGTTGTTTTTCGTGTTCAACGGCCTGCGGCGGGTAGTGGATGGTGCTGCTCTCGACCAGCTTTTCGACGACCTCGTCGCTATACTCTTCCTGGTATTCGCTCAGGGCTTGCTCCTCGAGGTGCTTGCGGATGTCGGCGCGCAGCTCTTCCAGGGTTTTAAATTCGCTGACCTCCTGGGCGAACTCGTCGTTGAGTTCTGGCAGTTTGAAGGACTGGACGTTGGTCACCAGCACGTGGAATTCGACTTCCACGCCGCGCAGCTCCTCGTCTTCGTAGTCGTCGGGGTAGGTGTAGGTGAAGGTCTTTTCCTCTTGGGGGGCAAGGCCGACGAGGTGTTTGGAGAAACCTTCAAAGAACTGGCGGTCGGTGGCGCTGTTTTCCTCACCCAGGCGGGCGGAGGAGAACTGTCCGGAGTAGAGCGTGGCTTCTTCCTCGTCTTCGATATCCAGCCGTTTGGCGCTGACGCGCAGGTAGACCACGTCGCCTTCCTCCGCCGGGCGCTCGACTGCTTCGGCTTCGGCGCTGCGCTCGCGCAGGTTTTCGATCACTTCCTCTACATCATCGTCGCTAACTTCAGGCGGTTCGTAGGGCAGTTCGATTGACTTGTAATCCCCAAGTTCGACTTCCGGCTTCAGCGGGACGATGAATTCCATGGCGGGTGGGTCAAAGCTGGTGACGTTTTCCAGCCGTCCGGGGCCGTAGGGTTCCACCTCGGCCTCGTCCAGGATGCGGGGGTAAATCTCATCCACCAGGATGTCCAGCCCTTCTTCGATGATCGCCGCCTCGCCCAGGTGTTTGACGATGACGGGGTAGGGCGCTTTGCCAGGCCGGAATCCGGGGATTTTCACCCGTTTTGCCAGTTTGCGGGCGGCCTGGCGTTTGGCTTTTTCCCAGTCGGCCGGATCGGCCTCGACCAGGAGTTTGATCTGATGGTCTTCAAGGCGTTCGGTTTGAATATTCAAGGTAACATCCTTCTTTCGTACAGGCGTGCAGCGCGGAATTATATCACGGCGGGGTAGATCGGGTCGTCAGGCCAGGGCTGCGGCGCTGTGATCTGATAGCTTTCTAACAATTGAGCCCAACACACGAAGAAAGGCGTCCGGTGACGCCTTTCGGTGGGGCCGCTGGTGGGGAAGGTGGGGCTCGAACCCACACGCCCAGAGGGCACGTGATCCTAAGTCACGCCTGTCTGCCAATTCCAGCACTTCCCCGGAAAGGAATTATACGCCAGCAGAAAATCAGCGTCAATGACCGCTTGTCCCAGCGGCGTGTCGGGGGACTTTTTTCTCATTGACGCCGCTTGGTGAAATCGCTAGCATAGGGTTGAGATGAACTGACGAGAGGAGAAGCACAATGCGGTATAACCTGAAATCGAAATGGACGATCACCTGTCTCATCGTGGCGTTGGTTGCCCTGGGCGGCTGCAACATGCCGGGGCAGGGGGGGAGCGCCGATGATGAAACCCTGGCAACCGCGGCTCGCCTGACGGTGGACGCCCGTCTGACGCAGGCCATTGGGGAGACGGCGACGGCGCAGGCGGTAGCCGGGGGAATGGCGGATACCCCCGCTCCGCCACCCGCGGTGGGGACGACAACCGCTCCAACAGCTACTCTCCCTCCGCCTACCCAGCCGCCAACCGCCACCAAAACGCCCATCCCCTGCAATTGGGCTAGTTTTGTGGCTGATGTCACCTATCCGGATGGCGCGGATGTGCTTGCCGGTTCGGACTTTACCAAGACCTGGCGATTGAAAAACATCGGCTCGTGCACCTGGACTTCGGGTTATCAGTTGATTTTTAGCCACGGCGACCGAATGAACGCCCCGGACAGTGTGCAGTTGACCAGCGGCGTGGTCAACCCCGGCGAGACGGTGGATGTCTCGGTCAACCTGGTGGCGCCGGACGCGCCGGGGGCGTATCAGGGGAATTTCTTGCTCCGCTCCCCTGATAACGTGGTCTTTGGTATTGGCGCTGCTGCCGATAAGAGTTTCTGGGTGAAGGTGGAAGTCTTTCCCCCGCCGACGGACACGCCGACACCCACGGCCACATCGACTAACACACCCGTTCCGGTAGCTCAACCGGATTTAATCATCAACGTGTTGGAACTCAACCCGGCCACGCCCACCAAAGGGAATCCGGTGGATGTTAAGGTGCAGGTGTACAACATCGGCAACGCGGTGGCTGTGGGGCCGTTCGTGGTTGAGTGGTATCCGGGCGAGAACTATCCTTCTCCGGCCTGCACCTGGACGGTGAGCAATGTCAACCCGACCGGTGGGCGCGTGCTCACTTGCACCTATGCTGGTTACCCTAGTCACTACGGCAGCATCAACACCAAGGCGATCGCTGATACTACGGACACAGTTGCCGAAGGCGACGAAGGCAACAACGCCATGACAAAAAATATCTCCGTAAATCCCTGATTGAAGCGCACGGCGTTGATTATCGGGAGAGGTGCAGGAACACCTCTCCTTATTTTTATCCCTGGGTTTGTTTTTTGACTTGGTGAATATCGGCTCTCACCACTTCCTTCTTCGGAAAGAGCGTGTATAATGTCGGGAATTCTTTTTTGGTGAGGTACTATGAGAACGCTGGTAATGAAATTTGGCGGCACATCGGTGGGTAGTGTTGAGGCTATTCGCCAGGCGGCGGCCATCGTGCAAGCGCAGGCTTCTCGCTGGGAGCGACTGGCGGTAGTTGTCTCCGCGATGCGCGGGGTCACTGACGCGCTGATCGAGATCGCTCGCATCGCTGGCAGCACGGATGGGCCCACCTGCGAGGACCGGCTCGCTGATCTGCGGGCGCGGCATGAAGAGGTCATCACCGCGCTAATCCCTGCTGGCGAGGAGCGTGCAGAGCTCCTCGAGGAGATCAACCAGCTTTTCCGGGAGCTAGGCGCGTATTGCAGCAGTCTTCCCGGGGGTGGGGAGGCCACCCCGCGAGAGATGGATGCAATCACCTCGTTGGGGGAGCGATTGAACGCCCGTGTGGTTGCCGCCACGCTGAGGCAGGTTGGGCTGGCTTCGCAGGCTGTGGACGCCACCCAGTTGATCGTCACCGATGACGCTTTCCAGAATGCCGTGCCGGATATGCAGGCCACCCGCAGCCGGACGCGCTCGAGGTTGTTGCCTCTCCTCGAGGCCGGCACTATCCCGGTGGTGACCGGTTTTATCGGGGCCACCCCCACGGGGACGATCACCACCCTGGGGCGCGGGGGCAGTGATTACACTGCCGCTATCTTGGGGGCTTGTCTGGATGCCGACGAAGTCTGGACTTGGACGGATGTCGATGGCGTGATGACCGCCGATCCCCGCATCGTCCCTGAAGCGCGGGTCATTCCTGAGCTTTCCTTCAACGAGGTCCGTGAGATGGCCTATTTTGGGGCTAAAGTGCTACACCCCAAGACCATCCGCCCGATCGTTGACCGTAACATCCCCCTGTGGGTCAAGAATACCTTCAATCCGGAATACCCCGGGACGTGCATCACCGCCAATCCGCAGACCCGCTTTGGTCAGGTAACCGCTATCGCGGCTATTCCTAATTTGAGCATGATTACTGTGGAAGGGCGCGGGATGATGGGTGTCCCTGGCATTGCAGCGCGCACTTTCGCTGCCGTCGCCCGCACCGGCGCCAGTGTGTTGATGATCTCGCAGGCGTCGTCGGAGCAATCCATCAGCTTTGTGATCCCTACGGGTAGCTCCCCGGATGTGATCGCTTCGCTGGAAGACGAAATGTCACTGGAGCTGGCGCGCCGCGATATTGACCGCATCTGGTCTAAAGACGATGTCACCATCCTGACGGTGGTCGGTGCGGCGTTGCGCGAAACCCCCGGCGTGGCCGCAGGAGTGTTCGGCGCGCTGGGGAAGGCGCACATCAACGTGATTGCCATCGCGCAGGGGTCTTCGGAGTACAGTATTTCGCTGGTCGTCGCCGATGACGATGCCGAGGACGCCGTGCGGCACATCCATGCCGAGATGCTCGCCGATGGATGATATAACCACGGAGCCACAGGGCACGCGGAGAATTTCTCCGCAGATATTCAAAGGTGCTCTGTGTTCTCCGTTTCTCAGTGGTGAAAGTTATGATTAATCCCCTCCCTCAAAAAATCCCCGTAGCCGTGCTGGGAGCGACCGGCGCGGTAGGGCAGCGGTTTGTGCAGTTGCTCGCCGATCATCCCTGGTTTGAGTTGACCGCCGTCACCGGCTCGGCACGCACCGAAGGCCAGTCCTATGGCGAAATTCGCTGGGTGCTGGATGGCGATCCGCCCTCTGCGGCATGCGACCTGCCGGTGCTCCCCTCCACGCCCGATCTGCCCGTTCGGCTGGTGTTCTCTGCGCTGCCGGCCCGTCACGCCCGCGAGATTGAGCCGCTCTTCGCCGCGGCGGGTTACGCGGTGTGCTCCAACGCCTCGGCTTTCCGCCAGGAGCCGGACGTGCCGCTGGTGATCCCGGAGATCAACGGCGACCACCTGGCGCTGATCGAGCGTCAGCGCGCTGAACGCGGCTGGAGTGGTTTCATCGTTACCAGCCCGAACTGCACCACCACCGGCCTGGCGATGACCCTCAAGCCGCTGGATGACGCCTTCGGCGTACGGCGGGTTTTTGTAGCCACCATGCAGGCCGTCTCCGGGGCGGGGTATCCGGGCGTTTCCTACCTTGATATTGACGGTAACGTGATCCCTTACATCTCCGGCGAAGAGGAGAAGATCGAGAGCGAGGCGCACATTTTGCTGGGGCATCTGGTGGGTGGTGAGCGCCGCCCGGCGGATTTCGTCGTCAGCGCGCAGACCCACCGCGTCCCTGTCTTCGACGGGCATACCCTGGCGATCTCGGTGGGCTTTGAGCGCACACCAGCGCCCGAGGAGGCCATCGGAGTTTTGACTGCTTTCCCTAGCCTGGATTTGCCCAGCGCCCCCGCGCATCCCGTGCTGGTGCGCCCTGAACCCGACCGCCCGCAGCCGCGCCGCGATCGCGATGCTGCCGCGGGGATGGCGGTCACGGTGGGGCGTGTTCGCCCCTGCCCGTTGTTGGACCTACGCATGGTCAGCGTGGTGCACAACACCCTGCGCGGCGCGGCCAGCGGCTCGATCCTCAACGCCGAATTGCTGGTGGCAAAAGGGTATCTCTCTTAACGCGGGTGTGCGCCCTTCGATATGCACTTCGCTGTCGCTCAGTGTTACTCAGGACGCACAATGTCTCTGGGGCGCATCCTGAGTAGCGCTGCAGGCGCGTATCGAAGGATGCGCTGTGGATGTGGTTTGAAAGGATAATTTTATGAAAGCCTACGGACGCGCTCGCGTGAGCGATTTTCTGGGCGATGCGGTCGTCTACCGCAATTTGCAGCCTCTCGACCCGGCGCTGCCCTCGCTGGCGGATGTACGCGCCGAGATCGGCCTGCCCGCGGGTGTGGTGCCGCGCAAGAGCACACCGGAGTACGCCGCGGTGATCGTGCGCATCCTGCGAGCGGCGCGGCCCACGCTCAAGCGTGTGCTCTTTTTGGGCGATACGCGCCTAAACGATGGGCGCGCTTTTGCCAACATCTGCGCCGCGGGGGATTGGACGGGACTGGCCTTCATCGGCGCGGAGTGCTCCAATGAATCCCCAGCCTATGACGTGGAGCAGCTGGATGAACGCGCCCGCCTCTACGCGGCCAACCGCTGGGCGGCTTTGCCGGAGTTCGATGCCTGGCGCGAGGCGCAGGGCTTCCGCGTGGATGGCGACACCGCCGTGCTGATTGACCTGGATAAGACCACCCTCGGCGCGCGCGGGCGCAACGACCATGTGATTGACCGCGTGCGCGTGGAAGCCGCCTTTCAGACGATACGCGCCCTGCTGGGGGATGAATTCGACCCCGATGCTTTTGAAACGGCTTATCATTCTCTTAATCAGGTCGAATTCCATCCGTTTACCACCGACAACCAGGATTACTTGGTATACCTGTGCCTGATTCTGGGGGGCGGCGTTTTCACCCTGGATAGGCTGATTGATGAGATTCGCTCGGGGGAGATGCCTTCCTTTGAAGGTTTCCTTGCCGAGGTGAGCGGGCGCGCCGCGGAACTCTCGCCTGCCCTGCGGGAGATTCACCGCGAGGTGGCCGCGCGCGTCGAAGCAGGCGACCCAACGCCCTTCAAGGCTTTTCGCCGTAATGAGTACCTCGCCACGGCGGCCCGCATGGGTCAACTGGACGCGAAAACCCCCGTGGAACAGAAACTGTCCGAGGAAATCGTGCTCACCCGCGAGGTTCAGGTACAGGCCCTGGCCTGGGGCGAGGCGGGCGCGCTGCTCTTTGGGCTTTCCGATAAACCCGACGAGGCTTCCGTCCCCGCGCCCGAACAGGCTGCTCAGGGGGCGCAGCCCATCCATCGGATTGAGACGGACGTGGTTGGAGAGTGAAACCTCCTGCAGGAGAGACTCTGAGGTTAACCACGAAGGACACGAAGGAACACAAAGAGCATTGTGCATCTTTGTGTCCTTTGTGGTGTGTTCGGTTGATGATTTTCGGAGTGAACAATGACTTATACCAGTTGGTACGAATGCGTGCGTGGTTGCGGGCGGCGCTACTCAATTTACGAGATCGTCTACCGTTGCGAGGATTGCGACGGGCTGCTGGATGTGGAACACGACCTGGACGCGCTGCGCGACCGTTCCCCGGATGAGTGGAAGGCGCTCTTCGATTCGCGCACCCACACCCACGAATGGCCTTACGGTAGCGGCGTGTGGGGCAAGAAGGAATGGGTTTGCCCACAAGTATCTCCTGAGAATGTGGTCTCGATGTACGAGGGCCACAGCAACCTGTTCTGGGCCGAGCGGCTGGGGGCCGAGATCGGTCTGCCGGATCTGTGGATCAAACTGTGTGGTAACAGTCACACCGGATCGTTCAAAGATTTAGGCATGACCGTGTTGGTTTCGGTGGTTAAGCAGATGATCGCCGATGGCAAACCGATTCGGGCGGTGGCGGCGGCCTCGACGGGCGACACCTCGGCGGCGTTGGCGGCCTACGCGGCCGCGGCGGGCATCCCCGCGGTGGTACTGCTGCCGCGTGGCAAAGTCTCGCTGGAGCAGTTGATCCAGCCGATCGCCAACGGCGCGACGGTGCTCTCGCTGGATACTGATTTCGACGGCTGTATGGCGATCGTCCAGCGGTTGGCCGAGAACCCGGAGATTTACCTGGCGAACTCGATGAACTCGCTGCGCATGGAGGGGCAGAAGACGGTTGGGATTGAGATCGTGGAGCAGTTCGGCTGGGAGCCGCCGGATTGGATCATCATCCCCTCCGGCAATCTGGGCAACATCAGCGCCCTGGGTAAGGGACTGTTGATGACGAAAGAATTGGGGTTGATCGAGCGTCTGCCGCGCCTGGTGGCTGCCCAGGCCGAAAACGCCAATCCGCTCTACCGCAGCTATCTGACGGATTTCAAAAAGTTTGAGCCGGTCAAGGCGCGTAAAACTCTGGCGAGCGCCATTCAGATCGGCAACCCGGTAAGCTACGAGCGGGCGGTCAAGACGTTGCGCGCCTTTGATGGGATTGTGGAGCAGGTTAGTGAGGAAGAGCTTGCCAACGCCTCGGCCCGCGCCGATCGTACTGGCCTGTACGCCTGCCCGCACACCGGCGTGGCGCTGGGCGCGCTGTTCAAACTACTGGAGCGCGGTGTGATCCAGCCCCACGAGCGCGTGGTGGTGATTTCCACCGCCCACGGGCTGAAGTTCTCGCGCTTCAAGGTGGATTATCATCGCGAGGAACTAGATGGCATCGTCGCCCGCTACGCCAATCCGCCGATCGAGCTCCCTGCCGATTACGATGCCGTGGTCGCCGCGGTTGCAAAACTCTCCTCCCCCGCGGTATAATCATCTTACCGGGCGGATAGCTCAGCTGGTTAGAGCGTTTCTCTTACAAAGAAGAGGTCGCAGGTTCGAGTCCTGTTCCGCCCACTCAGAAATCCCCCAAATACGGGGGTTTCTGTTTTTTTACCCCAAAATATGAGGGTCTAGAGCGTGGCACATGCCGTCTCCCGTTCATTGTCGTAAATTTGTGTACAGTTTGTGTGCAGTTTTACGGGGATGAGCAGCCCGTCCATTAGGTTGGCCGCCTCTCGCTGGTTAGATGGGATGAAGTGACCATAAATGTCCAGCGAAATAGAGTGGCGCGCATGCCCTAGCATTCGGGATACCTCGATCACCGGGATGCAATTGTTGAGCAGGTGCGACGTAGCCGTGTGGTGCAGATCGTGGAAGCGACGCTCAGGCAGGCCTGCTTTCGCCAAAATGGCTTTGTACTCTCTGAGAAGGTTTCGGGGATGAAGCGGAGTGCCGTTCCGGGTGGTAAAGATCAGGTTGTAGTGTATGTGCCCTTGAGTCACGAGCCCGGCGAAGTGGGGCAGGTGGATTTCGGAGAAGCCGAGGTGATCATAGCAGGGGAGAGCGTGCAGGCGCAGCTCTTTGTGATGTGGCTGGGTTATTCCGGGAGCATCTTTGTGAAAGCCTATCCGGGGCAAACGCAGGAGGTATTCTTGGATGGGCAGGCTTCAGCCTTCGAGTTTTATGGCGGGTGCCGCGGCAATTGGGGTTTGACAACCTGAAAGCAGCGGTGGTCAAAGTGTTGAGAGGGAGCAAACGGCAAGAGCAGCAGAAATTTGTGGCTTTTCGCAGCCACTATCTATTTGCGTCGCAGTTCTGCGATGTGAGATCGGGATGGGAAAAAAGGGGGTGTCGAAAACAAGGTGGGCTATGCCCGCCGGAACTGGTTGATTCCGGTGATGGCGTATCCATGCTGTGCCACGGTACCGGTGAAGCCGAACCATCTTTCCCTGGTCAGTTATAGCACCAATCGCTATTCGGTTCCCGTAGAAGTGGCCCACAAGAATTTGATCCTGCGAGCGGATCCCTTTCGGATCGAAATCGGCGACCAACAGGAAACGGTGGCCAGCCGCTCCCTCTGTTAGGATCGGGAGCAAGACATTCTCGATCCGCAGCACTACCTGGGGTTGCTGGCCCGGCGTCCCCGGGCCTTCGAGAGAGCCAGACCTCTGAAGCAATGGCGGGCAACCTGGCCTCCGGTCTTCGAGACCTACTGGTCAGCCCTGAAGGAACGCTTTCCCGACAATCAGGGCACCGGCATCTTTATCCGCATTCTGCAACTCTGCGCCGATTATCCCGAAGATGCCCTGGCTGAAGCCTTGAGGCTGGCCCTGGAAGCTCGCTGTTTCAACTATGACGGCGTTCGAGAGTTGGTACGGCGGGTGGTTGAACCTGAGCGCCCTTTGCCAGCCGATCTGAGTTCCCACCACGCTCTGGCGAGGACAACGGTCCCCTCGCCCGATTTGGGTCACTTCAATCAACTGCTCTCAAAGGGAGGTGAGGCATGACCGCCCCATCGAAAGCCAGTCTCGATATCCGTCTCAAAGACTTGCTGCGCCGACTCCGTTTGCCCACCGTGGCGGCTCATTACAGCAAGCTGGCCAGCGAAGACTCCGATGGCGGCCAGCCCTATGAAGAATATCTCCTGGCATTGCTCGAACAAGAAGTCGCTCAACGCGATGTCAATCGCCGCAAGCGCCGTCTGCAGGAAGCCCGCTTCCCCATCTTGCACACTCTGGAGGCTTATGATTTTTCTGCGATGCCATCCCTCTCGAAACCGAAGATGCTCGAACTGGCCCGGGGCGCTTTTATCGAGAATGCCGAAAATGCCGTCTTTGTGGGTTCAATTGGTACGGGAAAAACTCACCTGGCCACAGCCAATTGTGTATCTGCTTTTGAGCAGGGCCGCCGGGTGCGCTTCTTCACCGCTGCGGGTTTGATCAATGGTCTCCTCGAAGCCGCAGAACAAAATCGTTTGTCCCGCCTGGAAAACACGCTGATGAAACAGGGACTGATCATCATCGATGAACTCGGCTTTTTCCCTTTCTCCCAACAGGGCGCTCAGATGCTCTTTAGTTTCATCAGCCAGCGTTGTCTCAAAGGTTCCGTCCTGATCACCACCAATCTGGCCTTCACTAATTGGACCGAGGTTTTTCAGGATAGCCGTCTGGTCGCTGCCTTGCTCGACCGCCTCACCCACCAATGCCACGTCATCGAATTTTCGGGTGACAGCTTCCGCTTCAGCCAGAGCCTTGAGCGCCAATCGGCACTTTCCTAGTCC
This sequence comes from uncultured Anaerolineales bacterium, assembly GCA_964653835.1. Lineage (GTDB taxonomy): Bacteria > Chloroflexota > Anaerolineae > Anaerolineales > UBA11858 > J130. The sequence continues at coordinate 22,986 of CAZZFZ010000032.1, forward strand.
CGTCTGCTGAACTTGCTTCTTGCGGGCAATTTAATTCCTCCAGCCACCCCGTCAAGGGGGGGCGAGACCCTTTGCTGCAATCTCTGTGCCCCCCTTGACGGGGGCCCCGGCCTCCAGAATGCGTTCCGCAAATGAAGCGGTTCAGCACCCCTGTCCATCGCCGAAAGCGAGGTGGCGCATTTCTCATTCCTCAGGTGGTGCCTTTTTCGATCATCATTACCCTAGTTCTTTTTCCAAGTGGCGCACTTTTCCGTTGACAAACTCAACCGAGATGAGTTGGAAGAGCAGCGGTTATGAATTTGCTGGATAGACATCACCTCCTTTCGGGGAATCAATAAAGCCCCCAGCGTGGGGGCATACTCACCCACACCGGGGGCTCTGGAGACCGCCCTCTCCTGGTGCTGGACAGAACGATTTTGAACGATACCCTCGGCTTACCGCGCGGGTAATCTTGAAAAGCTTTGATTGATGAGCATTTTTATCACTGCCAGCGAGGTCTCATTGGGCACTTTCCTGATATCTACGGCTGGAGACGCGGTTCGGCAGATATATGTTGTTTTTTAATACGAATACTATATTTGACCAAGAATATACATGAAGGATTTGCAGACTTTGGCTACTTGCTATACACAAAAAAGTTCTGCTATAATGAAATCAGGGTGCAGGGAGTTTGATTATTGATTTTGCCCCCTCTGTCTTGCCTCAGGCTGAAATGGCAGGCAATCCCAGAGCAGGCGCTTGCTGGAAGCTGAGAAGGAGGCCATCGTGGCGTATCTCGATCGACATCCCCAGGAAGGCTATCGCCGGTAGAGCTAAATGATGCTGGACGAAAATGTGGTTGCTGTGAGCCCCAACAGCGTTTATCGAGTACTCAAAGAAGTTGACAGACTGCGATAATGGGCCAAAACGGCATCTGGGAAGGGCCGGGGCTTCCAGTAGCCTGGAAAAGCGCATCAACACTGGCATATAGACATCTCGTATCTCAAACTCAGTGGCACGTTTTTTACTATCTGTAAAGCACCCGGCACTTCAAGGAGTTTGTCCGCCTCAGCGGGATGACCCGCATGCACACGTCGCCCTATTTTCCCCAAAGCAACGATAAGCAGGAGTGCTGGCACGGTACGCTCAAACAGGAATGCATTCGTCCGAAAACGCCGCTTGATCTGAAGGATGCGCGCCGACTG
>CAZZFZ010000033.1:0-23177 GCA_964653835.1 uncultured Anaerolineales bacterium
GCGGCCTGCGGGCAGCGGGTGTAAACCACCTCTCCACCCCAGCGGCGGGCGCGGCGCAGGGCGCGCAGAGCGTAATCGTAGCGCCGCAGGCGGGGGTGGGCGGGCAACCAGCGCACGTCGAAGCGATGCTGCAATCCGTAATGCGCGGACAGCTCCTCCCAGGCCACCGGCTGCGGCGGAAGCTCCGGGACGAAGACGCACACCGCGTGCCCCAAAGCGGTCATCGCCTGGGCCATCTTCATTACCTGGATGGTGTTGGCCCGTCGGGCGGGGAGATGGGTGGGTGCGATCAGGGCGATCTTCATGTCACGGGGTGGGCGCGCAGGTCAGCAAAAACGCGCCAGACCGCCGCGCCGACGGTGAAGAGGTAGTACCCGGCCAGCAGTGCGGCAAAGGCCACCGCGCCGAAGCGCGCCGCCAGCCAGAAGATGGCCGCCACTTTGAGCACCATACCAACGAAATTCGCCACCGTGGGGAAAACAGCCCGCCCCAGCGAGAGCAGAGCGACGCGGTTCCAATAGAAGACATTGACGAAAGTGTACCCCGTCAGCAGGATGACCAGCGCGGGATAGGCGGGCAGGTACTCCGGGCCATAGGTCAGGCGCAGCACGCCGCGGCCAAAGATGCCCAGGAAGAGCGTCACCGGCACGGAGTAAAGCGCCGCCAGGCGCGAGCCTTGTTTCAGCACGTAGCGCACATTCGCCCAGTTGCGGCGAGCGATCTCGCGCGCCAGCTCCGGGAAGGTAGCTTTGGGCAGCGGGCTGACGGGCAGTTGCAGCAGGTTGGTGATCGCCAAAGCGGTTTTGTAATAACCGGCCTGCGTCGGGCCGAGGAAGGCCGAGACCCACAGCACCTCGCTATCTTTGGCGATCAGGCTGATGGTGCTGCTCAGGTTGGTGCTGAAAGCAAAGGTGAAGATGGCGCGTCGCTCGGCGCGCAGGGATGCCAGCGGCGCACGCCACCAGCTCGCGCCCCAGGCGCGGCGGGCTTCCACCAGCGCGGCTATGGACACCGTGGCCGAATAAATGATTTTACCGGTCATGTAAGCCAGCACCACTGCGGTCAGGCCGCCATCGGCGAGGAAGATAGCGACGATCAACGTCAGCGTGAGAGCGCTCTGAACCACGGTGGCGACGGCCATCACGCGGAAGCGGTCGAAAATTTGCAGCAGGCCGCTGCCGGTCTCGAAGATGATGTTGGCAAAGATAATCAGTCCATAAATGCGGAACCAGTACGCCAGCGAAGCATCACGGGCGAAGAACTGCGCCCCCTGCGGAGCCAGCCCCCAGACCAACGCCAGGGCGAGCATCGAGCCGCCGAACTCCAGCATGGCCGCCATCTTGAAGACCGCCGCCGCGCGCTGATGGTCGCCCTGTTCCTGGTAGTGACCGACATAGCGCACCACCAGTTCATTCATACGAAAGGATGCAAAACGATTGACCACACTGGTGAACTGCGTGATCGCCCCCAGAATCCCAAAACTGGCCGGGCCAAGCAGGCGGGCGGCCAGGATGCTCTGAAAGACGCTCATCCCCGCCGAGATGCCGGTGGCGCTGAGCAGATAACCGGCGTTCTTCAAGATACGGCGCAGGAGTTCGTTTTCGAGCAGGCGGGAGAGGGGCGGAGGGAGTTTTGGGGGCATGGCAGGGAAGTAAAAGACCGAAGACCGAGGACGGATGACCGCTGCTATCAGTCCCCCGTCACCGGTCTTCGGTCAGCACCTAGCGTCACTACAACGTTACTATATCTTTCGCCCACTCACGGTTCTCGTTGTACCACTCGATGAGGCGGGCGACGCCCTGGCGCAAGGAAACCTGAGGCTCCCAGCCGAGCAACTGACGGGCTTTGGTCACATCGGCCTGGTTGGCGAGCGCATCGGCGGGGTGGCGCGGGCGGTGCTCGATGACCGCTTTACGCCCGATGTAGTCTTCCATCATGGCGATCAGCGCGTTGATGGTGATGCTCTCATGCCCGCCCAGGTTGACGATCTCGTACCCTAGCGGCTTGAGCGCCTGAATAGTGCCGCGGGCGATGTCATCCACGTAGGTGAAGCCGCGCGACTGCTCCCCATCGCCAAAGACAACCAGCGGGCGTCCCTCGCTGATCCACTGGGCGAAGCGGAACATAGACATATCCGGGCGCCCCGCCGGGCCATAAACCGTGAAATAACGCGCCACGGTAACATCAATGCCGTAGAGATAGTGGTAAGCGTGCGCCAAAGCCTCCGCCCCCTTCTTGGTAGCAGCGTAGGATTGCAACGGACGGTTGCTGTCTGCTGTTTCCGGGGTGGGCAGAGGCGTCTCACCACCATAGATACTGGAGGTGGATGCCTGAATAAATTTGGGAATCTCCTTCCGCTGGCAAAGCTCCAACAAATTGAGCGTACCGGTGACGTTGGTATCCACATATACCCAGGGGTTCTCCACGCTGGCGCGCACCCCAGCACGGGCCGCCAGGTTGATCACGGCATCAAATTGACGATTGCTGATCGCAGATTGTTGATTGAGGGCATCCCAATCGCTGATGTCGGCGCGCACGAACGTGAACCCCTCGCGCCCTTCCAGTCGTCCGAGGCGGTATTCCTTCATGCGCACATCATAGGCCGCGTTCATGTTATCAATGCCGACGACCGTATGCCCGTCATCGAGCAGCATCTCGGCGACGCGCGAGGCGATGAACCCCGCCACGCCGGTTACCAGGTAATTTGCCATAACAACATCCTCCACCGAACGGTTTTTTTACCACGAATGACACGAAGAAGGCACGAATTCAAAACTTTTCTTCGAGCTCCTTCGTGTTCCTTCGTGCGCTTCGTGGTTAAAGCTGATAGAAGACCGCCGACCGCGCTCAATGCATCGGTCGGCGGTCAGGAGTCCGCGGTCACACGCTACAGACGAACAACTTTCGGGTTATCCCGCCCGGCCTGACCGAGGGCGTTGCGCGTGTCCACAATGCACTGCGCCGCATCCAGAATCGCGGGGTAGTCATAAGTGCTGTGATTGGTCACGATCACCACACAGTCCGCCTCGCGCACCGCGGCGATCAAATCCGGCACACAACGCAGATCAAATTCCTCTTCCTTGAGGTGCGGCACATACGGATCGTGATACTGCACCTCGGCGCCCTTTTGCGTCAACAGGCCGATGACGTCAATCGCTGGGGATTCGCGTAGGTCATCAATATCGGGCTTGTAGGCCGCGCCGAGCACCAGCACCTTGCTCCCTTTGAGGGCTTTGCCATGATCGTTGAGCGCGTCCTGCACTTTCTGGACGACGTAACGCGGCATCCCCAGGTTGATCTCGGAGGCCAGCTCGATGAACTTCGCCGTGTAGTTCAGCGAGCGCAGCTTCCAGGAGAGGTATAGCGGATCAATCGGGATGCAGTGACCACCCAGTCCAGGGCCAGGGGTGAACTTCATGAAGCCGAAAGGCTTGGTGGCGGCGGCGTCAATCACCTCCCAGACATCAATCCCCAGGCGGTCGCACATCACGGCCATCTCGTTCACCAGGCCGATGTTAATCATGCGGAAGGTGTTTTCGAGCAGCTTCGCCATCTCGGCCACTTCGGAGGATGAAACCGGAACCACGGTCTCCAGGGCCTGATCGTACCAGGCGGCGGCCACCTGCGTGCAGGCATCTGTGATGCCGCCGATCACTTTGGGAGTGTTGATCGTCGTCCAGTCCTCGCGGCCGGGGTCCACCCGCTCCGGCGAGAAAGCCAGGAAGAAATCTTCGCCCACTTTGAGGCCAGTCGCCTCTCCCAGCTTGGGCAACAGGATTTCGCGCGTCGTACCAGGATAAGTGGTGGACTCCAGCACCACTACCATGCCGGGGTGCATGTACTTTGCCAGCTCATCCGAGACGGAGAGAATGAACGAAAGATCAGGGTCGCCGGTTTTGCGCAACGGTGTCGGTACGCAAATGCTGACCGCGTCCGCTTCCTTCAGGCGGGAGAAATCGGTGGTGGCCGAAAGCCGCCCGGCCTTCACCAGGCGGGCGACATCCTCGCTGGTGACATCCTTGATGTAGCTCTCGCCAGCGTTAAGCTTCTCCACCTTATCCGCCGCCGGGTCAATGCCGAGGACGTTAAAACCGGCGTCGGCGAACACCGTGGCAAACGGCAGGCCGACATAGCCCAACCCCAACACCGCCACGCGGGCGGAACGGTTATTTAATTTTTCGAGCAAGTTATCTTTCGTCGTCATCAAATCCCTTCCGTTCAGGGGGATAAAGCATTGCCTGGGAGGCAACGATCAAAACAGCGTCAATTGCTTGGGGTCGGATTTCTCCTCGACAGGTTCGACCTGATATTCCGGCGCGTCCTCCGCCTTGGCAATCAACTCCGGCAACTGGGCGAAATCCTGCTCGACCACGGGACGCAACGAGGGTTGATGCAGCGCCGCGGCGGGGTGGTACATCGGCACCACCAGGCGATCTTTCACCCGCATCGCCCGCCCGTGCACAGCGCTGATTTTGGCGTGCGGTAAAAACTTCGCCATCGAATACCGCCCCAGGGTGACGATCACCTTCGGGTTGATGGCCTGGATCTGACGCTCCAGATAGAAGTCACAGGCCTCCAGCTCTTCAGGCTTGGGATCGCGGTTCCCTGGCGGGCGGCATTTTACCACGTTGCCAATGAACACCTCTTCGCGTTTCAGGCCAATTTGGGCCAATAAGTCATCCAGGAATTTGCCCGCCGCACCCACAAAGGGACGTCCCAGCTCATTCTCGTGGAAGCCGGGCCCTTCACCAATGAACATAATATCGGCGTTCACCGGGCCTTCGCCCGCCACGCCGTGCTTGCGGGAATAATGCAAGTCGCAGCGCGTGCAAACCTGTACCTGTCGTTCAATCTCTCGCAAAACTTCTTCTGGCTTCATCGTGGCACTCTCTCCTTTGTACATCACCCACCGGGGATTGGGTCTCCATGATGTAAATACAACGGCGACAGCGTGGCGGGATCATCGCTCTCGCCCGCTTGCCAGCGCACCCAGGCCAGCTCGGCCAGCACCCCCGGCCGTCGCGTGGACTGTGCCGGGGAGGCCACCCTGGCATACGCGCTTTCGGTTTCCAGCCGGCGGCGCGCTTCGGCATCCAGTTCGCCGCACAGACGCGTGGGGACAGTGAGGCGTTTCATCAACTCGTCCAGGGTGAGGTTCTCCACCTCGCCAGCCGATTGCCAGCGCCCCTCCCGGGCCTGATACCAGCCCACCGCCAGACGGCTGCGCCCAGCCTGCAACACCGCCGCCAGAGGCATCTCATCTAACGGCTGAGCCGCGGCGACGATATCCAGCGTGGGCACGCCGATTAACGGCACGCCGCGGCTGAATGCCAGCCCTTTGGCAAACGCCAGGCCGATGCGCAGCGCGGTGAACGAGCCAGGGCCGGTCGCCACGCCCAGCGCGGCAATATCAGTTACCTGAACGCCGATTCGGTCCATCAAAGTATCCACAGCGGGGGCCAGTTCAACGGTGTGATAATTGCGGCTGGCCCAGGTCAGCTCCGCTACAACCTGCGCCCCATCGTAGAAGGCAATTCCAACGCTGCGCGTCGAGGTATCCACCGCCAACAACATGCTCATGCTCCAAACACCTGCTGGCGGAAATCGGCCAACAGATCCTGATAATGCGCCCCGCGCGCCGAAAATAGCATCTGCCGCCGGGTTTCATCCAGCCAGGTCAACTGCACCCGCAGACGCTCCGCGGGCAAAGCCGCCTCGATGCGATCGGCCCACTCGACCGCCAGCGGGCCTTCGGCCAGCATGGTTTCCAAATCCAGATCCACGGCTTCAGCCGGGCCGCTGAGGCGGTAGGCATCCAGATGATAAAAACGCTCACCATCCAGGCGGCGGTAGACGTTAACCAGCACAAACGTCGGGCTGGAGACCGGATCAAGCGACCCCCAACCGGAGGCGATGCCCTGCATCAGTGTCGTCTTCCCCGCGCCCAGATCGCCGCTCAACGCGAGCACATCCCCCACCTGCAACAACGCCCCCAGGCGCATGCCCACCCGCCGGGTCTGTTCCGGGCTGAGGCTGATAAGTTCGCAGGAATGCGGATCGAGGATCGGGGGATTCATATTCCCGATTCTAAAGGGTAACGCCTGAAACGTAAAGCGCTCCGCTGGTTCAAGAGATCACCGTCAGTCGGGCGAGCGAGGCCACCACCCGCTTCAGGCCCACATCTTCAAAAAAGATATCCAGCACTTCATCGCCCTCATCCAGCTTACTGTTGAGCACCATTCCTTCCCCCCAGCTTGGATGCTGCACGCGCATCCCCGGCTGAAACTGCTGCTCCATCGCGTGGGGTGTGTCGTCTTCCTCCCAAAGCCGCGTCCGGCGGGCTAGGCCGGAATACCGGCGCGGCGCTCCCTCCACCAGCTCAAGCGGAATATCCTCCAGGTAGCGCGATGGCTCGGCAGGCTCCGGGTAGCCATACAGGTTCTTATTCAACGAATAAAGCAGGTAAAGGCGATCTCTAGCGCGGGTGATCCCCACATAGAGCAGGCGGCGCTCTTCCTGCATGGCCTCCTCATCCTCAAACGAGCGGCTGTGCGGCAGCGTGCCCTCATTCAGCCCGACGATGAACACCACAGGAAACTCCAGCCCTTTGGCGGCGTGCAGCGTCAGCAGCGTGGGGACGTTGGCGGCCTCGTCCAGCGTGTCCTGATCGGAAATCAGGGCGATATCTTCGAGAAACTCCACCAGCCGACGGTTGTGATACTCGCTCGCTAGGCGGCGTAACTCCATGACGTTTTCCCATCGCTCCTGGCCCTCTTCGCTGCCATCTTCCAGGTACTCGCGGTAACGGATATCCGCCAGGATGCGATCCATCAGCTCCAGCGGGGTCAACTCTTCACGATAAGCGCACCAGCCGCGCAGCATCTTCCCAAAGGCAGTCAGAGGGACAACTGCCCGCGCGGGGATGGCTGCCTCCGCGGGGGGTTCTGCTCCCTCCCCCAATTGCAGGAGGACCTCCCCCGGGGTGAGGCCCATCCTTTGAGCATAGGTCTGCAACGCCAGCAGGCTCTTGTTGCCGATGCCGCGCCGCGGCACGTTGATCACGCGCGTCAGGCTGACCTCATCACGCGGGTTTTGCACCAGACGCAGGTATGCCACCACGTCCCGAATCTCCCGGCGGCCATAAAAGCGCTGCGCCCCCACCAGTTTATAAGGCAGCCCAACGGCCAGGAAAGCCTCTTCCAGCAGGCGCGACTGCGCGTTGGTGCGGTACATGATGGCGAAATCGCCCGGCTGCGCCGAACCGGCGGCCACATCATTGGCGATGCGGTTGACGACGAAGGAAGCCATTTCATGGTCGTCATACAGCTCGCGCACGATGATTTTCGCGCCCTCGCCGCGCTGAGTGAACAGTTTTTTAGGAACGCGGTGCGGGTTGCGATCAATTACCGCCATGGCCGCGTCGAGGATGTTCTGCGTGGAGCGATAGTTCTGCTCCAGCAAGATCACCTGCGCATCGGGAAAATCCTGCTCAAAACGGCGCACATTGCGGTAATCCGCCCCGCGCCAGCGATAGATGGATTGATCAGCATCGCCGACCACGAAGATGTTACGATGGAACGAGGCCAGATGCCGCAGCAGGGTATATTGGGCAATGTTGGTATCCTGGAACTCATCCACCAGCAGATGTTCATAACGACGGGCGTAACGCTCCCGCAGGGCCGGTTGATCTTCCAGTAGAAAAACCGTCCACAGCAGCATATCGTCAAAATCCATCGCGTTGCTGGCGAGCAAAATCTGCTGGTAGCGCGTGTACACCCGTTTGACGACTTCGTCGCGGTAGCTCTGCACCGGGAAATCATCCACAAAGATCAATTCGTTCTTGGCGCGCGAGATCGAGGCGTGGATGCTCTGCGGGCGGTAACGTTTCTCATCCAGGTTGAGTTCCCGCAACACCTGTTTGACGATGTGGACCTGGTCATCGGCGTCGAAAATCACGTAGTTGCCATCAAAGGGCAGGTATTCCGCCTCGCGGCGTAGAATGCGCCCGCAAACCGCGTGAAACGTCCCCAGCGTCAGGCCGCGGCTGCGCCCGCCGACCAGGCCATCCACGCGCGCTTCCATCTCGCGAGCGGCCTTGTTGGTAAACGTCACCGCCAGGATGTGATACGGCTGCACCCCCAACTGCCCGATCAGATAGGCAACACGGTGGGTGAGGACGCGCGTTTTTCCGGAACCGGGGCCAGCGAGCACCAGCACCGGGCCGGTGCCAGCCATCACTGCCTGTTGCTGTTGCGGGTTGAGTCCCTCCAGATAATCCATGTGAGGGATTGTATCGCCGCCCCAGGGCTTTGGCAAGCCGGAGGCTCGCGCAGGGCGATCTGTTGTGCCGACATTGCCAAAGGAATCACCATACGCTACAATCTAGTCATGCAAATGAGCGAAAACTGGGGCCTGATCGGACACGAATGGGCCGTCAACCTGCTGCGCGGTCATCTCGTCAACAAACGAGTGCGCCACGCTTATTTGATCACCGGGCCGCGCGGCGTGGGGCGGCGTACGCTGGCGCTGCGCATGACACAGGGCCTGAACTGCCCCCAACCGCTCGCCCCCGGAATCCCCTGCGGCGCGTGCTCCACCTGTCAACGCATCGAACGCATGCAGCACCCCGATCTGCTCCCCATCCAGGCCGAGGGAGAGGGCGGCATGCTGAAAGTTGAGCAGATCCGCGAGTTGCAACGGGGGTTATCCCTCACGCCGTATGAAGCCCCACACAAGATCGCTCTACTGCTCCATTTTGAAAAAGCCAACGCCAGTGCGGCCAACGCGCTGCTGAAAACGCTCGAAGAGCCGCCGCCTAAAGTCATCCTCTTCCTGACCGCCCTGGACGGGGAAGCGCTACTGCCCACGATCACCTCCCGCTGCGAATTGATCCGCCTGCGCCCGTTATCCTACAACATCGTCGCCGAGGGGCTTCAAACCCAGTGGGGTATCCCTGCCGGGGAAGCCCGCCTACTGGCGCACATCGCCAATGGCTGCCCTGGCGCGGCGATTCGCTTGCACACCGAAGAGGATGCACGAAAACAACGCCGTAGTCACCTGGAGGAGCTGCAACAGGTGCTTCGCCAGAACCGGGTGCAACGCTTTCACTACGCCGAGAAGGTTGCCCAGGATCGTCTGGCCCTCAAGCTCACGCTGCTAAACTGGCTTTCGCTGTGGCGGGATATATTGTTGCAAGCCAGCGGCTCCGGCGCGCAGCTCACCAACCTGGATGAAGCGGAGTTCATCCAGCAGGCAGCGCACACTTTTGGCAGGCAAGTGGCCGCGCGCGCGGTGCAGCACCTCACCCGCTCCATCACTTTGCTGGAACAAAACGTCAACGCGCGCCTGACCACGGAAGCCTTGCTGCTTCAACTGCCGCATCTACGCTGAAGGAGATCAAACGCGCGACGAACATCTCTCCGCCCGGTTAATCAAAGTAGGCTGATCGTCACGCACAACCCCCAAAGCTATAGCAAATTGACCGCCCCGTACGGTCACTGCATTCTATCTATTTCACCCTGGAGGAAACCACATGAAGAGAACGATCTGGATTGCCCTGTTCATTCTTAGCCTGGCGGCCCTGCTTGCCGCCTGCGGAGGCGGCCAGGCTGCCCCATCCAACGCACAGCAGGCGGAAGCGGGAAAAAGCGAATCCGCAGCAAGCCCTCCCACTGCCGAACCCAAGAAATTGCCACCCGACAGCCCCGGCGCCATCTTCCAACAGGCGATGGCCGGCGTGGAAACCGACGTCAAGCCCTTCATTGAAGGGATCCCAACCCCGGATCGAGGCACAACTTCAATCGCCACTGACGAACGCCTGGAATTCATCACCACCATGTCGCTCGAAGAAGCTGCCCAGTTTTATCGGGATACCTTTACACAACTGGGACTGATCGAGATTGAAGAATTGACCAAGGAATCCGAATTCAGCATCCGGCTGATCTTTGGCGGCTACCCGGGCGGAAAAGCCGTGCGCGTCAGCGTGGTGCCGGTATCAAAGATGAGCAACACCATCAAGGTGAACATCCTCAACCCAGAAGACCTCTAAACGACAGGGGGGAGATTTCACCCCGCCCTTTCGCCGCAAATCTCCCGGGGTTTGTGGGTATGGCTACCCACAAACCCCGATTGCGCGTCTGAGGCCAGCAGGCAAAATCCAGCGACGGGAAATTCTGGCCTATGCTATACTAGCGGCGGGAGAGTTCGCCCATGACGACATCCTCCATCCAAAGCCGATACAGCTCCACGCAAGAATCCCTGGAGCTCCTCTACCACATCAGCCGTGAGATCGCCTCGACTCTGGATCTCACCGTGGTGTTGCAGCGCGTGCTGTCGCTTTCCTTGCGCACCATCGGCGCGGTGAGCGGCAGCCTGATCGTGATCGGCGAGGATGGCACTCCCCTCGAAGCCGCCATCATCTACGAAGATACCGTTCTGGAACCCAACACCGAACGCATTCAAAACCTGGTCAGCGACGGCCTGGCGGGGTGGGTCATCGAGCACGCCGAGCCTGCATTGATCTTCAACACGCAGCGAGATGAACGCTGGGTGGCACAATCCTCCTCCCAGACGACGGAAAAGGCAAAATCGGCACTCAGCGTCCCCCTGATCGCGCGCGACACCCTGGTCGGCGTGATCACACTGTCGCACCCGGTTCCGCTGTTCTTCAGCGAGGAGCACCTTGAGCTGATACAGGCCATCGCCGATCAGGCCGCCATCGCGGTGCTCAACGCCCGGCTGTACGAAACCAGCAAGCACCAGGCGCGCATCATGGGCGCGCTGGCGGAAAGCGCCGCGGCGATCACCGCCTCGCTCAATCTGGACGAGGTGCTACAACGCATCCTGGAAAAAATCAACCAGGCGCTACAGGTCGAGGTCGTCTCACTGGCCTTGCTGGATGAAAATAAAGATACGCTGGTATTCCGCGCCTCCACCGCGCCGCAGGTGATGGGCAAGGTCGTGCCCGCTAACCAGGGCATCATCGGGCAGGTTCTATCAACAGAAGAAGGGCTGATCGTTGCCCATGCGTCCCAGGACGCGCACTTTATTCCCCACGTTGACGGCATCACCAGCCCTGCGCCGCGGGCGATCGCCTGCGCTCCCATCCGCTCGAGCGACGAGGTCATCGGCGTCATTCAGGCGGTCAATCCCCTGGATGGAATGTTCAAGCAGGATGCCCTCATCGTGCTCAACGGCATCGGTAACCTCGCCGGGACGGCCATCCAACACGCCCAACTGTTCGAAGAGTTGCAGGCCGCCCACCACCGCTACCGCGATCTGTATAACAGCAGCGCCGACGCAATTCTGATCACCGACCGGAACGGCAGGATCATCGAAGCCAACTACCAGACCTTCGCCTACACCGGGCTTTCGCTAAACGAACTGCGCAGCAGGCACATTGGCGAGATACACAACCTGGATACGAAAACCGTGGGCGAAAGCCTGGAATACATCGCACCCGGAGAGACGTTGACTTACGAATCGGAACTATACACTCAAAGCGAGCGCATCATCCCGGTCGAAGTCAACGTCCACACCATATCCATCGAAGGGAAAGATGCCCTGCAATGGACATTCCGGGACATCACCGCCCGCAAGGAACTGGATCAATTGCGAGACGATCTGATCTCCATGGTGTATCATGATCTGCGCTCGCCGCTCTCCAATGTACTTTCCAGCCTGGACGTGCTCGAGAGCATCCAGTCGTTTGACGATGACCCCACCATTAAGGCACTGTTTGAAATCGCCGTCCGCTCCACCAAGCGCATTGAACGGCTCACCAATTCGCTGCTAGATTTCAACCGCCTCGAAGCCGGGCAGCCCGTCACCAACACCAGCCCAACCGACGCCAGGGAACTGATCGAATCCGCCGTGGTGGAAGTGCTCCCTATCGCCAACAACAAGAATCAGGAGATCATCATCCGTGTGCAAGAGGGATTGCCGCCAGCTGAGATAGACGACGGCATGATTCAGCGCGTGCTGATCAACCTGATGGAAAACGCGGTCAAATACACGCCGCCGGGGAGCCACATCACCGTCGGCGCGGCGCAAGCGGGCGATCACATTGCCTTCTGGGTGGAAGATACCGGCCCCGGAATCCCGCCGGAAAAACGCGCCACGATTTTCGATAAATACACGCGCCTGCATGGCAAAGGTGGCCCAAAGGGAATCGGCCTGGGGCTGGCATACTGCCGGCTCGCCGTGGAGGGACACGGCGGGCGCATCTGGGTAGATGAAGCGACCAGCGGCGGCGCCCGCTTTGCCTTTACGCTGCCAATCGCCTCTCCTGAACCCCAGGAAGAGACCCCCACCAGTGAAGCGCCAGCGGAACCCGCGGAGCCTTCCAGCTAACCAAGCCATGCACCGAAGGAATACCTATGCAAGAGATCACAAACGCCATCTTCTACGAAACCGCATACGCCGGTGTGACGCTGGGGGCCATCGTTCGCCCCAAAGGCACCCTGCTGATTGACGCCCCCCTGCACTCCGAAGACGCGCGCACCTGGAAATCTACGCTGCTCACCCAGAGCCGCGGGATGCACCGCCTCCTGGTTCTCCTCGACGCCCACGCCGACCGCGCCCTGGGCAGTCGGGCGATTAACTATCCCATCATCGCCCATCAACACACCGCCACCGAGCTGGCGAACAAACCGGCCATTTTCAAAGGCCAGAACAACGAAACGGGCGCGGAGTGGGAGTATCACAACGACTTGAGCGGGACCCGCTGGCGGCTGCCCCACTTCACTTTTGATGACTCCCTCACCCTGCGCTGGAGCGGCCTTGAGATTCACCTTGAACATCACCCCGGACCTGCACCGGGAGCGACATGGGTGCACATCCCCGCAGAAAAAATCCTCTTCATCGGGGATGCAGTCGTCCCGAACCAGCCTCCCTTCCTTGCTCAGGCCGACCTGCCTGCCTGGCACGAGACGCTGAATTACCTGGCCTCGCGCACCTTTGCCGAGTACACCATCATCAGCGGGCGCGGCGGGCCAGTGACCATCCAGGAAGTGCGCGAATTTCGCGAATACCTCCGCTCAATCCGCGGCCGGTTGGAAAACCTGGCAAAGCGCGGCGGTGAGGCCGAAGAAACCGAAAAATTTATCACCCCGCTGCTGAAAAAGCTCTCCTACTCCCCGGAAATGGAGGAGTTCTACGCGCAGCGACTGCGGCACGGCCTCTATCAATGCTACCAAAACCAATACCAGCCCGCGTAGCTTCAACACCATGAATCGTGCCCTGCAAATTCATCAACGCCTCACCGAAGTGTATGGCTCACCAACCTGGCGTAACCCTCTGCCGCCGCTTGACGAGCTGATTTCCACCATCCTTTCCCAAAACACCAACGACACCAATCGCGACCGCGCCTTCGACGCCCTCCGAGCGCGCTACCCCTCATGGGAGGCTGTGCGCGACGCCCCCGAGGCCGAGGTGATTGAGACCATCCGCCCCGCCGGGCTGGCGAACCAGAAAGGCCCCCGCATTCAGGCCGTCCTACGTCAGATCACTGCCGAACGCGGCGACCTGGATCTCGAGTTTCTGAATAACTGCAGCACTGAAGAAGCCTTGCGATGGCTGTTGAGATTCAAAGGTGTAGGGCCAAAAACTGCCGCCATTGTGTTGCTCTTCTCGCTCGGCAAACCGGCCTTCCCCGTGGATACGCACGTCCACCGCGTCACCGGTCGGCTTGGACTGCGCCCCCCAAAGATGAGCGCCGATAAAGCCCACGAATACCTGGCAGCCCAATTCCCGCCCGAAACCTACTACGCCGCACACCTCAACATCATCCGCCTGGGGCGCGAAATTTGCACCGCCCGCAAGCCAAATTGTGCCATATGCCCCTTGGCCGATCTATGCGACTATGCCAAAACGTTGGGGGAGAACCCATGAAACTAAAACTAACCCTGCGAACATTCCTCCTGCTAACCTTTGCTGAAGGAGTATTCACCCTGGTTTTGCTCGCCACAATCCCCGGCGACCCAAAAAACGCCTGGCTGCTGGGGTTGTCCCGCTTCCGGATTCTGATGCTCGTCACAGGCATGTTCATCGTTGGCGCGACGTGGATATTCATCCGCCAAACGATTAACGATCACGTACGCCTCGGCCACCTCCAGGAGAAAATCGGGCACGCGCTTTCCTGGGACGGGCATGTCACCACCGTGTTGACCATCGCGCTGGCAGGGCTTATTACCGGCAGCTATTTTCTCTACGTAACCTTCACCAGCACCGATCAATTCCTGCTGGGTTATTTTTACCGCCTGGCCCCCTGGGTGTTTTGGGCAACGGCCATCTGCGGCAAAACCCTGGTCTTCCTCATCCACGCGCTGCGCCAGGGACGCAGAGACTACTTCCGCGACCACGGGTTGGCACTGATCACGCTGCTCGCCATCCTGATCGCCGGAGTCGCTGTCCACACATCTTTCTGGAATCTAAAGCCCGAAGACTGGGATACACATCACATCTTCAACCGAGACGGTAAATTTGAACTCAGGGAACAGGACATCTTCGCAGTATATACCGAAGGCAGTCGGCTGAGGGAGGGCATCAATCCCTACGCCCGCGTGCTGGAAGAGGGCAATAACCTGCAATGGAACCTCACCTTCCCCGCCTACCTGCCGGTCGTTTACAGCCTCTCGGCGCTCACTCACGCCATCGGCGTAACCGATTACCTCGACTGGTTGAGCATATGGCGCTGGCTCTTCCTGGCCACCAACCTCGGAATCGCCTACCTGCTCTTTTACATTCCTTACCACCGATACAACAAATTGATCTTCAGCGCCTTTGCTGCCCTGTTCTGGCTGTTCAACCGCTGGACGGTGCACCTGACCATGATCTACCACTTTGACTTCGTCGCCATACTGCCTTTCCTGCTCTCACTGGCGACCTGGCCAAAGCACCACACCTTCTCACTGCTGATGTTTGGGCTTTCCCTGAGCATCAAACACATGGCCATCTTCATGACGCCCATCTATCTGATCTGGATCTGGCAAGCCCCCAATGGCAAATCCCCGGCCACGTTCATCCGCCAATCCCTGCTCATGGGCTCTATCCCCATCCTTGTCTCCCTGCCCTTTATGATCTGGAACCTGGAGGGCTTCATCAAATCCATCATGATCTCCGCCACACGCGTGGCTGAGAGTCACTTCGGCGTGCCGGCCATTGATACTGTTCTGCGGTTAAGCGGTCTCCCTGCCAAACTCCCCATGCTTGGGCTACTGTTCATCATCTACCTGCTAAACTGGCGAGGCAAAATCAGCCCCTTTGTCAGCGGGTTATTCGTCATGGCCGTGTTCGTGGATTACAACTCAGTCCTCTTCCGCCAGTACATGACCTGGATCGTGCCTTTGATCCCGCTGGCAACAGCTGACACCCTTGGTCCTCACCTGGCAACAAGACAAACATCCACAAACCACAACTGACTACCCAATTGGGAGGAAAACAATGCCCCACAAATTCCTCAGCGCAGAATGGCTGCAAGCCCTCAAAGACAAGCTCAACACCGACCCGCAATACGCCCGCGTGGCGAAGAACTGGGAAGGCGATATCATGTTTTTTGTTGAGCCAGATAGCCCCGATGGCGCGCCCATCCGTCTCTACCTCGATCTCTGGCACGGCGCCTGCCGCGAGGCCTTTGTGGTGGAGAACGACGAGCAAATCGCCCAGCGAAAACCAGCCTTCATCCTGCGCGCAAACTACCCTATCTTCCGGCGCATCATCTCCAGCGAGCTTGATCCCATGCAGGCCATGATCACGCGCAAACTCAAAGTGCAGGGCAGCATGGCCTACATGCTGCGCAACGTCCCCGTCGTGCTCGATTTCGTCCGCTGCGCTCAGGAAGTCGACACTGAATACCCTGAGGAGTAAATGCTGTATCATCTCTCCACTTGTTAAAATCACCACAGAATAAAACCTGCGCATGGACTCTACCAACCCGCAACTAAGCGCCCTCGACGAACTACAAAAAGCGCTCAACCTCCTGGAAAAACAGACTCTGCCGATGCCTACGCGCGCGGCGCTCAGCACAGCCAGACGGCACCTCCAGCAACTGCGCAACGCCTTACAACGCCACCCGGAGGCCAACCGTCTGGCTGCCCTTTATCGCGTCTCGCAAAGCCTGGGGGTTTCCCTCGACCTCGACGAAGTGCTCACCCAGGTGATGGATGCCGTCATCCAGCTCACCGGCGCCGAGCGCGGCTTCCTGATGCTCATCGAACCTGAGAGCGGCGAGCTTTCTCTGCGCGCCGCCCGCAACATCCAACAGGAAAACCTGCAACAGGAAGATATGAAAGTCAGCCGCACGGTCATCCAGTCGGTGATCGAGAGCGGCCAGGGCGTTGTCACCACCAATGCGCAGAACGACCCGCGCTTCGCCGGGCAGGAATCGGTCATCTTCTACGCCCTGCGCTCCGTGATGTGCGCCCCGTTGCGCTCGCGCGGCAACATCATCGGCGTGATTTACGTTGATAACCGCGCCCAGGCAGGCATCTTCGGCAACGAAGACCTCAACCTGCTCAACGCCTTCGCCGGGCAGGCCGCCGTGGCGATTGAAAACGCCCAGCTCTACACGCAAACCGACCGCGCCCTGGCCGACCGCGTGGCTGAACTGGAAACCCTCAGCCGCATCGACCAGGACCTGAACGCCCAGCTCGATCTGGAACGGGTTGTGGAACTCACCCGCCAGTGGGCGATCCGCGTCACCCAGGCTTCAAAGGGATGGGTGGCGGTTTGCAACGACGAGGGCGAACTTCACATCCTCGCCTCGCCACCAGGGGAGACCCCGCCGGAACTGGAACCGCTGCTGGCAGCAGCCAACCAGGCTGATCCTGTCCCCCAGCAACTCCCTGCCAGGGAGGGAACGCCGGCCTATTGCATGGCTCCCCTGATACACAACCGCCAGACCATTGGTGCGGTGATCGTCGCCCACCCCCAGGGCATCAGCGAATCCGCCCGGCAATTCCTCAAGCGCCTAGCCGACCGCGCCGCCGCGGCCGTACAAAACGCCCGCCTTTATCAGGCCGTCGAAGCCGCCAATGAGGCCAAGTCGCAATTCGTCTCCATCGTCACGCACGAACTGCGCATTCCGCTAACCTCCATCAAAGGCTACAACGATCTGATCCGTCAGGGATTGGTCGGCGAAATCAACGAACAGCAGGCCAACTTCCTCGACGTGATCGGCAGCAACGTGGAGCGCATGACCAGGCTGATCTCCGATCTCTCCGATATTTCGCGCATCGAACGCGGCAAGCTGCGCCTGGAATTCGCTCACTTCCCCCTCCAGGAGCGCGTGGAAGAGACGATTAACAGCCTGCGTCACAAACTGGAAGAGAAATCTCAAACCATCACCATCGAGATTCCCCCCTCGCTGCCCCAGGTCTACGCCGATCCCAGCCGCGTGGTACAGGTGCTCACCAACCTGGTAAGCAACGCCTGGAAGTACACGCCGGAGGGCGGCAAAATCCACGTGCGGGCCTACCCCGAGAACGGGGGGGTACGGATCGAGGTTCGCGATACCGGCATTGGCATCAGCGAGGAGGACCAGGCCAAGCTCTTCACGCAATTCTTCCGCTCCGAATCCCCCGCCGTGCGCGAGCAGACCGGCTGGGGGCTGGGGCTCAACGTCACCCGCCGCCTCGTCGAGATCATGGGCGGGGAGATTGGTTTTGAAAGCAAACTGGGGGAAGGCAGCACCTTCTGGTTCACGCTGCCCACCAGCGCCCTCCCCCACACACCACAAGCTCATGAAGCCTAAACACATCGGCGCACGCCACACTCTTCTGCTCTACCGCTACGCCTGGGATCGCCTGTGGAAGCCCGCGATCATTCTTGGGCTGATCTGCGGCGCGCTGTGGTGGCAGGCCGGGAGTGCAGCAACTCCCCTCCTCGCAGCAGCCGATAGCATCTGGGTACTGGCCGCCGCGATCATCGCCCTGGGATTAGGGCTGTTCGGGCTGGCGGCGCGTAATATGGGCTATGTGCAGCTTTATCCAACCTACTTCCAGATCGTCACCCCCTTCCTCAAACTCAAAGTCTCCTATCGGCGCGTGCGGAGCGCCCGCCCTGTGGCGATGACCCAGTTGTTTCCCCCCCAAACACAAAACTGGGGGAGACGGCGCTTTCTGCGTCCCTTTTATGGCATGACGGCGATCGCCGTTGAATTGCGCGGCTATCCCCTCTCGCCCGGTGTGTTGCGCCTATTCCTGCCGCGGCAGCTCTTCCTCCCTCAAACAACCGGCTTCGTCTTCCTGGTTCCAGACTGGATGGCGTTCAGCACGGAGATTGACACCTTCCTCGGGCGCTGGCGCGACCGGGCGAGTATGCGCCCCAGGGAACCCGGCTTGCTCGAAAGCCTGCGCAAGCGCTGAAATCCCCCCAACCTTGTGAAGATTATCACCTCGCTTGTATGATCTTTGACCATCCCCACGATCCCTAGGGGGTGATATTATTCTCAGCGGAATGGGGAGCAATCCCTTCATTCATCGCTGTTTCCTCCTTTGGCGAAGTCTCCATTGGGTTCCTCACCACCCAATGGAGACTTGTTTAAGGCAACTTTTACCCGCTAGTTCTCACTATCCGCGATGGGCAAGACAATCGTAAACGTCGTGCCCTCCCCCTCCACGGAATCCACCCAAATGCGGCCACCGTGGTTTTCCACGATGGATTTCACAATCGCCAGCCCCAGTCCACTCCCCGAAACGTGCTCCACAACATTGCTGGCGCGGTAGAACTTCTCAAAGATGTGGGGAAGGTCGCCTGGCGGAATCCCCATCCCGGTATCGCTCACCTGCAAAATCAATTGATCCTTTTCGGCACGAGCGCGCACCGTGATCTCCCCCCCCTCCGGCGTGTAGCGGATCGCATTCCCCAGCAGGTTATCAATCACCTGCCGCAGGCGCACGCTATCGCCATAAATCGAGGGCAAATCAGGGGGGACATCCAACTTCAGGGTCTGTCTTTTCTCGCGCACCTGGCCTTGGAAGTTTTCGGCAGAGTATTGGATCACCTCCGCCAGAGAAAGCAAAATCTTCCGGTCATCCAGTCCGGCCTCAATCCGCCCCAGATCAAGGAGATCGTTGATTAACTCGGTGATGCTGCTCACGCTGGCCTGCACACGCTGCACAAAAGCGCGCTGCTTCTCATTGAGCGGGCCGACCCGATCCAGCAGTTCCACATACCCGAGGATCGCCGTCAGCGGGGAGCGCAAATCATGCGAAACCGCGCTGACAAATTCACTCTTGATGCGATCCAGCTCCTTGAAGGTGGTGACATCGTGCAAAGTCAGCGTGAGGCCTATGCCGGGAACCTGGTTAACCTGTGCGTTCACCACGCGCTTGTCATCCAGTTCAATTTCCATTCGGTACGGGAACGTCTCGTGCCCATTGCGGAACAGTTCCAGCAGGTGCTCCTGTTTAAACACCTTTTCCACCGGCTGCCTGACCACCTCGCGGCTATCCAGTTGAAACATCTCCCGCGCCACCCGGTTGACCAGGATCACACGTCCATCGGAATCCACAACAATCACCCCGTCCTGAATGCTGCCGAGAATGGTCTCCAGTTTGCGCCGTTCCAGCTCGGTGTGAGCGAACAGACGGGCGTTTTCAATGGCAATCGCGGCGTAATCCGCCAATGCGGAAACCAGCGTGACGTGGTTTTCCTTAAACGGCCGTGCGCTCTCGCGATTATCCACGCCCAACACGCCAATAATGCGATCGCGAGCGCGCAAGGGGACGTAGATTAACGTCTTGACCAGATAGGAGGTCTTAATTTTCTGGGGCGTTTTCTCATCCAGCAGCACAGGCTTTCCCGTCCGCATGACCTCCCCTGCGAGGGTGTCACTGACGGGCAATCGGAAGGTGCGCACAAATTCATCCTGAAAATTGCGCGCCGCCCGCATGGTCAGTTCCCCGCTGTCTTCGTCGAGTATCAACAGGCTGCCTTCTTCCGCTCCAGTCAGCTCTACAGCAGCATCCACCACCAGCTTGAGCACTTCGTCGAGGTCCAGCGAGGCCGTGACTGAACGCCCCACTTTCCCCAGCGTCTCCAGCACATTGACGCGGCGCCGCAGCACATCGGTATCGCGCCGCATGCGCGCCTGCGCCCAGGAACTCAAGCGCTGACGGTACTCAAACCCTCGCTGCACAGCCGCCAGCACATCGCCGGGCTTCAACGGCAGGGGCAAGTACTCAACAAATCCAGCACAATGCTTTCTAAAGCCCCCATCTTCCTCTCCCTGAGGATACAGCACAATCACCGGCAGCGCCGGATGTTCCTTAACCAGAGAACGAACCCAGCGATCATCGTTGCCCACCAGACGGCGATCCACAATCACCATCTCCATCGAGCCGGAATTGATCACCGATTGCGCCACCTGCACATCCTGCACCCTTGTGCTGGCGTGCCCCGCGGGGACAAGCACCCCCCTTTCGAGCAGTTCTCCGGTCTGTTGCTCACAAATTAAAAGTAGATTCATCGCGTATCAGGAGGCCAACCCGGCCACAGGGTTGATAAAGCGTTGGGATCAGGCAGTCTGCCCATCCAAAGCAGGGATGCGAAAATGCAGCACCGCACCATTTGTAGAGTGCGAATCCACCCAAATTTTACCACCGTGCAACTGGACAATTTCCTTCGCCAGCGTCAACCCGATACCGGGATGAGTCTGGCTTTTATCCCCATCCTGGTAAAAGGGTAAAAAAGCGCGTTTGCGCTGCACTGCGGTCAGCCCCGGCCCCGAATCCTGCACCGTCACCTGCGCCCAAGCGGCCTCAGGACGAGTCACCTGGACGCGCACTTCGCCACGCCGACCCGCATACCGCAGCGCATTGGAAAGCAGCGCATCCACAGCCGTTTCCAGTTGCACCGCATTCGCTCTGACAGGGATGGGGTCTTCGGGCAATTCCACCTTCAGGCTGACCCCGCGCGCGGCGGCATCGGCGCGATGCTCCGCCACCACAGTCTGCACCAACTCCACCAAATCCAGGCGGCCAAGCTGGGGGGAATCCCCCACCCGAACGAGCTTCTCCAATCCATCCAACACCTGTTGCATGCTATGCAAATGCCTGCGCAACTCATGCAGAGGGTCTTCCCCCCCATCCCCATGCCCAGCCAGGGCATCCACCGCACGCGCCATCCCCTCAATTGAGGGTTTCAGCCGCTCGTAGAGGTTATTCAGAATCTCTCCCTTGAATTGCTCACCCGCATGGGAGACATCCGCCGCAGCTTCAAGGGAACGCGCCCGCTGCTCCAGCGCCTTGAACAGGTTGGCGTTAATCAAGGAGATGGAAGCGTAATCCGCCACGGCCGTCAACAACGTCTGACTGCTGGTATCAAAGGGGCGCGCTTCCCGCCGCACGACGACCAGCAACCCGATGACCTGATCCTGCGCCTTGACGGGCACTACCAGCGCCGCCTTGCCCAGACGTGCCACCTTAAACTTCTGCAACGCCTGCCCATGAATTGCCAGCGGCTCGCCGGAAAGGGCCACCAGAGTGCTAATGCCGTCATCCCAGGTCGCGTTCAGCTTTGCGGCGATCGTCTTGGGTAGGTTTTTCTGCGCGCTGAGGATAAAGCGCTTGGTATTTCCCTTGCGCAGGTGCAGCCAACCCATATCCGCCTCGGCTACAGCAACCGCCCTCTCAACGATGCGCGCGAACAGGGTTCGTTGATCGGTAATCGAGGTCACCAGCTTCCCGATCCCCACCAGAGTGGTTAACTCGCGGACGCGGCGCTTGAGCTCCTTATTGGTCTGCTCCAGCTTGCGCGCCAGGCGCTCACGCTCCCGCCGGGCGCGCACTTGCTTCAAAGCGCGCTCCACCGCAGAAACCACTTCCGCTTCGCGCAAAGGCGTCGCCAAATAATCAACCGCGCCTAGCCGAAACGCCTGGATCACCTCAGCCTCGCCCCCCTCCTCAGCAAGCACAATTGTTGGCACATCCATCCCCTGAGAAGAAAGCGCCACCAAAAGGTCCTTGCCACTCAATCCGGGCAGGTGGATGTTGACCAGCATGACATCGGGCGCGAAGTGGGCTGCTTCTTGTATCGCCTGCGGTGTGTCCGTCACCACCTTGACCTGATAACCCAGTGGTCGCAGGGCCTGGCGGGCGACCAGATCAATGATATCAGGATCGCTCTCTACCAACAGAATGCGCTCTTTTCCCTGGCTCATGTCTTTATAATAGCATGGATGAAAAAATCCGGGAGATAAGAGTTGACTAAAAAACGCCCTCCGGCTCTTGACGTAAGACACCAGAAACACATACAATCAAAGGAGAAAGCTCACTCCCTTCCCCTGGAGGAAAATTTTATATGAAATCTGCTTTGCGTGTATGGATCTGGGTTTTGGCGCTGGCCATCACCTCCCTGGCCTGCTCGCTATTTGTCAGCGAGCCAACCGCCACCCCCACCATCCCCCCCCAACCAAGCGAGCCCGCGGCGACCTCCGAACCCGCGCTGCTCTCCTATGAAGCATTACTGGTAGATATTTATCGGCGCGTCAACCAGGGAGTCGTGACTATTCGAGTCATTCCCAAAGACGGGTTACAAACCGAATCAATAGGCTCTGGTTTTGTAATTGACGATCAGGGACATATCGTCACCAACTTTCACGTGGTGCACAACGCCGACAAACTGGAAGTCGATTTTCCCTCCGGCTTCAAGGCGTATGCTGAGATCATCGGGATGGATTCAGACTCGGACATCGCCGTGATCAAGGTCGATGCGCCGAAAGAGGAGCTTGTTCCTCTCACCATGGGCGATTCCGATCAACTCGAAGTGGGGCAAATCGTGATCGCCATCGGCAACCCTCACGGCCTGAGCGGCACAATGACCACAGGGGTCATTTCGTCCATTGGGCGCACACTACCCTCGCTGCACGAAGCGCCCGGCGGAGCCTACTTCACCGCTGGCGGCATCATCCAGACCGATGCAGCGATCAACCCCGGCAACTCCGGCGGCCCTCTGCTGGACCTGAACGGCGAAGTGATCGGCATCAACGTTGCCATTCAGAGCACAGCCTTTGACCTCACCGGCCAGCCGGTCAACTCCGGCATTGGCTTCACCATCCCCATCAACATTGCCAGGCGCGTGGTTCCCAATCTGATCGCCGATGGCTTCTATAAATATCCCTATGTGGGCATCGCCAGCCTGCCGGATGGTGAACTCACCCTCGCGCGACAGGAAGCCCT
>CAZZFZ010000034.1:0-3038 GCA_964653835.1 uncultured Anaerolineales bacterium
CCAGGTAGTGGGCAAGGCGGTAGACAGGATGCTCGGGGAAGACGGAGTGTACAGACTGGTTGAGCGCCTGCGCCGAAGCCAGGTCGGCCCCGAAGGGCTTTTCGATCACGATGTGCCGCCAGGGGCCGCCTGGCTCCTCCGTTGCCAGGCCGGATTCGCCCAGGTAGCGGATGGCTGGCTCGAAGAAGCGCGGCGCGACCGCCAGATAATACAACCGGTTCGCCGGGACGGTTTCCACTTCTTGCAGGAAAGCGCGCAGGCGATGGAAATCCTCGGGGGTGTTCAGATCGCCTGGTAGGTAGCTGATGCACGCCGAGAAAGCTTTCCAGGTTTGGGGGTCATATTCCGCCGCGCCGAACTCCTGCATCCCCTCCAGGAGTTGATCGCAGAAGATTTTGGTATCGTAGGGTCGGCGGGCAAAGCCGACGATCTGCGTTTGAGGGTGCAGCTTTCCCTTGACGTATAAATGATACAGCGCAGGGATGAGTTTACGGCGGGTCAGGTCGCCCGAAGCGCCGAAGATAATAATCGTGGTGGGTTTGTTGGATAGTTGATTCATTGGTTACTGGGTGGTTGGCGGTCATGGGTTGTGGCGTTGTCACCGGTGGTCATGAAAGGCCGTAGGCCGGGATGGCCGCGCCGTGGATGGGGGCTGCCGCCGGGGAGGCCAGGAAGCGGATCACCTGCGCCAGGGCTTCGGGTGTGACCCAGCGGGAGAAATCGGCATCTGGCATGGCTTCCCGGTTCTGGGGGGTGTCAATCGTTCCCGGCAGGATGCAATTGACGTTGAGCCCGGCGCCTCTCACCTCGGCGGCGATGCTCTCGGTCAGACGGATGACGGCGCTCTTGGCCGCACTGTAGGCCGCCGCGTTGCGTGCGCCCTTCAACCCGGGGCGGGCGGACACATGGATGATTTTACCGCTCTTTTGGGCCAGCATGTGCGGCAACACGGCCTGGCTGATGAGAAAAGCCGAGCGGGCGTTCAACGCGTGCATGAAGTCCCAGGTCTCCACCGGCGTCTCGTGCACCGGCGTTCCGGCGCGATACCCGCCGACGGTGTTGATCAGCACATCCACCCGTCCCCAGGCGGCGATGACCTGCGCCACGCTCGCCTGCACGGACGCGGGATCGGTCATATCCACCGCAACCGGCAGGATGCGTGCGTTGGAATCCCCGATGGGCGGGATACGCGCTGGTTTGCGGGCGAACAGCGCCAGCCTGGCTCCGTCGGCGTGGAAGACCCGCGCCGCGGCCGCGCCCAGGTTGCCCGTCGCGCCCGTGATGAGGATGACTTTGTCGTTAAATTGATTAATGCCCATTTGGCTTGCTTTCATTTGGCGGAACTGAACGGTCAACCACGAAGTGCACGAAGGTTCACGAAGAAAAGCATAACCCTCTTTTTCCCTTTGTGTTCCTTTGCGTCCTTTGTGGTGAAAGAATACGCCGCGGTGAACATGCTTGCTTACTCTCGTTTCACCGCGTGCCCGCCGAACTGGTTGCGCATGGCGGCCAGCAGCTTGGCGGCGAAGCTCTCCTCCTGGCGGCTGACGAAGCGCGCCTGCAACGCCAGGGTGATGACCGGCGCTGGCACGTCCAGGTCAATGGCCTCTTTGACCGTCCAGCGTCCCTCGCCGCTGTCGGCCACCCAGTCTTTGATGCCGTCCAGATTGGGGTTTTCGGCCAGGGCGTTGGCGGTCAGGTCGAGCAGCCAGGAGCGCACCACGCTGCCGAAGCGCCAGATTTCGGCCACCTGGTGCAGGTCAAGGTTGAAATCGATTTTGGCGCGCATGATCTCAAAGCCCTCGGCGTAGGCCTGCATCATGCCGTACTCGATGCCGTTGTGCACCATCTTGACGAAGTGCCCCGCGCCGACCGGCCCGACGTGCCCCCAGCCAAGATCAGCAGCCGGGGCCAGGGTTTCAAAGATCGGGCGCAGGTGGTCCACGGCCTGTTTCTCGCCGCCGATCATCATTGAGTAGCCTTCTTTCAAGCCCCACACGCCGCCGCTGGTGCCCACGTCCACGAAGTAGATGCCCTTTTCTTTGAGCATCGCGCCGCGCCGCAGCGTGTCTTTGTAGTTGCTGTTGCCGCCGTCAATCACGATGTCGCCGGGGGCGAGGCGCTCAGATGCCTCCTGGATCACGCCCTCGGTTGGCGCGCCGGCGGGCACCATCGCCCAGACGATGCGCGGTGAGGGCAGTTTCTCAATCGCTTCCTGAAGCGAGAAGGCCGCTTCTAACCCTTCCTCGGATGCTAATTGGCGGGTGATTGTGGGCGTGCGGTTCACGCCGACCACCTGATGACCGCCGCGCAGCAGGCGACGGCTCATGTTAGCCCCCATTTTGCCTAAGCCAATCATTGCCAGTTTCATTTTTTATCTTCCTTTCATAAATGAAGAGGCGCAAAGGCGAGGAGACGCAGAGAAATAAATATTCTCTCTGCGCCCTTGCGCCTCAGCGGCTCTGCGTTTTCATAATATCCGCCGCAACCTGGGGCAGGCTGGCGGGGTCGTCCACCAGGCGCTCAGGCGGCAGCAGGTTGGCGGTGTGCAGCCGCTTTTGGGTGAACGGCGTGCTGACGGCGATCACCGTCATCCCGGCGTTGATGGCGGCCTGCACCCCTGCGGGCGAATCCTCGATCACCAGACATTCCGCGGGCTTCACGTCCAGTTCGGCCGCCACCAGCAGGTAAATCTCCGGGTCGGGCTTGCCGTGCTCCACATCATCGCGGCTGGCGACGAAATCAAACGCCTCGGCCAGTCCCAGAATGGACAGCACACGCCGAACCTGTTTGCAATACGACATGGTCGCCAGCCCCAGGCGGCATCCGGTTTGGCGGGCGGTTTCCAGCAGGGCCATGTTGTGCGGCCACTGGCTGGCGCGGATCACGTCGGGGTCGGCCAGCATGTCGTCGTAATGGCGCAGGCGGATGCGTACATAAGCCTGCCAGGGCGTCTCCACGCCGAATTCATCCATGCGGGCGCGGGCGGCGACCTCCAGGCCAAAGCGCTTCAGCAGGGTTTGCGCCACCTCGCGCCG
>CAZZFZ010000034.1:3138-4986 GCA_964653835.1 uncultured Anaerolineales bacterium
GCGGCGTCGGAGACGAACTGGATGAAGACGCCTTTCCCGGCGTCTCCTTTGTGGAGCTGCCCGGTGGAGTGCAGGAAGCGTGGGCCAAAACCGAGGGTGGTCGCCACTTTGAAGCGATCGCGCGCCGCCAGGCGGATGCGCCCCAACAGAGATTCTGCCTCGGCAGTGGGGTGCAGGTAAGCCTGAAAGGCGATATAGCCCCCCGGGGTCAGCGCGCCCTCCAGAAAGGAGTCCAGCGCGTCCCGGCCTGGGGGCAGGGATTCGCCCTGGGGTAGCGCGCCGCTTTCCATATAAGTCTTCACCATCTGCCGCGCCAGGATTTTAGCGCTCTCGACGTTGGGCTGGTCGAAGGGGTTGATCTCCAGGAAATAACCGGCCACGGCGGTGGCGAGTTCCCAGAGGAAGAACTGGCCGCCGAGGTCGTAGGTGTCTTCGAGTTGGAACGCCAACACCGGATGACCGGCGGCCTCCAGCGCGGCGAGTGCTGCTGTGTGAGTCTCGTCGTCACCCAGGCGCAAGTGGACGAAGACGCGGTCGTCGCCGTAGACCTCGGGCGCGCCCAGCGGCTCACCGACAACTGGCAGGATGCCGCGGCCCTCTTTGCCGGTGCTCTCGGCGATGAGCTGCTCGACCCAGTTGGGAAAATCGGCGATGGCGGGCGAGGCAACAAAAGTGACTTTGTCGCGCCCGACCAGAGCGAGCTGGCCGAGGAGCGCCCCCAGCACGGCAGCGGGGTTTGCCTCGATGGGGGTCTCCGGTCCGCAGGCGTCTGCCAGGGCGTCGGACCGGCCTAATAATTGACGCAGGTCTACGCCCACCAGCGCGGCGGGCAGCAGCCCGAAGAAAGAAAGCGCCGAATAACGCCCGCCGATGTTCGGGTCGTTGAGGAAGGTCTCGCGGAAACGGTGCTGCGCGGCCAGGTCCACCAGCTTGCTGCCGGGGTCGGTGATGGCGATGAAGTGCGCCCCGGTCTGGTCTGCGCCGAGCGCTTCGGCGGCCTGATTGTAGAAGTATTTGAAGAAGGAGAGCGTCTCCGCCGTGCCGCCGGATTTGGTTGCCACGATGTAGAGCGTGCTGGCGGGGTTGTGTGCTGCCGCCGCGGCCAGCACCGCGCCGGGGTCGGTCGAGTCGAGCACGCTCAACTGGAGACCGCTTGACGATTTGAAGGTGCGGCTGAAGACCTCCGGGGCCAGGCTGGAGCCGCCCATCCCCAGCAGCAGGGCGTGAGTGTATCCCTCGGCGCGCAGCGCGGCGGCGAAGGCTTCCAGGCGGGGGATTTCCTCCCGCATGGATTGATGAACGCGCAGCCAGCCCAGCCGGTTGGTGATCTCCGCGGGATCGGGTTTCCACACGGTGTGGTCGTGCGCCCAGATGCGGGGGAGGATCTCGTTCTGGCGCAGGTCGTCGAGGGCAGGTTCGATTTTGGCGTTTGTATATCGGGGTTGCATGGTCACTCTCTCGCGTCTTTGGTTCACCACAAAGGCCTCAAAGGGACACCAGGAAAACTTTGTGCCGCTTTGTGCCCGTGGTGGTGTGAAATGTCACCTGAACTTACTGCTTCAAGATTAAGTGTGGGCGTCAGCCGGTGTTCTTACCTTGCGTCGGCAAGTACGTCCGCCAGGGCGCCTTCTGGTTCGGCGCCCAGCGCGTAGGCCAGCAATTCCACGGGGTGGATGGCGGGAACACCCGTCCCGTGGGTGATCTGCCAGCGGCAGGTCTCGCTGTCGCACACCGTCAGCGGGCCGCCGACTTCCAGGACGAAGTCGAAGAGCGGCTTCCCCACGGCCATGCTGATATTGTACTTCTCTTTCTTATAACCGTAGGTCCCGGCGATGCCACAGCAGGCGG
>CAZZFZ010000034.1:5086-22805 GCA_964653835.1 uncultured Anaerolineales bacterium
GGGACCCCGCGGCGGGCGTAGGGGGCGAGCGAATCCACGTTGCGCTGGTGGAAACGGCGGGCGGCTTTGAATTCCCCGTTGGAGAGCAGCGGCAGGCCGCAGCAGTTTTGTGGTGGGATGATGACCTCGAAGCCGAGGGCCTCCAGCACAGCGACGGCGGCGCGCCCGACGCGCGGCTCGTAATATTCCGTGGCGCAGCCGTGGAAGAAGACGACTTGTTTTTTTACCGCGGAGAACGCAGAGTTCGCAACTATGTTGATTTGTTCTTTCTCTGCGTTCTCTGCGAACTCTGCGGTGTTTTTTTGTCGCCACCAGCGGGTAAACCGCTGCAGGGCGAAGGGCGGCAGCGGGGCCTGGCGGGCGATTCCCAGCATGGCCTCGCTCAGGCGGCGCGCCAGCGGATTGCCCAGCAGGGCGTTGCTCAACGGGGCGAGCGGCTGGCCGAAGTTCCCAATCAACTCGGTACGGGCGATCAGGTTGTTGCGCAGCCGCAGGCGGAGCGGGATTCTCCCCTCGGAGACCATCGCAGCCCGGGCGCGGGCGTTGATCTCGGCGATCTTCACGCCGTTGGGGCAGACTTCGTTGCACACCCGGCAGCCGGAGCAATAATCCACCGAAAGGTCGGGCGAGGGCTGTTTCCCGCCGCGGAAACGACCGGCCTGCGGCCCGGCGTATTTGGGGCCAGGGAACAGGTCGGTCACCGCGGCCACCGGGCAGGCCGTGGTGCAGATGTTGCACTTGATGCACTGGTCGAGAGAGTATTCAGGTAAGTGGGTGAATGGGTGATTCGGTGAGATCATCGCTTGCCCACTCTTTCGCCAGCCCAATAGCCGCTTGCCAGGGCGACGCCTTCGAGAGAGCGCTCTTGGAGGAAATCGCCGCCTCCCAGCGCCGAGCCAATCACTGCAAGATTGGGGCAGATGGGCTTGCCGTTCTCATCAACCGGGTGGAATTCAGCGTCAACAGCGATCCCGGCCTCGAACAGGGGATGCCCTTGTGCGGCGAGGAAGCGCCGTCGGAACCATTCGCCCTGGGGCGGCACGTCTTGGATGGGAAGGTCGAAGATTGCTTCCTGCGCATAGCCATTGTGGTCGGTGGTGAATCCGCCGCCCAGGAAGCTGCCGGTCGCCAGGATGAAATATTCGGCGGGATGGGCGACCTGACGGGCGGCGGCCTGGGTGAGAATAGCGAATGGCAGACCGCGGCCAGTTGACCGCTGTCTGCTGTCTGGGGTCAACACGCCGATGACTTCAGCACCAACTTCTACCCGCCCGTCGAGCGCCCGGATGGCCTCTACCAGCAAGCGCTGGAGCCGCATTCCTGGAACCGAGGGGGGCAGGCCGGGCATCTCGAAGACTCTGCGCCCCAGGACGGATTCCAGTTCCCGCTGCACACCGGCGGGGTCCTCGATCCCCAGCACGGCGGGGAAGCCGATGCGTTCCACCGCGCCCACGTGGGGTCGCAGCGCCGCTGCCAGTTCGGCGCGGAAATCGGGCTGCTCAAAGCGCCGCGCCAAGGTGATGGCATCCACGCGGCGTAAACGTTCCAGGGAGGGCAAGGTGAGCGTCACGCCCTCGGCGGAGATGCCCTGCGCCCGCAGGTTAGCGGTGGCGAATTCGGGGTAGAAGTCGTTATAACCGGCGAAGCCGACCAGCAGCATGGGAGCCGGGTCGCGCAGGTCACCGTGGATCATCGTCAGCGGGGCCAGGCAGGTCGGCCGCGCCACGCCGAGGGCGGTGGGCAGCAGCCAGTTGCGCGTCAGTGAACCCTCCAGAGGGTATCCCGTTGCGGCGCACAGCTCTTGGAAGGCTTGCAACGCAGCCTCGATCTGAGCGATGCCCAGGCGGGCGTAGGGGTGATTGGGTGCCTGGGCGATCAAGGTTGCCAGCGCTGCAGCCGGGTTTTCGATGGGGATTGTGTTGCCCGTCGGCCAGTAACCGAGCATGTCTATACAGCCTGCGCCCCAGTGCGTGGCGCCCCATCCGCGTGCGATGACTCTGACCTTCAGGCTGCGTTCCGCCGCGCGCCAGGCCGCCACCAGGCCGGAGAGGCCAGCGCCGATGACGATCAGGTCGTTTGGTGGTTGCCTGTGGACGGCTGACGGTTGACCGCTGACCGCTGTCCGTTGTCTGCCGTCCGCGGTCTTCCGTCCTCGGTCCGCGGTCGCCTGTCTGCTGTCACCCTTGGGCCTGACATACGGACTCGCTGCCAGACGCGAAGCTTTCTCCCCCGGCAGCGCGTGGATGTTGAGCACGTTGACGTAGATCAGTGCGTTGAGGCGTTCTTGTTGCAGTTGCGACCCCCACAGCACCGGCAGCAGCCCCTTCCAGCGTTCTTCGAGGAAGTCGCGCAGGGCGGCATTCGTGTCCATCACTGACCGTGGACCGCCGACCGCCGTCTGTTGTCCGCCGTCCGCCGTCGTCTCGTGCAACACTCCCGCAGCCCTCAGCGTGCAGAACCCACCCTGGCATGGCCCCATTCCCAGGCGCAGGTCGCGGCGCAGGTCGTCGAGGGTGTGGGCGTCTCCGCTGCGGATGGCGGCTTCGAGTTGCGCGCGGGTGACCAGCTCGCATTCGCAGATGAGTTCGCCTTGGGCGTGGTGGGCTTCGATTGTGGCGAGGCGGTGTCCAAAGTAGACCGCGGACTGTGGACCGCTGACTGCCGCGGTCAGTTGTCTGCGGTCCATCGTCGGTAGTTCTTCCAGATGCGTGCTGCACTCCCGCAGCGTGCCCAGCTTCTCGCAGGCCAGGTCCACGGTCACTTCGGCCATTCTGCGGTAGGTAGTCCACTTACCGCCGGTGATGG
Organism: uncultured Anaerolineales bacterium; assembly: GCA_964653835.1. Lineage (GTDB taxonomy): Bacteria > Chloroflexota > Anaerolineae > Anaerolineales > UBA11858 > J130. The sequence continues at coordinate 7,892 of CAZZFZ010000034.1, forward strand.
TGAGCAGGTCGTCCACACCGTCGCGGGCAGCATGGTCGAGCAAGGCGAAGGCGCGGGTGATGTCGCGGTCGCCTCCGTTGGAGACGGTTTCCTGGTAAAGGGGGCGCACCCCGGCCCAGGCGCGCAGCACGCGCATTTGCTTGAAGCCGGGGACCAGTTTTTCGCCTTCTTCTAGGAGCAGCCGGATTTCCCAGGGTTCGATGGCGAAGCTATCGGGGTTGGGGACATATTCATCGGTGGTGCCCATCACCGCGACGGTGTGCGCCGGGACGAGGATATCGCCGTCGGAGGGCATTTTGCAGCGGTTGATTACTGTGTGCACCGGGCGATGCGCCAGGGCGATCATCGTGCCCTTGCCGGGGCGGATGTTCACCTCGATGCCCGCGGTAGCAGCGATTTTCCCCGCCCACGGCCCGGCGGCGTTGATCACCAGATCGGCGTGGATGGTGACTTGTTCGTCGCGAGTCAGGTCGTGGCAGCGCGCTCCAATGACCGCGGTCTGTTGTCTGCGGTCAGCCGTCAGAAGGCCAATAACCTCATGGTATGTCAACACCCGCGCCCCAAACGCCCGCGCCGCGGCGACGTTGGCATGGGCGGCGGCAAAGGAGTCGGCCGCGCCATCGGGGACGCGAAAGCAGCGGCGAATCCCCGGGTTCAGGAGCGGCTCCTCGGCCAGCATTTGGGAGATGGGAACCTCCTCGGCAGGAATCCCCGCGGCGCGGCAACCCGCCAGAAAGGAGTCTATATAGGATTCGTCATCCTCCGGTGTGAGGACGAAAAATCCCCCGGTGTCTTCGATGCAATGGGGGAGGATGTGTCGCAGGATGCGGTTTTCTTCGATACACTCGCGCGCTGCATGCGGGTCTTTGACCGCATAACGTCCCCCGCTGTGGAGCAAACCGTGGAAGCGCCCGGTGGTGCCATAGGCCAGGTCGCGGCGCTCGACCAGGATGGTTTTGAATCCGCGTCGGGCAGCGTCGTATAGAATTCCTGTGCCGGTCGCGCCGCCGCCGATGACCAGGATTTCAGTGTGGATGTTGCGCATTCTCTTCGATGGCAGGGAGATCGGGACTCCAGCGTATCACGCGATTGCGGCCAGTGTGTTTGGCGATGTAGAGCGCCTGGTCGGCGCGGTCTAGCAAAACTTCTAGGTCTTCCCCCTCGCTTGTGAGATCGACAATCCCCAGACTGACGGTGATAGATATATCTCCTCGTTCGGTTCTGATAGGCGTGTTGGCGATGATGCGGCGTAGGCGTTCGGCAACCCTGATCGAAGCGGCGTCGGTGCCATGGGGTTCTTCGTTGGCTTCTGGAAGCAGCATGACAAACTCCTCGCCTCCATATCGCCCCATGATGTCCGTCTCCCGCAAGTGATCCTGGCACAGCAGAGCGGTGACGCGCAGCACCTGATCGCCAATCAGATGTCCGTAAGAGTCATTGACTTGTTTGAAGTGATCCAGATCCATCATAATGATCGAAAGTGAGCGTTTGTAGCGCAGGGCGCGCTGGTGTTCCCGGCGAGCAAGCTCCATGAAGTGGCGGCGGTTGAAGATGCCGATCAACGGATCGGTGATCGCCAGGCGGTGGGTGTCTTCGTAGAGGCGTGCGTTCTCCAGGGCGATGGCGACATGGGCGGCGAACGCCGAGGCCATGCGCACATGCTCGGGGGTAAAACGGTTAGGCTCATAACTATCGAGTGCCAGCATGCCGATGATGCGATCTTGAACGATCAGGGGAACGCCCATCCAGCCGCGGATGTGGTCGTGGGGTGGCTGTTTGAAGGCGTCGTACGCTTTGGGGGCGTTGCTCAGCACATGTGGTTGCATAGTGTGGATGACGATGCTGTTAGGGTTATCAGCGTGGATGGAGAATCGGTATCCCATGACCTCTTCTGGTTTTGAAAAGCCAAATTGTCCCACGATCTCGAGTTCGTCGCCGTGGAGGAGTTGCACCGAGGCACTGTCGTACGGCACCACTCGATTAAGTTGTTCGAGAATGCGTTGGATGGCTTCGTCCAGCTTGAGGGTGGCGACAACCGCTGCACCCGCCTCTTGCAGCGTTTCTGCCTCAATGGCTCGTTGACGGGTGGTTTCCAGCAGGTGTGTCTTGAGGATCGCCAGTCCAATTTGTTGGCTAACCTGCTGACCAAGCGCAATTTCGTCTTCTGAAAAGTCGTGAAAGTCATTGAAGGCGATCATGGCTGCGCCCAACTTGTGCTCGTCAGCAATCAGGGGGATGGCCAGGATGGAGCGGGAAGGGAATTCATCGTTGATATTAGGGATGGCGTAAGGAGATTCGGGGAAATCCTGGACGATTAAGGGTTCTCCGCGCTCCAGCACAACCTGGGTGAGGGTGATCTCGTGTTTGGGAAAGCGGATCTCTTTATAGCGTTGGCCGAGCGAGCCAGATGCCGCCGCGGGAATCGTCGTTTCGGTGGCTTCGTCCCAGAGGGTGATGTAGCAGTTGTCGGCGTGGATCAACTCACCGAGGCGGTCGGCCAGGATGCCGAGCGTTTCTTCCAGATTTGTGGTTTGAATGGCGGCGCGCGTGATATCGTTGAGTAATTTTTGTTGACGGGCATATTCGCGCAGTTCTTGTTCAGTGGCCAGCTCTGCGGTGATATCATGTACGACAACATGGATTGCCGCCCTGCTGTTATACTGAATTTGACCGATGCTGATTTCCACCGGGATGTGATGACCATCTTTGTGTTTCAGCGCGGTTCGATAGCGGGTTGGTTCATCATGGCCTTGCATGCGACGCTGATGGCGGGCTAAAACCTCATCTACCTGATCTGGGGCCAGGAAGTTGTCGAAGGTGTATTCGATGATTTTGTGGATAGGATAACCAACCAGTGAGCTGAACTGTGGGTTGCAGAATTTTATACAGTTATCTTGTACGATCAAAATGCCATCATGGGCGTTTTCTGTGACGCTGCGGTAGAGCGCCTCGCTGGCTTTGATAGCCTCTTCCAGTTTTTTTGCTTCTGTGATGTCTCGCAAGATCAGCAGCCAGCCTTCAGGGTGGTTTCTCGACGGGAGTGGATAGCCCCGCAATTCGTACCAGTGTTCTGTATCACTTGGGATGATATGTTCCTCGGCCAGTGAAACGTTGTCCTGATTGATGACCTCAAGGAGTTGGGGCCAAGAATGCAGTACCTGCTTGGCGGGTTTCCCAATAGCTTTAGCGATGTTTACCTGGAGGATGGCCTGGGCGCTGGGGTTGAGGTCGATAATATATCGCTCCGCGTTAATTACGATGACGCCATCGTTGATAACATCAACCATGATGGTGCGGGCGATCGGCGCCAGGTTCAATAGTTGCTGGCGGAATAGCCCCCATGCGATCAGGATGCCGCTGAATAAAAACGCGACCGGGGTGATTTCAAATCCGGGCCAGGGAGTAAGTTTAAAAATATAGAAAACGTTGCTTCCCCAGGGGATCAGATAGGCGAGCAAGAAGATGTAGACCTGCCGCTGGTAAAGTGAAGGCAGGTGCTGCGCTGCCAGGAGCAGTTTGATACCCGCGGCAGCCAGAAGGCCGTACGCGTAGATCGCTCCTATCCAGAAGGCTGGTCCATAATTGTAGATCAGCACGGTCGGCTCTTGCGGGCTGAGATCGATATTTGTCCAGATCAGGTGGTGTGCTTCGTTTGTGGCGACTAGCGCCATTGTCAGCAGCGGGATCAACCAAATCAGCGCTGCACGCCACCGTGGTGTTTCACGCTGGATGTAGGCTGAGCTGAACATCCAGACCAGCGGTGCGATGCTGTGTATACCAAGGTAGGAGACTTTGGACCAGAAAATTTTGGTGGCGATGTCCGTTGCGGAGGCATCCAGCGCTCCTGCAAACGACCATTCCGCCAGGGCAAACATCAATAAGGCGAGCGGAATAGCTCCGCGCGTCTGGCGGCGTTTCCAGGCAAAGTAGCCAGTTGAAATGGCTAAAATGCCTGTGAATAACAGCATGGTGATGAAGATGTTCCCTGGCCCGTTTGGCATGGTTTGGAAGTTTGTCAGGATTGTGTAAGTTTACACTTCATCCTAGTATAATTGAGGCTGGTATATCACGCAAACGAAGATTCCTGCCACTTTTTCCGCAGGAAAGGAGTTCGGTGTGCTGAATCAACTGGATGGCGTGTTGCTCTGGTTGCCGGCGGAGCTACAAAGGCCTACCGTACTGAATGCTTTGCAATTTGCTCTGGCGGAAGATGTATCACCAGATGCCAGCCTGGAGGCTTTGTTGTTGGGTGATGTGACCAGCGCGGCTGTTATGCGGGAAACGAAATCGCTGATCGGACGGGTTGTTGCGAAGACGAGAGGTGTGGTTGCCGGTTTGCCCGTTGCTGCGGCTGTGTTTGCGCTGGTGTCCTCTGAATGTGTGCTAACTCTTGTGGCCAGAGATGGTCAGCAGGTGGAGGCTGGAGATGAACTGTTTCGTGTTCGTGCTCCTGGTCGTGCCTTGCTGACCGCGGAGCGAACCGCTTTGAACTTCCTGGGGCGTATGTCGGGAATCGCGACTCTGACACGGAGGTATGTGGATGCTGTGGCCGGGACGGGAGCTATAATTCTGGATACCCGCAAGACGGCGCCAGGACTGCGTTGGCTGGACAAATATGCCGTCCGCATGGGGGGTGGGCAGAACCACCGCATGGGGTTGTATGATATGGTTCTGATCAAGGATAATCACATTGACGCGGCCGGGAGCATCACCGCGGCGGTGGAGCGGGTGCAGGAGCGTTATAGCACTCGCTATCCCATCGAGGTGGAGGTTAAAAACCTGGTCGAATTGCGGGAAGCCCTAGCGCTGCACCCGGACCGCATCATGCTGGATAACATGACGCTGGATGTCATGCGCCAGGCTGTGGAGATTGCGGCGGGGCGCGTCCCGTTGGAAGCCTCTGGCAACGTCTCGCTGGAGACCGTGCGGGCAATCGCGGAAACCGGTGTGGACTTCATCTCTGTGGGTGCGTTGACGCACTCGGCTCCGGCGTTGGATGTCAGTATGCGGCTGGAATGACGACGAATGGTAGGCGGCAGATTGCAGACCGCGGCTGCCGTCAAATATAAATTTGGAGGTAGAAAGATGCAAAACTACGAGCAATTCCTCGAAGAAATGAAAACCAAACTCCGCGATGTCGTTCCGGAGCCGGAGATTTACATTAAGGCGGAGATCGCGTACAAAGTTAACCAGTTGAAAAAAGAACGTAACGCGGTGATTTTGGGACACAATTACATGGAACCGGCGTTGTTCTACTCAATTCCCGATTATGTGGGCGATTCGCTGGGGCTGAGCCGCATCGCCGCGCAGACCGATAAGGACATCATCGTCTTTTGCGGGGTGCGCTTCATGGCGGAGACGGCGAAGATCCTCAACCCGGGGAAGACGGTGCTGCTCCCCGCGGAGAAGGCCGGGTGTTCGCTGGCGGCCAGCATCACTGCTGAAGATGTGCGCCGCCTGCGCGAGCAGTTCCCCGGTGTGCCAGTGGTTTCGTATGTCAACACCTATGCGGATGTCAAAGCGGAGAGCGACATCTGTTGCACATCCAGCAATGCCGCGGCGGTGGTCGAATCGCTGGGGACGGATACGGTCATCTTTTTACCGGATGAGTACCTGGCGCGCAACGTCGCCGAGGAGACTGGCAAGCACATCATTTTCCCGACGAAAAGCGGATTCCGATCGGATACCACCCTGGATTACCAGATGATTGGCTGGCACGGACGTTGTGAGGTGCATGAACAGTTCACCGTTCAGGATATTGAGGACATCCGCGCCGAGTATCCGGACGTGGTGATCCTCTCACACCCGGAGTGCAGCCCGGAGGTGGTGGCGGCTTCGGACTTCTCCGGCAGCACCTCGGCGATGATCCGTTACGTGCAGGATGTGGACGCGCCGCGCTATCTCTTGTTGACTGAGTGTTCCATGGGCGACAACATCGCCGCCGCCAACCCCGAAAAAGAGATGCTGCGCCTGTGCCGCGTTCGCTGCCCGCATATGAACGAGATCACGCTCGAAGACACGCTGGCTGCCTTGCAGAAAACGCAGTACGTGATCGAAGTGCCGGAGGAGATCCGTATGCGGGCGTTGCGCGCGGTGGAGCGGATGATCGCGATTGGATAGGAGACCGCGGACGAAAGACCGCGGACCGCGGCTGGCATTCCGCGGTCAGAAAGGCGCAACCCCCATGCAAACAGACGTACTCATCATCGGCAGTGGGATCGCCGGGGCGACGGCGGCGCTGCAACTGGCAAGTGACCGCCAGCGGCAGATCACAGTGGTCACGCGCACAGGGGAGCCAGCCGAGTCAAACTCTTATTACGCTCAAGGCGGGATTGTCGCCCGTGGGGAGGACGATTCGGCGCAGGCGTTGATCGAGGACGTGCTACGCGCGGGGGATGGATTGTGTCATCGCCCGGCGGTGGAACTGCTGGCCGAGGAAGGCCCCCGGCTGGTGGAAGAGTTCCTGATTCGCCAGGTGGGGGTAGGGTTTGACCGCGATCCAGAGGGGCATTTGATCTATGGGCTGGAAGCGGCGCATTCCAGGCGGCGGATTCTCCATGTCGGCGACCGCACCGGGCGGGCGATTATGCGGGCGTTGACTGCGCGACTTCAGGAGCAGCCCAACGTTCGCTTGCTCACTCACCACACGGCGGCGGATTTAATCACCTTCCCCCATCACGCCAGCGATCCACTGGCGGTTTATCGTCCCCTGGCCTGTCACGGGGCGTATGTCTTTAACCAGCAAACGCATCGGGTGGAGCGTATCCTTGCCCGTCAGACGATTCTGGCGACTGGCGGCCTGGGGCAGATTTTCCTCAATACCACCAATCCTCCCGGGGCGCGCGGCGACGGCCTGGCGATGGCTTACCGCGCCGGGGCGCGGGTCGTCAACCTGGAATATATCCAGTTCCATCCCACGGCGCTGCACATGCCGGGGGCGACAAAATTCCTGATCTCCGAGGCGGTGCGCGGCGAGGGCGGCGTGCTGCTGACCCCCGAGGGCGAGCAGTTCATGGCGCGCTATGATCCTCAATGGAAAGATTTGGCCCCCAGGGACGTGGTCGCTCGCGCGATTTACTGGGAGATGCTCGAAAACGGCTATCCATTTGTGCTGCTGGATATCGCTTCCCACATGAAAGCGGAGGCCATCCGAGAGCGTTTCCCGCAGATTTATGCGCGCTGCCTGGATATGGATATTGACATCACTGAACGACCGATTCCCGTCGTCCCGGCGGCGCATTATTTTTGTGGCGGGGTGCTGGTGGATTTGTGGGGGCGGACGACACTCCCGGGGCTGTACGCCGTCGGGGAGGTCTCTTGCACCGGTTTGCACGGGGCCAACCGATTGGCGAGCACTTCGCTGCTCGAAGGGCTGGTGTGGGGATACCGCGCGGCGAGAGATATTCAGTCTCATACGGAGGAGCCGCTGCCTGATGAAAAGGATGTGCCGCCCTGGGATGATTCCGGCCTGATCTACGACACCGACCCGACGCTGGTGCAGGGCGATATGCAGACCATCCGCAACCTTATGTGGCATTACGTCGGCCTGGTGCGCAGCGAGTACCGCCTGCACCGCGCCGTGCGCGAACTGCGCCATTTATGGATGGAAATTGAGGATTTTTACCGCAAATCGCGCCTGACCGACGGACTGATTGGCTTGCGCAACAGCGTGCAGGTGGCGTTGATTGTAGCCCGCGCCGCGCGGCAGAACCGGCGGAGCAGGGGGAGCCACTTTCGGGAGGATAACTGACCGTCGTCCGCGGTCCTAAACCCAATCAAACGTCCGCGTCACCGCTTTTTTCCACCCTTTGTAGAGCACGTCCCGCTTTTCGGCGTCCATTGTGGGTGCCCAGGTCTTTTCCATCTGCCAGTTGGCGCGCAGGTCGTCCAGGTTCTTCCAGAAACCGACGGCCAGCCCGGCGGCGTAGGCCGCGCCAAGGGCGGTGGTCTCGGCGACTTTGGGGCGCACGACCGGCACGCCTAGGATGTCGGCCTGGAACTGCATTAACAGCTCGTTGACCACCATGCCGCCGTCCACCTTGAGGGATTGAAGCTGAACGCCGGAATCCTGCTGCATGGCGTCGAGCACTTCGCGCGTCTGGTAGGCGGTGGCTTCCAGGGCGGCGCGGGCGATATGCCCTTTGTTGATGTAGCGCGTCAGGCCGACGATGACACCGCGGGCGTCGGAGCGCCAGTAGGGGGCGAACAGGCCGGAGAAGGCGGGCACAAAGTAGATGCCGCCGCTATCTTCGACGCTGCGGGCCAGCGATTCCACATCGGCGGAATTCTCGATCAGCCCCAGGTTATCGCGTAGCCATTGCACCAGCGCCCCGGTGATGGCGATAGAGCCTTCCAGGGCGTAGACCGCGGGGTCGTCCCCGAATTGATAGCCCAGCGTGGTGAGCAGCCCGCTCTTCGAGGGGACGATCTCCTCGCCGGTGTTGAGCAGCATGAAGCAGCCAGTCCCATAGGTGTTTTTGGCCTCGCCGGGGCTGAAGCAGGTCTGGCCGACCAGAGCGGCCTGTTGATCGCCCAGGTCGCCGCACACCGGGATCGCCGCTCCGAAGGGGCCATCGGGCGCGGTCTTCCCCCAGGTTTCAGGGTCGCTGGAGGGCACGATGCGGGGGAGCATCGCCCGCGGGATGTCGAGGGCTTGCAGGATGTCGTTGTCCCAGTCCAGCGTTTTCAGGTTCATCAGCAGGGTGCGGCTGGCGTTAGTGACATCGGTGACGTGCGCGCCTGTCAGGTTCCAGATCAGCCAGGTGTCTATGTTGCCGAAGATGGCCTCGCCGCGCCTGGCGGCCTCCCGCAGGCCGGGGACGTTATCCAGCAGCCATTTGATCTTTGGTCCGGAGAAGTAGGTCGCCAGCGGCAGGCCGGTTTGGGCGCGGAAGCGATCTTGGCCGCCGCTTGCGCTGAGCGAAGTCGAAGCGTCTGCGGCCAGCGCGTCGCAGATTTCTTTCGTGCGCGTATCCTGCCAGACGATGGCGTTGTGATAGGGCTGGCCGGTGCGCGGATTCCAGACGACGGTGGTTTCGCGCTGATTGGTGATGCCGACTGCGGCCGGAGGACCGCCGGGGGCATTGGCAAGCGCTTCACGGATCACTTCCTGGGTGCGCTCCCAGATTTCGAACGGGTCGTGCTCCACCCAGCCGGGTTGAGGGTAAATCTGGCGGTGTTCTTTCTGCGCCACGCTGACCACCTCACCGGCGCGGTTGAAGAGGATGCAGCGGGTGGAGGTGGTGCCCTGGTCAATGGCGGCGATGAGTTGGGTCATAGGGACTCCTTTCGTTGGGGTGGGGTAGACGGCAGACGGCGGACTGCTGTCCGCCGTCCTATGTTGATGCGATTAACTTGACCAACGCCATAGTGTTCAACATCGCCTTCGGCACAAACGACGAGCGGGCGACGAATTCCTGATCCTTGTTGCCATCGGCGCTGCGCTCGGAGCAGTGACCGTGCAGGCCATGAGGGCCCAGGCCGTCCAGGGTGGGGATGTGCGCCCAGAGAGCGTTGCCGTCGCTCAGGCCGCCGCGCGCTTCGGGAAGCACCTGATAGTCCAGGGATTGGGCAGCCTCCTGCCAGAGACGAAGCAGTTTTTGCGTGCCGGGGTTCTCCGGCCAGGGATCAGATTGGGCGGTGACTTCGATCTGCACCTGGCAGGGGTAATTTCCCAGCATGGAGCGAACGTCCACCTGATCTTGCAAGGCGAGCATCTGACGCACGCCATCGGCAAAGACCTCGGGGTCGAAGGTGCGCATCTCGACCTCGGCCTCGGCGAGGTGCGGCACACGGTTGACCACCGTGCCGCCGCGCACCGTGCCGACGTTGAAGGTCAGCTCGCGGTCGTAATCGGTCAGCGCGGCGACCCGCTGGATGGTGTGCGCCAGCTGGACGATGGCGTTGGCGCCTTCGGGGTGGTTTGAGCCGGCGTGCGCGCCGCGGCCTTCCACATGGATGTAATAAGTGGCGCGCCCCTTGCGCCGTGTGACCAGTTGGAAGGTCTGCCCGATATGGCTCCCGGCCTCGAAGACCAGCGCGGCCAGCGCGTCGTTGCCAAGTCGTTCCCGGCACAGCTCGCCGAAGTCGTCGGCGAGGCGCTCCTCGGCGGCGTTGAGCAGCACCACCCAGGTGATTTCGTCGAATGCCTGGGGCGCGAATTCCCGCAGGGCCTCCAGCGTCATCAGGATCATCAGCGTGCCGCCTTTGACGTCGTTGGTCCCTGGCCCGTAGATGCGGTCGCCCTCCACGCGCCAGTGAAAATCGTTGGCCTGCTCCTCTTCGGGCGGGAAGACGGTGTCCAGGTGAGAGATCATCCCGATTTTGCGCCCGGAGCTGCCAGGGCGGGTGAGCACCAGGTGTTTGCCGTATTCCGGATTTTTGGCCTGGACGCGCTCAGCCTGAAAGCCCAGCGGGGCGAAGGCTTCCGCAGTCAGGTCGCCAAGGCGGTTGACGCCCTGCGGGTTGCCGGTGAAGCTATTGATCTCCACCCATTGGCGTAGCAGATCGAGGTAGCGAGGGAGATTGGCTTCGAGGTGGTTTTGTAGTTGTGCGATTTCCGTCATGAGCGGTTCCTTGCCTTGATGGGGATCGGATCGCAGACCGCGGACCACAGACAACCGACCGCGGTCCGCGGTCTGCCGTCGGTGGTTAAGGATTGGCGATGGTGGCTCTCAGCCCGGCGATCAATTCGTTCTTCTCCGCGTCGGAGAGGCGCGCCTGGGGGTGGGTGATCAGGTAGAGCACAGGAGGCATTTCGCCTTCTTGCAGGACTTCAACAGCCTCGTAAGGATCTTCTTCGCCGCTGCCCCAATCGGAGAAATTCAGTTTTGCCCGGCCTTCTTCGACATCGTGCTGCGCCAGCCATGAGAAAGGCGCGATGTTGGTATACCACGGCCAGGTGCTTTCGTTGCTGTGACAGTCAAAACAGGCAGCCCGGGCCAGCTCGCGCGTGCGCGGGCTATCCCAGTTCGGTTCTTTTTCGACGGGCGGGTTGGTGTGATCCCGCCCGTAGGGGACGAGCTGAATGACTAAAAAGACGGCGATCAGAATTAAGAGAAGAGTGGTGATACGTTTTTTCATGATGTTCTCCTTTTACACAGTGGTTTTTGCGATGAATTGCAAGGTCAATTCCGCTACCTGATCCAGCTCACGGTCGAGGATGACGACGTGTGAGGAGCGCTCCATCCAATGGATTTCGATCAGAGAGGATTGCACCATGCGGGCGATGGTTTCCGGCACGTGGGGTGGAACGCGCTCATCCAGTTCCCCCTGCACGATCAGCAGCGGGCGGCGGAGCTGGTGCAGGCGGCGTTTGACGTGTTTCTGGAAACGTAGCAGTTGAATCAGGGCGCGCAGTGGCGTATCCCAGTAACCCTGCCAGGGGATGTCATCGTCGCTCAGTCCTTTGGGCACCGCGGCGATGAAGGGGGCGGCCAGGTACGCTTTGAGGCGATCCCCGCGGGTGAGGGTCAGCTCGAGAGCGGGGGCGTAGGCCAGCACGCCGCCGACCTCAGGGTGATGGATCGCCAGGTGGAGCGCCAGCAGCCCGCCGGTGGATTCGCCACCCACGTAGACGCGTTCGCAGCGGGCGCTCAGTTCCCGGTAAGCGTCCTCGGCCGTCGTCACCCAGTCTTTCCAGGTGTAGTGGTTGGCATCGGCGGGGGTGGTTCCGTGCCCTGGCAGCAGCGGGCCGGAGACGCTGTAGCCGCGCGCGTGTAGCCGCTTGGCCAGCGGGCGCACCTCGGCGGTGGTGGCGGTGAAGCCGTGGATCAGCAAAACCCCGGTGGGGCCTCCCTGCCAGAAAAATGGTTCGCCGGGGAGGTGGGGGTTTTTGAGGGGAGAGGAGGTGTTTGTCATTGTTGTGTTCATTTTGGCCGCGGTCCTCCATCTGCGGTCAATCTCCGTTCCAGTCGCGCCTGGCGGTGCTCCAGCTCTGGCAGCCAGCGGAGGCGTTCTCCGAGTGGGGTTTCTTTACCGCTGACGATATCGATGGCTGCCTGCGTCCAGCGGAGGGCGGCACGGAAATCTTTTTGCCGGTGTTCGTACACTTTTGCCAGTTCCACATGGGCGTACACCTGACCAGTCTCGGCAGCCTGCTCCCAGAGGGGGAGAGCGGCATCCAGTTGACCGCGCTTTTTGTGCAGGGACGCGAGCCCACTTAGGGCCTGAAGGTGAACCTCAGGTTGCAGGTCGGCGCGTTGCAGGATGTGGGCGTAGATGCGCTCCGCCGGGTCGAGGTCGCCCAAATCAGCGTGCAGGCGAGCGATGGCGAGCAGGTCAAGTTGATCGGTCTCCGGGCTGGCGAGTGGGTCAGCCAGCAGGGCGGCGGTGTGGTGGAGCAGAGCGGCCATGCTGAGCACATCCATTTCGTTGTGGTAAAAAACGCCGATCAGTGGATGGGCGTCGCCGGTGTGCAGGTATTCCAGATAAAGATCGGCAACCATCCAGCCGGGGACATCAGCCTGCCCCCGTTGCGTCCCGAGAATGTGCGTTTCCAGGTCGCCCAGGGCGCGGCTGGGCAGTCGGGCGCGCCACAGGCGGCGGGCGAGGTGAAGCAGATCGAGGTGCGCCATCTCCTTCAGCGGCGAAGGCCAGGCGTTGAGCGTATACCGACCGTTGAGCAGTGGGAGATCAAAGGCTTTCCCGTTGAATGTGACCAGCGCCTCGCACGGCGCGGCGAAGGCCTCGAAGGCTGCCAGTTGTGCGGGTTCATCGGCGGGATCGTGCAAGAAGAATTGCGCCAGATGGAATTCGTCTCCTTCAAAGCGTCCAGCGCCGATCAGAAAGGCGTACACACCACCGCCGATGTTCAGACCGCTGGTTTCGATGTCGAAGAAGAGAAATTGCTCGAGGGTTAGGGAGGTGAGGCGTGGCTCTTTTGCCCAGGCTGCCAGGATTGCTGGCGGTATCTCGCCCCTCAGCGGCACATCCCCCTGCCGAAAGGATGCCGGGTAACGGCGTTCGAGGACGAAGGTCTCTCCCAGCGGTAGAGAACGCCATTCACCGGGCAGCAGGGTTTCGATCGTCTGGTGTGGACGGCGCGGTGTCTGCGGAGAGGTATGGACAGGGCCGAGGGTGACACCCAGGGCCTTGAGGCGTTCGGAGAGGGTTGGCATGTTTTTTTTGATACACTTGGGCTTTGCGTAGTATAACCCTTGAGGAGTGAAACCGTAAAGTATGGAGAGCACGAAAGCAATGACGAACAAAGCACTGCGGGCGGATGCGCTTCTGCTGTTCACCGCGCTGATCTGGGGGCTGGCCTTTGTGGCCCAACGCGTGGGCATGGATTTTATGGGCCCGCTGACCTTCAACGGGCTGCGCTTCGCGCTGGGCAGCCTGGCGCTGTGGCCTGTGGTTATGCGCGCCGAAGGGATGAAGCGGTTGGACTGGCGTGCCGGCGCGCTGACCGGCGTGTTGCTTTTTGCCGGGGCCGCTTTGCAGCAAATGGGGGTTGTGTACACCGAGGCCGGGAAAGCTGGCTTCATCACCGGCCTGTACGTGGTGCTGGTGCCGCTGGTGGGGGTGTTCCTCGGGCGACGCGCCGGCGGGGCGACGTGGTTGGGCGCCTGCCTTGCCTTGAGCGGCTTGTACCTCCTTAGCGTGACCGGCGATTTCGCCCTTCAGCGCGGGGATGCGCTTGTGCTGCTGAGCGCGCTGGTGTGGACGTTGCACGTGCTGGTGATTGACCGCTATGCCGGACAGGCAGGGGCGCTGCGGCTGGCGTGGATGCAGTTCACCCTGACCGCTGCGCTAAGCCTGGGAGGGGCGTTGCTGTTTGAGCAGGTAGATCCGCGCACCTGGGGCGGCGCGTTGTGGCCGGTGCTCTACGCGGGGATGTTCTCGGTGGGGATCGGTTACACTCTTCAGGTGGTGGCGCAAAAAGATGCTCCTCCGGCGCACGCCGCCATCCTGTTGAGCCTGGAGGCAGTCTTCGCGGTGATCGGTGGCTGGGTGCTGCTCGGTGAGGTGTTGACCCGGCGCGGGCTGCTGGGGAGCGCGCTGATGCTGGCGGGGATGTGGGTTTCCCAGGCCGGGCGGACCGATGACGGCGAGGGATAATTCGATCATCCCCAATTTAAATTCGCGGGTACAATCCTGGGCATGAAACCATTAGATCGACTCCGTAGCGTTGACCGGCGGTTGCTGGTCATCCTTTTAATTGTGTTTGTGCAGATGCTGGGCGGCTCGATTGTGCTGCCGGTGCTGCCGCTGTACGCGCAGCGAGGTTTCAACCTGTCGCCGCAGGCGATCACCTTGCTGGTATCGTCTTACTTCATGGCGCAGTTCGTCGCCGGGCCGCTGCTGGGCCGTCTTTCGGATGTGCGCGGTCGCCTGCCGGTGCTGATCCTCAGCCAGATTGGGACGACGGTGAGCTTTGTAATGATGGGGCTGGCACAGAGCGCGGTCATGCTGTTCGCCGCCCGCATTCTGGATGGGGCGACCGGCGGGAACATCATCGTCGCCCAGGCCTATATCACCGACATCACCTCAAAGGAGCGGCGCACCGAGGTGTTAGGGTACATCTTCGCCGCCTTTGGGTTGGGCTTTATCTTCGGCCCGGCGATCGGCGGGGCGGTTTCGGCGTTTTGGGGGCCGCAGGCGCCTTTTTGGGTGGCCGCGGGAGTCACCGCCGTCACGGTGATCCTGACCGCCTTCATGCTGAACGAGACGTTGACGCCGGAGCAGCAGCAGATCAACCGGGCGGCGGGGCGCGCCGGGATTTCTCCGGCGGCGGTGTGGCGCAACCGTCCCCTGGTGTTGATTTTGCTCATCGCCTTCGTCGCCCAGTTCGCCATGGGGTTGCTGCAATCCACGTTTTCGCTGTTCGGCGATGCGGTGATCTTCGCCGGTTACGACCGGCGCACGGTGGACCTGGGCATTGGGCTGCTTTTCGCCACGGTCGGCCTGACGC
>CAZZFZ010000035.1:0-7374 GCA_964653835.1 uncultured Anaerolineales bacterium
TATTTACTCATGGTTCTTTACGAGACTTCCCCCGCTTCAGCTACCTCTTTAGTGAAAATCTCAAACTGCGGCGGTTTTTCAAAATGCTTCTTCACAGCGCACTGCTCGGCAGAGCGTACCAGTGCAGCGTGATACTTCTTCGGGAAACTCGGTGGCACCTGGATTTCAAGCTCTATTTTGCCAACCATGCCGTAGTTGAAGGGATCATTGTACATGCGCTGAACAATGCGAATCCCCTGCGGGTCAAGGCCGCGTTGGCGACAGAACCCCAGGACGTAGATCCCCGCGCAGGTCCCCAGCGAAGCCAGAAAAACAGCAAACGGCGTCGGCGCAGAGCCGGTTCCACCCCCCGCGGGGGGCTGATCGGTCTTCACAGTATAGGGGCCAAAATGTGCGTCCACGCGTGCGCCGCCGGGGAAGTCAATTACCATCTCCATAAGAAAGCCTCCAATCAAAAGTCACTTATCTCCCCCCTTAGATGCGCACCGGCTGAAAAGGTTTCAGAGCAGCGGATGATCACACAGAAAGCGACCATCAAGAGACATCCACCCGCAGCAGAAAAAAGCGCCAGTAAAGCAACACCGCCAGCGCATACAGACTGATGGCAATGGCAAACGGCGGGCCAAAGCCATATTCCACCTGCAAATAACCGCTGATCGTCGGGCTGAAGGCGCGCCCAAAACTCCACACCATACTCACCAGGCTGGCGACCGTGGCGCGAGAAGAGGCTTCCACCTGCTCCATCACAAACGTTTGATAGATGGGATTGCTCATGTTCATCAGCGCCATGCGCACCAGGTACGCCCCCGCGCTGACGGGGAAGAGCGGGGCAAAACCCAACGCCATCATGAACGGGATCGAAAGCCCTTGCGTTAAGGCTACCAGCCGGATTTTCCCCAGTCGGTCGGCGACGGGAGGGGCGATCATCAAGCCAATTCCCATCGCCAGTGAACCCCAGGCGAACAACGCCCCAATGGCATGATCTGGCTGATGATGCACCACACGGAAGAAGACGTTCATAAACGGCATGAACATCCCCGCCCCGATGGAAATCAGCAGAGAAGGCAGCAGCAATTTGGTCAGCAATCGGGGCTGCGCCGCGGCGAACCGCAAGGGGGCGAAACCCGCTTTTTGCTCTGCACTGAGATAGTGGACGCGCCTGAGGAACATTAACGGGATGAAACCCAGCAACGCCAGCAGACCAACGGTCAACAATGCCTGTCCATACGCCGCGCTGGAAGTTGCCGGAACGTCATGCAGCGCCGCCGCCCAAGAGGGCAAATAGCCACCCAGCCAGTTTCCCACAAAAACAGACCCCATGCGCAGCCCGGAACTCAGACTGAAGAGATAAGTACGCTCTTCTTCACCGCTGTTCTCCATCAGGAAAGGTGCCTGCGCCACCGCGTTGATGCTCTGCACTACGCCGAAGAGAGCGTTCATCGCAAAAAAGATCCCCACCGATGGCCACAGCGCCATCACTGCCACTGCCAGCCCCAACAATAAGCTGCGAGCCATCAACACCGATTTGCGCCCGACGATGTCCACGAAATAGCCCATCGGCAGCGCCAGGATCAAAGCAGTGAGCTGGCTAGTCGTGATCAATTGTCCCAGCAAAGCCTCATCATAGCCCAGACTGAGAACGTAAAAATTGAACAACAGTTGGTAAACCCCCATCGCCGCGCCGGTCACCGCCACGCTGAGCAGATACAGGCGGGCGTTGGGGCGGAAGAGGCGCACGCGAGCGGCGTATTCACGCCCCACGCGCCCAATGCGCGTTGCGACCTTCACCTAATCCCTCACTTCCAATACCAAAAATTGCTGCAAGGCGGCTGATTATATCTCTCCGCCAGAGGTGCGTCAATCAAAATCGAAATCACGGCACATCTGGGGGAAGGGAAAACGCTCAGATTGTGGATAACCCCCCGAAATCTGTGGAGAAACGCGGATAACTGTTGAAAACTCGTTCTAATTTCCCTACTGCGTACGAAAATTACCCCCATATATGGGGAGACACCCTAAAATCAAGCTAGATATTTCCCGATGAAAAATCAACAAAACAATCCACCCAACTCCTCGCGATCTTTCCCCAAACGGATTGGGGAGAAATTCTCGGGCGAGGAGAGGTCAAATCCCCTATATACAGAACACAAGCGATTACCCCGCCAAGATATAGGGGGGAAAACGCCATTATCCACATATCCCCAGCCCCTACTAAGATTACTATATATCTTTTTTATTCCTTATGTGGAGAATGATTCTTGCAAAAACCAAAGTCAGTTGAACGCCCTCCCTGAATAGAAAACTCCTCAACCTCCAAAATGGTTTGCTGAGAAGTCGTTAGATTTCCAAAGGCTATTTTTCCCTCTGAGTTCCAGGAGGCGAACTGATTATCCACCCAAAGCACAAAGCCCAGAGGTGCGTGTGGAACAATCGTTGTGCTGAAGATCTGGTTTCCGTTAAGGTAGAAGTCTACACGCTTATTTAACCAGCACAGGGTATATTCTTGCCAGCTGGTGATATCCGTTTTCAACTGCATAGCATCCTGCTGAATGAGCGTCCTGGAAAAACGTCGCACCAGCCGAGAAAATGCCGGGATGAGAAACAGAGGCAGGAAGGGAAGCGTAAACCCCAGAAACACGGAGGGAATCCGCGGCGAACGGAAGGTAGCTGCCAGCAAGCCATTGGCGGGGAGATCATCGCACAGGGAGAGGTGGTTCTCCGACGAGGCGTAGAAAAACCAGGCTGCGTTGGGCAACGCGGGCAAGCGACGTTCGCCGCCTCCCAATCCCAAAGACAGGCTGAACGGATCGTTCCAAAAGCCAAAGCCCCATGTCCCCGCGATGTTTGCAGACGAAACGCGCGCGCACAGGGATAATGTCACCGGCGGCCGCCAGGGAAAGGCGGAGCGGGGTTTATTGTGGTAGTCGTCGAGTTGGGCGAGGCGATATTGATGGGGGGATCCCGGAGGGATGAGTAGTTGCCAAGCGGATTCACCAGTGCAGGTGACTCTTCCACTGCCGCCGGTGTGGCTTTCCATGCCGAGAGTGCTTACTTGTTCAGCAGGCTTTCCAGAACCCATTTCATCTCCTGTGCGCTGATCGTTCCCTCCAGGGCGATGAAATGGCCGTTATAGATCGCATAGGCGTAGCTGAAAGGCCCGCTTTCGTCGCTGTAGTCTTCAATTAGCGTCTGGATGCCGTTAAGGGTGTGGAAATTATCAGCAGAAGGCTGATAGCCAGCTTCGTTGAGCCAGGCGTTCAAATCGGTGTATGGGCTGGGGCTGGCATACACGCTGATGTAGTCAGTCTCTCCCGGCCCGTAAAAATCCACCGCTGTGGCCTCTCCACCACCGGGGACGTACCAGATGGCATCGGAGCCGAATTCGTCCGCTCTCATGGTGTAGGCCGCGACAAATTTGTAATCCGCGGGCAGGTAATCGGGCAGCAATTGCGTGGGGGCGTCAATGCTGTTGTCAAAGGAATCGGGAGGTTGCAGGGGTTCCACCTGTGGCGGTGTAAAGTTGGGGGCAAGAAAGTGGCTTTCAGCAGCGGCGGGGATGCCCCCCGGCTCAATGACCACCTCATACCCGCTGAAGTAACAATCCGCTTCACTTTCCGCTTGCTCAAGGTTGAGGATGACGAGGTACAGGTAATCAAACTCGGAAGCATTGACGCTGATGGTGTTCTCTGCCAGGGGGAAGACAGACACCTGATTGTTCTTCAGGCCAACGAGCAAAGCGCGTAGATCGGGGTTTGTGACCTCCAGGGTAAGTGTCCCCTCGGCAATCAATTCCACATAATCCGCGGCCATCTGGCCAACGCCATCCACAGGGGTAAAGGTGGTGCTCGGCTGGGCTTTGCCTTCCAGACGCACGGTGGGGTAATCGGCGCCCTCTTCGAAGTCGCGCGTCAGTAAGGCGATGCTGAAGGCGGTAAACACATCTTCCAGCGAGGTGTTCTGATCCGCGAGAGCTGCGGCAATGGCCTCGTACCCATCCAGCGTTATGGCGTATTCCCAGATGGAGCGCACCACCCAGGAGCCGTAGCGTTCGGAGATATAGCGCAGGAAGATCCATTCGCCATACCAGTGATTTTCATCTTCCGTGCGCTCCTCGCCGCCATAGGCGATCTGGCAGGTATCCGGGGATTTAAACACCGCCAGCAGGTCTTCATTACTGTCGTTGATCTCGTCGTAAACTTCGTCCTGCATCCAGCTCGCGGTGGCTTCCCACAGCCAGTCGGCGGGTTCTTCCGCATCATAGCCAAACTGAATGCTATGGTTGAATTCGTGCGCCGCGGTGGTGCGCATGATGTCCAAGGCGTCAAACGAGCCTACAGAAAAATCATCGCTGCCGACGTAGTCGTTATCCAGCACAAGGTAGGATGCGGAAGCCCTGGACTCTATCTGTGGGCTGTTGGGGTTATCGCCGTCAATGCCTTCGCTGGCTTCCGTGTAGCCGAAGGTATCATCGGCGAGGATCTCTTGCAGGTAGACGTCGTAGCGGCTATCTCCTCCAATCGCTCCGTCTGGAGGCGGCGCGGTCCAGCCAAGCAGGTTGATTTCTTTTTCCCATACGTACTCCAGCGTTTGCACAATCTGGGAGACGTAGTCCATAGAGGGGATGGCATCCCGCCCTTCGGTGGTGTAATGGATTATAAAATGCTCGGAAGCCAGGGTTTGCTCCTCCCCGCTGAGGACCGGGCGTCCGTTGTCATCGTAGCTGTAATCAACAGCCGGGCAATCTTCGCATTGGGGGCGGGGAGCATTCTCGGGGGGCGCCTGGTACTCCTGTGTGGGGCTGATCGCTTCAATCGCCTGGGTGAAAGCAACGCAAGCCTGGCTGCTCAACAGGATTGAGGCCGCGATTATCAAAAAAGGAGAGGAACGCTTACAGGTGATCATGCCTCATTGTACCAAAAGCGCCAGCAGATTCGCCCCTGCGAATCCGGCCAGCAGCAGCCAGGTCCAGGGTTTGCTCCCCTGGGCGAAGTACAGCCCAATGGATGTCAGCACCATGAGGGTAAAGATGGTCAGATGGGCTTCAAACTTGTGTTTTTTCAACCACGCAGACATGATTTTTCCAATCGTCACGAGCGCACGGCGTTGAGGAAATCAGCCAGCAGACCATAGGCGGTGGTGTGGGGGCCGGGGTCTTCTTCGATTAGAGAAAGTTTGCCGAGGACGTCGGACTCGATTTGCACGATAGAGGTGGTCCCCATCACGCCGTAAAGCGGTGATTCCACGCCGACCTTTTGGGGGGCGACCCGCGCCCGAACTTGATCCCCTTCCCGAACGGCCTCACAGACCAGCTTCCAGCGCAGGCCCTCTTTTTGCGCCTGCTGCACGTCCTCCAGGGTGATGCCGCCGATGCCGGTGCGATCTACCTGGTCCGGTTTGAGGTCGGTTCCCATCATCACGTTTGCCAGCGCGCAAACCTTGATCGCCGCGTCCCAGCCGTCCACATCGCCGCTGGGGTCGGTTTCGGCGATTCCGATGGATTGAGCGTAGGCGACGGCCTGGTCGAAGCTATCGCCGCCTTCCATGCGGGTGAGGATCAGGTTGGTTGTGGAGTTCAGCACGCCGCGAAAGGCGCGTATGTGGGCGACCGGCAGCGTCTCGCGGAACAGACCAAACACCGGCGCGCCGTCCATCACGGCAGATTCAAAATAGAACTTGCGTCCCTGTTCCGCAGCCAGGGCGGAGAGTTCCCGGTAGGCGTGAACGACCGGCCCTTTGTTGGCCGTTGCAACGTGCATCCCCTGGCCCAGCGCCTGGCGGATGTAATCTACTGCCGGTTGCCCGCTCTCGTAGTTGACGGGGATGGTTTCAAAGAGGGCGTCCGCGCCGCAGTCACGGATGAAAGCAGGAACATCATCTACGGATGTTGTGGACAGGGGGGCGAGGGATTGCCCGGCCTTGACGAGGTCGAGGGCGCGTTGAAGGTCAATTCCCTGGCGGTTGACGGCCATGCCGTGCCGGCCGGTGGCGATGCCGGTTACGGTGAAGGTGATGCCGAACTGGCGCTGCATATCGGCTTGTTTGCGCAACAGCAGTTCGGCCAGCGCCCGGCCGACGTTGCCAAATCCCAGAAAAGACAGATTGAAATGTTGTTGTGTCATGCTACTCTCCAGAATTAAATGGGTGGATAAGGAAATGCCCGACGATTGGGTGGAGGGGGTGGAAAGACTCCTTTTTCGTAAAGCGTTGCGGCGCGGTTTTTTAGCGCCGTGATCTCCTCGGGAGCAAGGTGAGGCTGCAACGCGGCAACCAGCTCCGAGGGAGGTTGCAACGAAGCGAGGAGGCGCTTCAGGTCGGCGCGCAATTCCTCGGGAACAGGCTCCCCGACGAAATCCCAGATCACCGTGCGGAGTTTGTCTTCCACGTGAAAACACAGCCCGTGGTCAATGAGCCACAGGTTGTCGTCGTCATCAAACAAGATGTGGCCGCCTTTGCGGTCGGCGTTGTTAATCAGCAGGTCGAAGAGCGCCACGGGGCGTAATCGCTGGCGTTTCTCAGAAGGCAGGTTGAAATAGTGCCGAT
The DNA here is from genome assembly GCA_964653835.1 of uncultured Anaerolineales bacterium. GTDB lineage: Bacteria > Chloroflexota > Anaerolineae > Anaerolineales > UBA11858 > J130. The sequence continues at coordinate 6,541 of CAZZFZ010000035.1, forward strand.
TGGGGTCGTGCGGGATGAAGAGCTGCAACGACCCTGGGCCGAAAGGGGCGTCTTCCCGATAGACGGTGGGGGGGACCAGCCCCCAACCCAGGGCCTCGCTGACCAGGTAGGCCGCCACCTCGCGGTGCGCCAGGGTGTCGTTGGGGAAATCCCACAGCGGCTGTTCGCCCTCGTGGGGTTTGTACACGGCCAGCAGAGTTCTCTCCTGCCAGGCAACCTGCGCCAGAAAGGCGTAATTGTAGCCGTGGACGAACTCGCCTTGCAAGGTGAGCTTGCCCAATTGCAAAGCGGAAAGGATGGGGGCTTCCATGGCGTCCGCGATCAGTTGCGCTTGTGTCCGCCGTTCTTTTTTACGCAGAAGTGCCCCTCCGGATCCATCGGTTCGCCGCATTGCGGGCAGGTGGGGCGGCCGCGGGAAACCACTTCAATGCTCCAGCGGCTGAGGGCGAGCAATTGTGATCGGGTACACCAGAAGCGGACGACTCCGGAGTCGCCTTCCTGTGCTTCGTCCGGTTGGGCCTCGAAAATCTCTTCGATGCTGGCATCGGGGAGCAATTCGTGGATCACCATGATAATCAGGTCGTCGTCGATGTTGAAGCCCAGGCCGATGTTGGAGATGCGGAAGAGGGGATCCACCGGCGGGTGGATGTGCATTTCCTCTTCGGTGTATTCCGGAGAGGGGGCGAGCAGTTGGGGGAATTTCTCAGCAATTTCGGCCAGGAAGCGCTCGATGCCGACCGCCAGTGATTGAATTTGAAATTTCTCCGCGATCAGAGTGATGACCTGATCTCCCTTGCTGGCCTGCAGGTAGAACACGCGCTGCCCCGGTGGCCC
>CAZZFZ010000035.1:7474-22055 GCA_964653835.1 uncultured Anaerolineales bacterium
GAGAAGCAGGCAATCAGGTCTTTGGGTTTGTGGTTCTGACTGATGGCTTCCAGCTCGCTGGTGATGCGCAACTGGGCGGCGGCGAAGCTCTCGCCCTCCGGGAAGGTCATGCGCGCCGGGCTGTGCTGCACCGTGCACCACAACTTGCGGCGGCGGAGTTGCTTGAGCGTTTTCCCCTGCCAGGCACCGAAATCTACTTCCAGCAGCCCCTCCCGCGGAATCACCTCCAACCCCAGGACCTCAGCCAGCGGTTGGGCAGTCTCCAGGCAGCGCTCCAGCGGGCTGGAATACACCGCTTTGATGGGCGCCTGTGCCAGCGCCTGTGCCAGTTGTTCGGCCTGTTGATGCCCTTTTTCGTTCAGGCGCACGTCCGGCAGCCGCCCGGCCAGACGGCCTGTGGTGACGTATTCATTCTCGGCGTGGCGGATGAGGAGGATTGTTGGCATGGTTGGTCAGTTAGTCGGTTGGTCGGTTAGTCTGATTGGTCAGGGTGGTCGGGGCGGTTCCCAGTTACCGTATCACCTGATTACCCAATCACCCATCACCTGCTCCCCCCCTTATGCTTTCGCTTGAGATCGGTGACGGCCTGCTCGGGGAGTTCGGGCAGGGTTTTGGTTTTTTCCACACCCAGGGCTTTCCGCTGCGCTTCCCGCCAGCGCTCCAGCCGCTCGACGATTTGTGCCTCGTAGCCTCGATCGGAGGGGCGGTAGAAGTAAGTGCCCAACAGTTCTTTGGGGAGATACTGCTGTGGGATGAAGTGCTCCGGCCCTTCGTGACTGTACTGATAGCCTTTTCCGTGTCCCAAGGCGACGGCGTCGCGGTTGGCGTCGCGCAGGTGAAGGGGCACCTCACCGACGCCTTCTTTCTCGATGAGTTGAAACGCTTTGAAATAGTGTGTCGCGGAGTTGGATTTTGGCGCCGTGGCGAGGTACAGTGTGGCTTCTACCAGATGATAAACACCCTCCGGCAGGCCGACGTATTCAAACGCCTGCGCCGCCGCGTTGGCGACGACCAACCCCATCGGGTCGGCCAGGCCAATGTCCTCTCCCGCCAGGATGAGCAGCCGCCGCATGATGAAGCGCGGGTCTTCCCCGGCGTAGAGCATCTTCGCCAGCCAGTAGAGCGCCGCGTCGGGGTCGGAGCCGCGCACGGATTTGATGAAGGCGGAGCTAGTGTCGTAATGGGCGTCGCCGTCTTTGTCGTAGAGCACCGCCCGACGCTGGATGGAATCCTGAGCGATCTCCAGGGTGATGCGCACCCGCCCGTCCGTATCCGGCGGGGTGGATTCGACGGCAAGCTCCAGGGCGTTGAGCGCGTTGCGGGCATCTCCCCCCGCGACGTTGATGAGGTGCTGCAAGGCGTCTTCAGCGATTTCAATCTGCCTCGTTCCGTAACCCCGCTTCGGGTCGCGCAGGGCGCGCTCCAGCAGTGTGCGGACGTGGTGATCTTCCAGCCGGTAGAGCTGAAAGACGCGCGAGCGCGAGACCAGTGCGCCGATGACCTCGAAATAGGGATTCTCGGTGGTGGCGCCGATTAACGTGACGGTGCCATTTTCGACGTGCGGCAGCAGCGCGTCTTGCTGGGCTTTGTTCCAGCGGTGGACTTCATCCACGAAGAGGATGGTTTTCTTCTGGTACAGGCGGCGGCGCTCGATGGCTTTTTCCACCACCTCCCGCAGGCGGGCTTTGCCGTCCAGCACCGCGGAGAGGGTTTCAAAATGCGATTGGGTCTGATTGGCGATCACCATCGCCAGCGTGGTCTTACCCGTGCCCGGCGGGCCCCACAGGATAATGGAGGAGAACAACCGGTCGGCGAGGATGGCGCGGCGCAGTAGTTTCCCCTCGCCGATGATGTGTTCCTGACCGACGTACTCATCCAGCGTGCGCGGGCGCATACGCGCCGCCAGCGGGGCTTCGTGCCTGATGCGTTCTTGCAGGGCGTGATCGAAGAGATCAGTCATATCCCCCATTATACCTGCTCAGGCTTTTGAAGTCCCGCTGGGAGGCGCTCCCCAATTACGGTTCTCGAATCGGCGGCAGGATGGCCGGAGCGGATTGTTCCAGGCTGCGCAGGTAGGCCACCAGGGTTTGCAGATCGTAATCGCTCAGGCGGCTGCCCCAGGTGGGCATCAGCGTGCCGGGAACTCCCCCGGCGATGATCTGGTAGATGGCTGCGTCGGGCGTCTCGGCCAGGAAGAGTTGGTTGTTGAGCGCTGGTGCCATGGGGGTGCCGTAGCCGTCCACACCGTGGCAGGATTTGCAGGCGATGTTGAACAACCGCTGGCCCTCGGCGATCATCTCCGGTGTGGAGGGGAAATCGTTCATCTCGACTTCGGGGAAGGCGATGCCCGTGGCCATCACCTCCGGCCAGCGGTAGAGCAGGGTCAGCACGGCGGTGATCTCTTGATTGGAGAGCTTGCCCTCCCAGGCGGCCATCAATGTGCCAGGGACGCCGTTGCGGATGAGGCTTTCCAGCTCGTCCGCAGGGCGCGCCCGCAGATCGGCGGAATCCAGTGCGGGAGCGATCAGCGTCCCTGCTCCATCGCCGTGGCAGGCGGCGCAGTTTTCGGCGTAGATAGTCAATCCCTGGGCAAGAACGTCCCCTTCGGGCAGGGCAACCAGCTCCCCTAGCATTTCGTCGATCACCTCCAATTGGATGACCTGCGGGGGCGTCAGCCCCAATTCGTCGACGCGCGCGGCTACAAAATCCCAATTGACTTGCTGGATGAAAGTGACGAAATCGTTGATTTGGGAGTTGGTGAAAATGCCGCCCTCTTCGAGCGCCCAGGCAGCCATCAGCGTGTTATCGCGCCCGCGGGCGATGGTGCGCGCCAGGTCGCTCTCCGACATCTGGCGCACGGCCTCGCTGTTCAGCGGGGGGGTATCACCGATGCCCTCGCCAGCGGCACCGTGGCAAACCGCGCAATTTTGCGCATATAGATCCGTGGTGGCAAGCACCGCGTCCACGTAGTAATCTTTCAGGGCCTCCACCTGCTTTTCTTGTTCGGTCAGCGCGTAAAAAGGCAGGATAAAGGCGATGGTAAGCGTGGCCAGGAAGCCGATCCATTGCAGCGTCTTGGTCATGATGTTGCCTCCGGGTAAACGATGTGTTCGGGGCTGACGCGATCGCGCTCGATGGGCGCCCCCGTATCTACTACAATTTCTCCTTGTTCATTGATGTGGAGGGTAAACAGGTCAAGGGGGCGCGGAGCGGGGTCATTCAGCACTTCGCCGGTGGGGGTGAAGCGCGAGCCGTGGCAGGGACAGATGAATTGCCCGGAGGCCTGGTCGAAAGGCACCGCACAGCCCAGATGGGTACAGCGCCGGTAGAGCGCCAGAAAGCCGCCGTCCGCCAGTCGCACTAGGTAGAAGCGTCCGGCCTCCACCGGGGTGACGCTCCCCTCTGGGAAGCGGGTGTAATCTCCGAGGTTGAACTCACCTCCGAATTGCCCCGCTGTCACCTTGGGGGCCAGGAAACGTAGTCCAACCAGCCCCAGTTCCGCGGCTGCCAGCGTACCCGCGGCTCCCCACATCAGGTTGAGAAAATCTTTGCGTGTGATTTCTGTGTTCATGGTTATCAACTCCAGGGCAAGATCAACGTCATCCCCTCGCCGCGCAGGAAGATGCCGATCAGCGTCAGGGTGATGAACGCGGAGAGGGAGAGAGTGAACAACGCCAGGCGGGCTTCACAGGCTGTGCTGAGAGCTTTGATGAGCTCGTAGAAGGCGATCAGCGCCAGCAACAGCGCGGCGAAAGGCACCCAGCCGTTGCTCAACACAGAGGGGAGAAACGGCAGCCATCCGCTCCAATTCAGCCAGAACTCGTCCAGCAGTACCCATCCGAACGTCGCCGCCCCGCCGATGAAAAAACTGAAGTCCGCGATCCAACGCCCGCGCCGGGTGCGGAACCACACCCCCGCGGTGTCGATATCCTGCTCAAAGTACGGCAGCGCCAGCAGCCCCAACAACCCCAGGCCGGGGATGATGATCGCACCGAAGAGTGGATGGAAGTGTAACAACAATTCCTGAAAACCTATAAAGTACCAGGCTGCCTTGGCCGGGTTGGGGCTGTGTGAGGGGTTGGCAGCCCCCTCTAATGGCGCGTTGACGAAGGCTGACCAGGTGATCAACAGCGCCAAGCAGACCAGGGCGTATACCAGCTCAACGCTGACCAGGTGCGGGATTGTGGTGACTTTTTCATTTTCAGCCGGTTGGTCAGGCTGCCACGGGATGGTGATGGTGTCTTTGCGCACCCGCCAGATGTGGAACGAGACCAAAGCGAAGATGCCCAGAGGGATGACGACGATGTGCAAGGCGTAGAAGTTGGTCAGCGTGGCCGCTCCGACCTCAGGGCCGCCCAGCAGCAGACGCGTCAGCGGCGCGCCGATCAGGGGGATGTAATCCAGCAGGCTGGTGCCCACTGTCACAGCCCAATAGGCAAGCTGATCCCAGGGGAGCAGATAGCCGGTGAAATTGGCCGCCATCACCAGGAGCAGCAGTCCTATGCCCATCGCCCAGTTGAACTCCCGTGGGGGAGCGAAGCCGGCAGTGAAGAACACCCGCAACAGGTGCAGCAGACTGACGATCACCATCAGGTTGCCCGACCAGTAGTGTAGGTTGCGGATCAGGTTGCCAAAGGCGACCTCGGTTTGCAGAGCGATCATGCTCTGGTAAGCCTCATCAGGTGAGGGGGTGTAGGCGAAGAGTAGCAACACGCCAGTAGCAGCCAGAACCAGGCTGAGCAGGATCAGCAGGCCGCCCAGCCCGAAGGTGTAGCTGAAGCGCAGCGCCGGGCGGGAGACCTTGGCGGGGTGGATGTGCAGGATCAGGCTGTTCATTACCAGCCGCATGCGCCCGCGGTCATCGCTGGGAGGGATGGGGTCCCTTACGATGGAGCGGCGGACGCGTTCGCTGAGGGGGATTTTTTCTTCGGAAGAGATAGATTTTGTGGACATCATGATTGCGCTAACCGGGAAGTTTGCTTGTGTTTATCAGGAGGGGCTGTGGTTGCCATAATCACAGCCCCTCTTGTGATTTTACTGATTCCCACCACGGCCATTGCCATTGCCCGGCCCGGCCCACAGCGGGCGGCCATTGGGGTCGCGCAGCATGACGCGCTGCCCGCTGGCAAGTTGGGTGATCTCTCCGGCGACGAATTGATCGCCCTCATAGAAGCCAACAACGCTGATTGCATCGCCAACCTGGAAAGAGACACCCTGCTCAGCGAAAAAGCTGGGGCGACCGGTCTGGAAGGCGATCAGGTCACCATCCGATGTGGACATGGTCATACTTCCGTTTTGGAAGGACATCAGCGTGCCCTCGAGGGTGATCCACTCATCCACCTGGGCTTGGGGGTCGGGGATGTGATCGCCATCGCCGTTCTCCCCCTGCTGACCATGAGCGTTGCTCAAGCCGCCGCTCCACATCGGCTGCCCGGCTTCGCTGCGCAGTTGCAGCGTGGCGCCATCCTCCAGTTGCACCTGGGCAGCATGGATCTGGCCCTCGTTGATCGTGCCTGTCACTGCGATAATTTGCCCGACCTGCAAGGCGACGCCCTGCGATTGCCAGTAATAGGGCGGCCCGAGTTCCACGTAGACTGTCTCGCCGTTTTCGAGGGCGAGCTCCATTCCGTAGTCGTCCAGGCTGGCGATCGCGCCGCTTGCTTCCCAGGGATCGCCGATCGCTCCCTCGGCGGCGGCGACGGGCTGCCCTGCTGGCGTTGTTTGAGATGGACCAGCCGACGCTATAACCGCTTCGGTTTGCTCAACGACCGCTGTGTCAACCGCCTGCCCGGCATCCGGTATGGTCGCCTGGTAGGCGATCGCTGCGCCACCCGCGCCGATCACGGAGATGAACAAAAGTGATAGTAAGGCTTTCTTTAACATATCTTTCTCCTTTCGTTAGGGGAAAAATCCTTCCTATACAATCCTGATACCAAGTTTATGTGACAGTTGTGAACAAATTATGAAGACGGTGTGAAGTATTTGTTTGTTTACCCCATTTTTCTCCGCTGACTCCGCGTTCTCGGTGGTGAAATAACCTCAATCGCAGATAAAATAATTCACCACAGATAAACACAGATGCAAGGGATGGAAGAAGCAAAAATTCCATGTATCCTATTCAGGCGAATTTTGGCTAAAATACCTCATCCGCTATTCGGGTTAACTCTGAAAGGAAGCACAGTGAACAACGCAAACACCATGCAAGGCAAAACAGTCGTCATCACCGGTGCGACCTCAGGCATTGGCTTCGCTGCGGCGCGTGAACTGGCCCGGATGGGCGCTTTTGTGATTGGTGTCGGGCGCGACGCGGGACATTGTGCCCAGGCTGCAGCGGCCATCCGTGCAGCCTGTCCTCAGGCGCAGGTGAGCTATTTGTTGACTGACTTATCATCGTTGAAACAAGTACGCCAACTGGCGGTGGATGCCAAAGCCATCCTTACCGATGGGCGGCTGGATGTGTTGATCAACAACGCCGCCATGGTCACCAACCTCCGTACCGTAACGGAGGACGGCTACGAAACGCAGTTCGCCGTCAACCACTTGGCTCCCTTCCTTCTGACGCACGAACTGTTGCCCGCGTTGCAGGCCGCGCCTGCAGCGCGGGTGTTGACGGTGAGTTCAAACTCTCACCGCGGGGCGCGCATCCGTTGGGCCGACCCTATGCTGCGGCGCGGCTACAACACCCTGCGCGCCTACCGGCAATCCAAGGTTGCCAATGTGCTCTTCACCGTGGAATTCAACCGCCGCTATGCGGAATCTATCGGCGTGCGCGCCTGCGCGGTTGACCCCGGATTGGTCAACACACACATCGGCTCAAAGGGAACCTGGGGACTTGTGCGCCGGGTCTGGGACTGGCGGCGCAAGAAGGGGAAAACCCCCGAAGAGGGAGCGGCCACGATTGTGTTTCTGGCCGCCAATCCTGACGTTGTGGGCGAGGATGAGATTTACTGGAAGGATTGTCGCCCCATTCCGCCTGATCCGTATGCGTTGCGGGAGGACGAAGCAGCGCGTTTGTGGGCGCTTTCCGAGCAACTGTGCGGGTTGCGGAAATAAAAAGAGAGCAGACGATATGCCTGCTCTCTCATGCGGGCATCCGGGGGATGCCGCCAGACGCTCAAGGGGGGAATCAGAGCGCTTGCTTGGCCTGCTCAACCACGGCGGCGAACGCCTGCGGGTCGCGCACGGCCAGGTCGGCCAGCATTTTGCGGTTGATCTGGATGTTGGCCTGCTTCAGGGCGTAGATCAACTTGCTGTACGAAAGTCCATTGCGCCGCGCCGCAGCGTTGATGCGCGCGATCCACAGGCGACGCAGGTCGCGCTTGCGGTTGCGGCGATCGCGATAGGCGTACCACAGGCTCTTCATCCGGGCCTCATTGGCGCGGCGGTAGAGCTTGCTGCGCGTGCCGAATTGGCCTTTCGTCTGTTTGATGACTTTTTTATGCCGCCGACGGCGGGTGAAACCAGTTTTTACACGAGCCATTGAAATCTCTCCTGCGTACCCCAGGGCGCCGACAGGTCAACTTGAAGCCTGCCTGTTGGATGCACCCAGCGGCCGCGTACAGTGGGTTTATTTGTTGGTTTTACCGGTACGCGCGTTCGGGTTGGCTTTGTACTTGTTCAGGTACGGGGCCAGCCGGTGCACGCGTTGGGCAAGACTCTTGCTCTCCACAGGCTGCATCCGGGTGAACTGGGCTTTGGTGCGCTTGGGAGTCCGTCGCCGCAGGTGGCTTTTGCCGCCTTTGGTGCGAACCAGCTTGCCAGAGCCGGTGACCCGGAAGCGCTTGGCAGTTGCTTTATGAGTCTTCAGCTTGTACTTGCCAGCTTTCTTTTTCCTAGTCACAAGACTACTCCTCTCACAAAAACGCCGCGGCATCGGGCATTATGCTGGCCCGATGATCTCCGCGGAGAATTTTCCATCTTATCATCCCGGGGGCGGGATGGTAAATCAGGCTTTCTCTTTTTTGGCGGGCGCTTTCTCGCCTTTATCGGGGGCCAGGATCATCAGCATGGAGCGGCCCTCGCGGGAGGGTTGAAATTCTACCACACTAATGTCGGCCAGCGCTTCCGCAACTTCCTTGAGAAGATCCAGCGCGATTTCAGGATAGTGCACCTCCCGGCCTCGGAACTGGATACGGACTTTGACCTTGTTGCCTTTTTCTAGCCAGCGACGGGCATCCCGTATCTTGAACTGAAGGTGATGATCGCTGGTCTTGGGGCGCAAGCGGATCTCTTTGACTTCGATCTTGGCCTGCGCCTTGCGCGCCTCGCGTTCTTTCTTCTTGCGCTGATAGATGAACTTCCCTAGGTCCATCACCCGGCACACCGGTGGTTTGGCGTTGGGAGCGACCTCGACCAGATCGAGGTTGGCCTCCCGGGCGATGCGTAGGGCGTCTTGAATGGAGACAACGCCGTGGTTCTCGCCGTCAGCCCCTATCAGGCGCACCTCGCGGGCGCGGATGCGTTCGTTGGCACGATAATCTGGTGCGCTTATCTCTGACTTTCTCCTCTTCTCTATCGAGAAAACTACAATTTTAAGACGGCGTGCATCATACCATGAAGGGGCGGAAATCGTCAACAGCGCGTTCATGTCGCTAAACCTCCCGCGGGTTTTTTCTTGCCTGTGGGAGGTTTACTGGATGGGAGCGGCGGGTGCGAATTTACAGCCTCTCGACATGACCTAAACAAATTCTAAACACGCTCGGTATATATAGAAGGCAGAAAACTTTCCATATGCGTCTTGATGTTTGCTATCGGCTTGCCGGATGCATGTGACCTGTATTGGAGCTACCATGTTCACAAAAAAACTGAACCGACGATCTTTCCTCCCCGCCCTCGGTCTGGCTGCCATCCTTTCCCTGGGGGCGTTCCTGCGTTTTTATCAGCTTGGGGCATATTCAATTGGCAACACGTATTACGCCGCCACGGTCAAGTCCATGCTGACCTCGTGGCACAACTTTTTCTACGCCGCCTTTGAGCCGGGCGGCTCGGTGACGGTGGACAAGCCCCCCCTGGGGTTCTGGATTCAGGCGGTTTTTGCCTATTTCCTGGGGGTGAATGGATTCGTCCTGGCGTTGCCGCAGGCCCTGGCTGGCGTGCTTTCCATCGCTGTGTTGTATCAGTTGGTGCGCCGCCACTTCGGCGTAAAAACCGGATTGGCCGCGGCCCTGGCGCTGGCCGTCGTCCCTGTGACCGTCGCCACCGAACGCAACAACACCATCGACGGGCAACTGGTGCTCGTGCTGCTGCTGGCGGCCTGGGCGTTTATCAAAGCCGCTGAGAGCGGTAAAACCCGGCATCTGTTGCTGGGGGCGTTTCTGGTGGGTTTGGGCTTTAACATCAAAATGCTGCAAGCCTTCATGCCGCTGCCTGCTTTTTACCTCGTCTACCTGCTGGGTGTGCGCCGCCCCTGGTGGCAGCGGATTCTCCAGTTGGGGGCCGCCACCGCTGTGCTTTTTGTCGTTTCCTTCGCCTGGGTGGCCGCGGTAGATCTGACCCCACCGGATGAGCGCCCTTACGTGGGTTCGAGCGAAAACAACACCGTGACGGAGTTAATCATCGATCACAATGGGTTAAGGCGGCTTGGCTTGTTGGGTGGTGGATCGGGGAAAGGCGATGGTGGCCGGCCGATCGCTGGCCCCAGCGGGGATGGACCTCCCCAGGGTGGTGGGCCGGGACAGCCGCCGGGGGGATTCCCCCCTCCGAGGCTGAATCCTGCCCCCGGAGGGCATCCGCCATCACCGCCGCCGGAGGCCCTGGCCGCCTGCAAGGGGTTGAGTGCGGGCGATACCTGCACAGTCGCCCGGCCGGGCGGCGGCGAGGTGAACGGTGCCTGCTTTGAGAATCCCCAGCGCCAGCTCGTCTGCGTGCCGGAGAACCGCCAACCGCCGCCGGAGAGAGCGCTGCAAACCGTCCCCGGCGGACCGCCCCCCAATGCTGCCGGCGCTCCACCTCTCGGTGGCGGCCCAGGGCGCTCTGGCGAAATTGGCTCTGCGGGTGCACTACGCCTCTTCCAGGAGCCGCTGGTCACCGAGGCGAGCTGGGTACTTGTGTGGGTCCTCATGGGGTTGCCGGTCGCGCTGGTCACTGTGGGATGGGCCTGGCCACTGGAGGATAAACAGCGCAGCCTGTTGTTGTGGGCTGGCTGGCTGCTGCCCTCGCTGGCGTATTTCAGCTTCACCACCGGTCTGTTCCATCGCTACTACCTGATTATGCTGGGGCCGCCCCTCGCCGCGCTGAGCGCCATCACCCTGTGGTGTCTTGCCCGTCAGGCAGCGCGGCGACCGGCGCTCGGCTGGCTGCTGGCGGCTTTCCTCGGTGGGATGAACATCGTCTTTGAAATCTATATCTTCCGCAGCTATCCCGATTACGCCGGGTGGGTGACGACTGCGTCCATCCTGCTCTGGCTGGCTGGCCTGGGAGCGCTGTCGGCGAAGAAATGGCTTCCGCCGCTGCGCAGCCTCGGCCTGGCGTTGACGCTGATTGCCATCCTGACCGCTCCCTTCATCTGGTCGCTGCTGACCACGCTCAACCCCACGCCCAACGTGGCGCTGCCCACCGCCGGGGTCGCGGAGGCCGATCTCACCCGCTCGACGTTTATGACTCCTAATCAAGAGTTGCTTACCTTCTACGAACAGGCGGTGCTGGAATACACCCTGGCGCACACCGATCCGGATAGCTACCTGCTGGCGACCAACAACGCCCGCGGCGCGGCGCCGTTCATCCTGGCGACCGGGCGTCCGGTGCTGACCTTCGGTGGCTTCAGCGGGGGCGACGACGTGGTGAGCTTGGAAGAACTGCAGTCCATGATCGCCAGTGGCGAGCTGCGCTTCATCCTGGGGCTGCCGCAAAAGCCGGAAATCGCTCGCTGGATCGCGGCGTCGTGTTCGATCGTGCCCGGCTATGAGTCTCCCTCCCCGGCTGGCAATCAGCCGCCCGCTCCTGGCGGCTTGCGCGGCGGGCCGCAAAACGAGGTGCTCTATGACTGCGGAAGTTAAGGTTGCCAACCTCCCGCGGGTTGCAAACCCGCGGGAGGTTTTTTCGCAGGTTTTGAAATATGCCCTGGTTGGACTATCCAACACGGCCATTGACGCTGCCGCCTACTACGCCCTGACCCGCTGGCTGGGGCTGGGCTCGCTGCCGGTGCTGGCGAAAGCGCTGGCTTACGCCCTCGGCATGGTCAACAGTTTTCACTGGAACCGCACCTGGACGTTCAAATCCAGGGGCAACCCCTGGCGGGCGGCGGCGCTGTTCACCCTGTCGCACATCGCCGCTTTGGGGATCAACGCGGGGACGATGGCCTTTGGGCTGAACATCTTGCACCTCCCGGAGGCCATCGCACTGGCGGTTGCCACCGCGGCAGCGTTCGGCTGGAACTTCGCGCTCAACAAACTGGTGGTGTTCCGCGTGGATGCTGCGGAGGAGAGGGGGTACAATACCCCGCATGCCCGAAAACACCATTACCTTTCAAGTCGTCCCCGTCAATGGGGTTGAATTGCACACCGCCCTGGCGGGGCCGGAGGATGGAGCGCCGGTCTTGCTGTTGCACGGTTTCCCGGACGCCTGGTTTGGCTGGGAGACGCAAATCCGCTATCTGGCGCAGCAGGGCTTTCGCGTAATCGCTCCCGATCAGCGCGGTTACAACCGCTCCTCCGTCCCCGCGGGCGTGCGGCCATACGCTTTGGATCATCTGGTTGGCGATGTCATCGGCCTGTTGGATCATTTCGACATCGAGGTGGTCAACCTTGCCGGGCACGATTGGGGGGCTGCGGTCGCCTGGGAGACGGCGATGCGGCATCCCCAGCGCGTCCGCCGCCTGGCGATCGCCAATGTGCCGCACCCGGCGGTGATGCTGCGCTTTTTGCGCCGTTCTCCGCGGCAGATGTTGAAATCCTGGTATATCGCCTTTTTCCAGATCCCTGGCCTGGCCGACTGGTTGTTGAGCCGCGATGACTTTCGCCTGGCGGCGCTCAGCATGCATTCCAGCGGGCTGCCCACTACCTTCAGCGAGGAGGATATCGCTCGCTACAAACAATCCTGGCGCAACGCCGGGGGGATGGGTGGGATGCTCGCCTGGTACCGCTCCCTGATGCGTTATCGCTCGCGCTATTCGGGTGATCTTTCGCTGGCGATGCCGGTACTGATACTGTGGGGGAAGCGAGATGTGGCATTGAGCTTTTCGATGGCTGAGGCCAGTATGGTTTACTGCCCCCAGGGGCGGTTGGTCGCCTTTTATGAAGCCAGTCATTGGGTGATGCGCGACTGCCCCCAGCAGGTCAACCAGCATTTATCTGAGCATTTCAAAGCCTGAAGGAGTCTCATCTTTTTATGAACGTAATAACCTCCACGGCGCGCTGGCCGCGCGCCTTGCGAGCCATGCGTCATCGCAACTTTCGTCTGTTCTTTGCCGGGCAACTGATCTCGGTCATCGGCACGTGGATGCAATCCACCGCGCAGCAGTGGCTGGTTTATCGCATCACCGGCTCTCAGACCAGCCTTGGCATGGTGACGTTTGTTAACTTTTTGCCTGTGCTGCTGTTTTCGCTTTTCATGGGGGTGGTGGTGGATCGTGCCCCTCGCCGCCGGTTGCTGCTCCTGACACAAAGCTGGTTCCTCCTGCTGGCCGCGGCGCTGGCGACGTTGACCGCGCTGGGGGTGGTGCAGTACTGGCACATTCTTCTTCTAGCCGGATTGTTGGGGGTAGGCAATGCTCTGGATATGCCCACCCGCCAGGCCTTTGTGGTGGAGATGGTGGATCAGGAGAAAAAGGACATGCTGAACGCCATCGGGCTGAACTCGATGATGTTCAACCTGGCGCGCATCGTAGGCCCGGCGATTGGGGGAGCGGTGGTGGCAACCCTGGGTGAGGCCCCGGCTTTCGCCATCAACGCGGCGACGTATCTGGCGGTTATCTTTGCGCTGTTGTTGATGCGCCTGCCCCCTGCAGTGACGGTCTCCGGGCAGCGCCGCCCCCTGGATAACCTGCGGGATGGCGTCGGTTATCTGGTGCGCAGGCGAGAGGTGTTGGGGCTGGTGATGATGGTGGCGGCTTTCAGCATGGTGGGCTTTGGGACGCTGACTCTGTTGCCCGTCTTTGCCAGAGACATTTTGCAAACCGGCGCGCAGGGTTTTGGACAGTTGCTCTCAGCTCAGGGGGTGGGGGCGTTGCTGGGAGCGGTGTTGCTGGTCGTCGCCGGAGATCGTTTTCACAAGGGGCGTACTTTGCTCTTCAGCCGTGTGCTTCTCGGACCGGTGATCGTTGGCCTAGCGTTATCCCGCACACCGTGGTTGAGCATGACGTTTCTGGTGCTGGCAGGATATTCCTTCATCACCCAGCTAATTTTCACCAACACGCTCATTCAAACCATCGTCCCAGATGAACTGCGCGGACGGGTGCTGAGCACTTACACCTGGGCGTTGGGTGGTTTCTACCCCATTGGTTCGCTGGTGATGGGCTATCTGGGGGATCTCATCGGCGCGCCCGGCGCGGCGTTGGTCTCCGCGGCGGGGTGTGTGCTGCTGGTTGGGGTCAATCTGTTGGCTTTCCCCGATGTTCAAAAACTGACCTGAGGGAGGCTGCACAAGAGCGAGTACAATTAGGAACATGAACGCCACGATTCTGGTTGTGGATGATAGTGCCAATGTGCGGCGGATGGTGAGCGAATATCTGGAAGCCGCCGGTTTTCGCGTGGTCACTGCGGTGGATGGTGAGCAGGCGCTTTACACCGCTCGCCACGAGCACCCCGACCTGATTCTGCTGGATATTATGATGCCCAACATGGATGGCTATGCCTTTGTGCGCACCTACCGCCGGGAGAGCGAAACCCCCATCATCCTGCTGACCGCCCGCCTGGAGGAGAGCGATAAGGTCATCGGCCTGGAACTGGGCGCGGATGACTACATCACCAAGCCGTTTGGGATGCGCGAGCTGGTCGCCCGCATCCGAGCAGTGCTGCGGCGGGCGCGCCAGGGGGCTGCGCCGCCGGAGGCGCTCACCGCCGGGGATTTGAGGCTTGACCGCGTCGCCCACCAGGTCACCCGTGGGGGGCGCCCCGTCCACCTGACGCCCTCCGAGTTCACCCTGTTAGAGACTTTGATGGGCGCGCCGGGGCGGGTTTTTGACCGCCTGGAACTCCTGGAGCGTTTGCAAGGGGATGCGCTGGCGGGGTCGCCGCGCAGCGTGGACATCCACATCCGCAACCTGCGTGCCAAAATCGAACCAGACCCGGCCAACCCGCGTTATGTTGAAACCGTCTTTGGGGTCGGGTATCGCTTTCGGAGAGAAGCGTGAGCGGGGGGATGACGCGCTCGCTTTCGTTTAAATTGTTGCTGGCTTTCCTGGCGGTGGCCGTCAGCGTGGCGCTGCTCGGCGTGGGCATCACGCATTACATCACGCAGCGCGAGTTCACCCAACTGGTGCAATCGAACGCGCGCAACCGTTTCATTGAGCAGGCACTGGCGTATTACCGACAACATGGCTCGTGGGAGGGTTTTTCTCCCCCCGGCGACCGCCCGCCCGCGGCTCCCGCGCCCGGCCCTGCGCGGCCCGGTCAACCGCCTCGCCCGCCGGTTTTCTCCTTCCTCC
>CAZZFZ010000036.1:0-5135 GCA_964653835.1 uncultured Anaerolineales bacterium
GGTGAAGGCGTGAGCCGCGCTGGAAAAAATAGCTAACGCAGAGTCGCAGAGGCGCGGAGATGCAGAGCAAGTTTCATTTCCTCTCTGCACCTCCGCGCCTCTGCGTTGAACAATGGGCGGTCTTTGGCTGTCTCCTCTATTTGGGCGGGGAGATCAGGGCGTAAACGCCGATCCCTTCCAGCACCATGCCGACGATGATGAGAAACACCCCCACGCGCATGGGCGTCCAGTCGAGGGCCAGCAGTTGCAGGGTGAAGTCCATCACCCGGTCGGCGAGTTCAACCCACACCGATGACGGGGCTGTCTCGCTGCTCTGGGGCAGGTTGGACGTCATCGGCATGGTGGCGAACATGGTCACCGCCAGCCCGCTGAGCAGGAAAAGCAACCCGGTGGCCACCAGAATCCATCCTAGCGTTTGTCGTGGTTTCATGGCGATGTTATAACACAAAAGAGCGGGACACATAACCTCCTGCGGCGGCTTTCCGCAAAATCGCTCTTCCCACTTTTTTTAGCAGCGTGGTATAATCCCGTGCCGTCCGCCCGCCGCTGGCGTTGAGGGCGGCTTTATTTTGTCATCACTGCTCAGGCTCAAGCATATCCCTGAAAATTCGCAGCCGGAGCCGGAAAGGGTACTGAACGATGAATGAATTATTGAGTGCTGTCAAAGCCCCGCGTAATCCCAATATCCCCGATTTGAAAGTCGGCGATATGGTCAGTGTGTTTGTGCGCATCAAAGAAGGCAACAGCGAGCGCGTCCAGGAATTCAAGGGGACGGTCATCGCCATCCACGAGAGCGCAACGAACCCCACCTTCACCGTGCGACGCATCGCCAGCAATGGTATCGGTGTGGAGCGTACTTTCCTCTTCCAGTCGCCGCGCATTGAAAAAGTGACGGTGCAGCGCCATTCGCATGTCCGCCGCGCCAAGCTGTATTTCCTGCGCGAACGCACGGGGAAGCGCGCCCGCCTGAAGCAAAAATTCACCAAATAACCTGCGGGCAACCGGCTCCCGGATGGTGATGGGTTTGAATTCAAAAGGGGTGCAGCCGTAAGCGCGCTGCGCCCCTTTTTGGCAGCCTTATGCGACCTCCGCTGATTGGTATTACTACTTACAGGAAGACGGACGCTCACGGATATTCACAGATCGGTGGGGCCGAAGCCTATGTGCAGTCCGTGGCCCGCGCCGGTGGCCTGCCCGTATTGATTCCCCTGGGGCTGGAAGCCGATGCGCTGCGATCCATGCTTGAGCGCCTGGATGGCGTCCTCTTCACCGGCGGCGGCGATATCGCCCCGGCGTGTTACGGAGTGGAGACTGATCTTGAGTTGATGCTGGTTGATCCCGACCGGGACCGGGTTGAGCTGGAGCTTTTTGATTTTGCCCTGCACTCGGAAACTCCCTTCCTGGGGATCTGCCGCGGTTTGCAGGTGATCAACGTGGCGCTGGGGGGGACGTTGTATGTGGATATCGCCACCGAACTGCCCCAGGCGTTGCCGCACCGTTTCTACCCTGACTGGCCACGCGATCATCTTGCCCACCCGGTCTCTATCAAAGAAGGTTCGTTACTGATGCAGGCGCTGGGCGTGGCCGAGGCGCAGGTCAACAGCCTGCACCATCAAGGGGTACGAGAACTGGCTGCGGGGTTGGTGGTCACGGCGCAGGCGCCCGATGGAATGATCGAGGCGCTGGAAGTGCCCGACCATCCCTTTGGCCTCGCCGTGCAGTGGCACCCCGAAAATTTGCAGGCCGACCCCGCCATGCGCCGATTGTTCCAATCTCTGGTGAAAGCCGCTCAGCGAAATACATGATCTCAAGCAACCTGATTGGCGTGTTCGATTCGGGCGTTGGCGGGCTTTCCGTGCTGCGAGAGATCCGCCGACAACTGCCGGAAGAGAATCTGCTCTTTGTGGCCGATCAGGCGCACGTTCCGTATGGCCCCCGTCCGTTGGAAGAAGTGCGCGCCTTCGCCGAGGCGATCACGCGCTATCTGTTGAGCCGCGGTGCCAAACTGGTTGTGGTGGCCTGCAACACCGCTTCGGCGGCGGCGCTGCGCTACCTGCGGCAGCGGTTCCCGCAAATCCCCTTCGTGGGGATGGAACCGGCGGTCAAACCGGCGGCGGAACGCACCCAAAGCGGCGTGGTGGGCGTGCTGGCAACACCGGCGACCTTTCAGGGGGAACTTTACGCCTCGGTGCTGGAACGCTTTGCCCAGGGGGTGACGGTTTTGCAGGATACCTGCCCTGGTCTGGTGGATCAGATTGAACGCGGTGAAGTCACCGCTCCGGCGACGCGCGCCATTCTGGAGCGCGCCCTGCACCCGATGCTGGCCCGGGGGGTGGACCGCGTGGTGATGGGTTGCACGCATTACCCTTTTGTGATCCCTCTGATTGAAGAGATCGTCGGCCCGGGTGTGGAAGTGATTGACCCCGCGCCTGCGGTGGCGCGTCAGGTGGGGCGCGTGCTGCGGGCGCGCGGCCTGCAAAGCGGGGGATCCGCCGCGGGGACGGTGCGAATCCTCACCACCGGCGACCCCGTCAAACTGGGCGCTCTGCTCCCCCGTCTGCTGGGTGAGCGCTGGCCGGTCGAGGCGCTGCGCTTCGGCGAGGGCGAGGTTGAGGCTTCAGAGACCTGATACCGGGCGCTACCCTTCAATCTCTTCCAGCTTTACCGGCCTGTTCTCTTGATACGATTTCCAGGCCGCCATGCCGATGACGACCGGGATGCGGCCATCCAGCCCGGTCACCGGGGGAGGGGTATCTTCCCGGATGCTTTCTGCAAAGGCCTGCATTTCGGCGGCGAAGGAGTCCATATAGCGTTCCAGGAAGAAATAGAGCGGTTTGGCTGAGGTCACCCCCTCGGCGTTGCTGTATACGTGGGTGTCGGGCGTGTTGTTGCCTACAGCCACCATCCCGCCGGAGCCGAACACCTCGACGCGCTGGTCGTAACCGTAGACTGCCTGGCGGCTGTTGTCAATGGTGCCGATGGCGCCGTTCGCAAAGCGCAGCGTGATCACCGCGGTGTCAATATCCCCGGCTTCCCCGATGGCAGGATCCACCATCACGCCGCCCGCCGCGTAGACCTCGGTCACTTCGCTGCCCATCAAATAGCGGGCCATGTCAAAATCGTGGATGGTCATATCGAGGAAGATGCCCCCCGAAACTTTGATGTACTCTACCGGCGGCGGGGCCGGGTCGCGGCTGATGATGTGCAGGATGTGCGGCTCGCCCACCTTGTTCGCCGCGATCATCTCGCGCACTTTGCGGAAGTTGCGGTCGAAGCGCCGGTTGAAGCCGATCTGAAGTTTGACTCCTGCCTCCTCGACCGCCGCCAGCGCCTCGTCAATGCGGGCCAGGTTGTGGTCAATCGGTTTCTCGCAGAAGATGTGTTTCCCGGCCTGCGCCGCTTCGATGATGATTTGCGCGTGCGTATCCGTGGATGAGCAGATGGCGACGGCGTCAATGGCGGGGTCGGCCAGAATTTCGCGGTAATCGTCCGTGGCCGTGGGGATGTGCCACTGAGCGGCGGCCTCTTGCGCGGCGGTCAAAACCACGTCGGCGATGGTTTTGACTTGCACGCCGGGTACGCGGGTGGACAGGTTTTGGGCGTGGATTTTGCCGATGCGTCCGGCCCCGATTACACCAAACACAATTGTTTCTGACATGGGTTTCTCCTTTGTGCATTGATTGGTCAGTCTCCCGGCTGACCAACACTCAACAGGGAAGCTCGCGCCGATTTTAGCTTGGCGAAAATTTTGTGTCAACCAGCGTCCTTCGATACGCACTTCGCCGCCAGATTCTTGACATTTATGGTGGATTTTTATAAAATAGCGCCAATGTACACGTGTGCATAAAAGGCGGTCGCGTTGGCAGTTACGATCAAAGATATTGCAAAAGCGGCGGGGGTTTCTCATGCGACCGTGTCGCGCGCCTTGCGCGGACACCCTGGTATCCCTCCGGAAACGGCTGAACGGATCAAAGTAATCGCGACTGAGATGGGCTACGTGCCCAGCGCCGTGGCGCGAGGATTGAAAACCAATCGCTCACAGGCTTTGGGGGTTATCGTCAATCGCATTGACGACCCATTCTTTAGCGAGATATTGCAGGGGATCGAAACTGTGCTGCAAGAGGTGGGATACAGCCTCTTTGTGGCCGCCTCTAACCGGGATTATGAGCGCGAAAAGGCCATCACCCTGGCAATGCTGGAACGCCGGGTTGATGGCCTGATTGTTTGTACCACCCCGTTTCAGGAGGGTGAAGGCCACCTGTTCGCCAAATATGGCCTCCCGGTTGTCGCAGTGGGCAACTACGAAACCAACGATTATCCATACATGGTTTACCATGACGATGTCTATGGCAGCCGCCAGCTCACAAAGTATTTGCTTGAGTTGGGCCACAAAAATATCGCCTATTTGGGCAACGCGCGGGCGGAGCGCACCACTCAAGGGCGGCTGAATGGATTCCTGGAAGAGATGGACGCCGCGGGTTTCCCTGTGTCCGAAGAGTATATCTTCCACGGTCCCAACGGCCGCCCGGAGGGGGGCGAAAGTGGGGCAAAGTATTTTATGGATTTGCCTGATCAACCGACGGCGATTATGTGCTTCAACGACATGATGGCGATTGGGGTCGCCAAAGCGGTGCGCGAGGCCGGTTTCAGCGTGCCGGAGAAGTGTTCGGTCGTTGGCTTTGACGATATCCCTTTCGCTCCCTATGCGTATCCCCCGCTGACCACGTTTGAACAGCCGAAGTATCAGCTTGGCTATGAAGCCGCGCAGATGATGTATAAATTGCTGCAATCTCCCCCGGAGCCTGGGTCAACTCAGGCGCAGAGGTTGATGTTACGGGGGCGGCTGGTGGTTCGTGAATCAGCCGCTCCGATTGGATAGTTTTATTATCTGACTTGGTGCACACGTGTGCATCAGAGGCGCACTGATGATGACTACTTATAAAAGCCCACTGCATAAAACTGTTTCGACAACCCCCACCGATTACTGGAATGATTCCTGTGCTATCTCGGAATTATCTTATGCCATTGAACACGGCGCTGTGGGGGCGACCACCAACCCCACCATTGTGATGCAGGTCCTGAAGAAGGAATTTCACCTGTGGGAAGAGCGCATCCGCGAAATCATCGCCCAAAAC
>CAZZFZ010000036.1:5235-10530 GCA_964653835.1 uncultured Anaerolineales bacterium
TGGCCGAGCGCGACGACATTATCACCAACCCCGCTTACCTGCATTGGGCGGGCGTGGCGATTTTCAAGAAGGCTTACAGCATCTACAAGCAGCGCGGCTACCGCGCCCGCCTGCTGGCCGCGGCGTATCGTCACCACCTGCACTGGTCGGAACTGGTCGGCGGGGATGTGATCCTCACCATCCCCTACAAGTGGCAAAAGCGCTTCAACGCTTCCGATATTCCTGTGGAAGACCGCATGCAGAAGCAGGTGGACGAAAACATCATTGACGAACTTTACCGCAAGTTCCCCGATTTCCGCAAAGCCTACGATGAGGAAGGCATGACTGTTGAGGAGTTCGATACTTATGGCGCGACGGTGCGCACGCTGCGCGGTTTTATCCGGTCGTATCACGATTTGCAGGCTTTGATCCGCGAAGAGTTTATGCTGCCCAACCCCGATGTGAAATAAGCGGCCGGCGGCGTGGCTGCCGTGCCCGAAGTTGTTTTGTTATGTCCTCCGCATCCTTTGATCTGATTACCATGGGGCGCTCGTCCATTGATTTGTACGCCAACGATATCGGCGTGCCCTTTGTAGAGATCGGCAGTTTCGCGGCCTACGTGGGTGGCTCGCCGACCAACATCGCCGTGGGTAGCCGCCGCCTGGGGTTGGAGGTCGCCTTACTGACGGCGGTGGGCGAGGACCCGGTAGGCGATTTTATCCTTCATTTCTTGGAAGAAGAAAAGGTCGAAACCCGCTATATCCCCCGCAAGCCGTCCTCCCGCAGCAGCGCGGTTGTTCTGGGCATCGAAGCGCCGGACCGCGTGCCGCTGGTGTTCTATCGCAGCAACGCCGCCGATTTGCAGTTGACGATTGACGACGTTCTGGCCGTGCCGATCGCCGCGAGCAAGGCGTTTGCTTTTGTGGGGACGAACTTAAGCGCCGACCCCAGCCGCAGCGCGACGTTCTTCGCGGCCGAACAGGCCAGGAACGCGGGAGTGAAGGTCTTTTGCGATCTCGACTTCCGCGCCGACCAGTGGCACGATCCGCGCGCCTTTGGCGTCAACATCCGCGCCATTCTCCCGCTGGTGGATATCGCCTTCGGCACCGAGGAGGAGGTGCTGGCCGCCATGCTGAACGACCCGGCGCATCTCAAAATCTCTGCTTCACAGATCTCGGCCCCCGAGGTGAGCGGCGACCTGGACGCCGCTGTGGAGGCGTTGCTGGCCTGCGGGCCGCAGGCGCTGGTGGTCAAGCGAGGGGCGCGCGGGTGCACGATTTTCCTCAAAGACGGTGAACCGCTTGAGGTTCCAGGGTTTCCGGTTCGGGTGCTGAACACGCTTGGGGCGGGGGATGCCTTCGCCAGCGGGTTCATCTACGGTTTCATCCAGGGATGGGATTGGTACAAAATGGCCCGGATGGGCAACGCCTGCGGCGCGCTCATCGTCACCCGGCATGGCTGTGCCAATCACATGGGCTACGTGGAAGAAGTCCTTCAGTTTGTGGAGGAGCGAGGCGGTTTCTGATTTCATCTAAGTTTTCACAGAGACAAGGAAAAGACCATGAGCACAATTCGTCTCACCATGGCGCAGGCCGTTATCCGCTTTTTGAAGAACCAATATGTTGAGCGCGACGGCGTGCAGCAGCCTTTCTTCGCCGGGGCGTTTGGCATTTTTGGGCACGGCAACGTCGCCGGGATCGGGCAGGCGTTGCAGCAAAACCCCGACTTTCGTTATTACCAGACCCGCAACGAACAGGCGATGGTGCACACCGCTGCGGCGTTTGCCAAGATGCGCAACCGCCTGCAAACCCTGGCCTGCACCTCCTCGATCGGCCCGGGGGCGACCAACATGGTCACCGCGGCGGCGGGGGCGACGATCAACCGCCTGCCGGTGCTGCTGCTCCCCGGCGATATTTTCGCCCGGCGCAACGTGGCCCCTGTGCTGCAACAACTGGAGATGCCCTATTCGCAGGATATTTCCGTCAACGACGCCTTCAAGCCGGTCTCGCGCTATTGGGATCGCATCAACCGCCCGGAGCAGGTGATCTATGCCCTGCCGGAGGCCATGCGTGTGCTGACCTCTCCGGCAGATACCGGCGCGGTCACGCTGGCCCTGCCCCAGGATGTGCAGGCCGAGGCCTACGATTATCCAGCGGAACTCTTCGAGAAGCGCGTTTGGGTGATCCCCCGCCCGCGCCCCGATGCCGGGTTGCTCCGGCGTGCGGCCGAGGTGATCCGCGCTGCCAAGAGACCGTTGATCATCGCCGGGGGAGGCGTGATCTACGCCGAGGCGACGGAGGCGTTGAAGAAGTTTGCTGAGCAAACCGGCATCCCGGTGGCCGAGACGCAGGCAGGCAAAGGGGCGATGCCCTACGATCACCCTCTGGCGCTGGGCGCGATGGGCGTGACCGGCACGCCGGGCGCGTACGAGCTGGCCCGCCAGGCCGACGTGGTTATTGGCATCGGCACGCGCTACAGCGATTTCACCACGGCGTCGAAAACCGCTTTCCAAAACCCGGAGGTCCGCTTCATCAACGTCAACGTGGCCGAGTTCGACGCCTTCAAGCAGGCCGCGCTGCCGCTGGTGGGCGACGCGCTGGTCACGCTGGAGGAGTTGAGCGCCGCTTTGGAAGGGTATCGCACCGATGAAGCCTACCAGGCCCTGGCGGCGAAGTTCAACCGCGAGTGGGACGCGATCGTCGAGCAGACTTACAACCTGGATCACGGCGTGCCCATCAGCCAGGGCGAGGTGATCGGCGTGGTCAATTCGCTTTCGCGCCCTCAGGATGTGGTCGTCTGCGCGGCGGGCAGCCTGCCCGGAGACCTGCACAAACTCTGGCGGACGCGCGACCCCAAGGGGTATCACCTGGAATATGGGTATTCCTGCATGGGATACGAGATCGCGGGTGGCCTGGGTGTGAAGATGGCCGCCCCCGACCGGGAAGTGTATGTGATGGTGGGGGATGGCTCTTACCTGATGATGTCCCAGGAGATCGTCACCTCGGTGCAGGAGGGGATCAAGCTCAATATTGTTTTGCTCAACAACCACGGGTTCGCCAGCATCGGCGGCCTCTCGGAATCCATCGGCAGCGGCGGCTTTGGCACCCGCTACCTGTACCGCAACGCGGAATCCGGCCAGTTGGATGGCGGGCGCCTGCCGGTTGATTTCGCCGCCAACGCCCGCAGCCTGGGCGCGCACGTGATTGAAGCCAGCGATAAAGCCAGCCTGGAAGCGGCCATTGAGGAGGCCAAAGCGCAAACCGTCACCACCGTGATTGTGATCGAAACCGACCGTGAGCAGCGCGTCCCCGGCTACTCCTGGTGGGATGTGCCCATTGCCGAAGTTTCGGAGATGGCGAGCGTGCGCGAAAAGCGCGCCGCCTATGAAGCAATGTTGAAAGAAGAACGCCACTATCTCTAGCAAAGAAATTCGTTATCGAGGGAGCATCATGACCACGCGTTTAGGACTGATTGGAGCGGGTCGCATGGGCGAGGTGTTTGCCCATCATCTGACCTATAACATCGCCGAAGCCGAGTTCGCGGCCGTCGCCGATGTGAACATCGAGGCCGCGCAACGCCTCGCCGCCCGCTATGGCGCCGCGCAGTATTACGGCGATTACGCGGAACTGCTTGAACGGGAGGATATTGACGCGGTGGTGATTGTCACGCCGACGAACACCCACCACAAAGTGATAGTTGACGCCGCCAGAGCAGGCAAGCACATTTTCTCCGAGAAGCCGCTGGCGCTCACCCTGGAGGGATGTGATGAGGCGATCGCCGCGGTGAAGGCGGCGGGCGTCAAGCTGCAGGTTGGCTTCATGCGCCGCTACGATCCCGGCTATCTCGCCGCGAAGAAGAAAATTGAGGAAGGCGTGATCGGCGACCCGGTGATGTTCAAGTCGGTGGGGCGCGACCCGGATCGCCCTCACCTTGAGTTCGCCAAACGCGTCAACAGCGGCGGCCTGATTATGGATATGGGTATCCATGATTTCGACCTGGCCCGCTGGTTGATGGGCAGCGAGGTGGCGCGCGTCTACAGCGAGGGGGAGTGCCTGGTCTTCCCGGAACTCAAAGAGGTGGAGGATATTGATAACGCCGTCGTTAGTTTGAAGTTTGAGAACGGCGCGGTCGGCTCCATAGATGTCAGCCGCAACGCGGTATATGGGTACGACATCCGCACGGAAGTGATGGGGTCGGAGGGCAGCCTGTACATTTCCAAAGATATCAACACCCCTCTGTTGGTGAAGACCCGCGCCGGCGTCACCCACGACACGGTGCCTTTCTTCATGGATCGCTTCGCGGAAGCCTTCGCCGCCGAGATGCGGGACTTCATCGCCTGCCTGGAGGAAGACCGGGAGCCGGCCATCACCGGCGAAGATGGACGCCGGGCCACGGCGATCGCTGTGGCTGCAACCCTCTCATTGGATGAGGGCAGAGTTGTTTCGTTGAGTGAACTGGGTTTATAGCGATGGTGAAGAAATTACGCAACTACGTGAATGGGGCCTGGCAGGAATCTTCTGCTGCCGAGTATCTGGATGTCCACAACCCCGCCACTGGCGAAGTGCTTGCGCGGGTTCCGCTATCTCCCCCGGAGGATGTTGACGCGGCGGCCCAGGCCGCCACGGAGGCTTTCGACAGCTGGCGGCGCACACCGGCCACCGAGCGCATCCAGTACCTCTTCAAACTCAAAGATTTGTTAGAAGCGCACTTTGACGAGCTTTCCCGCATGATTGTGCAGGAAAACGGCAAGACGCTGGGCGAGGCCCGCGGCGAGATGCGCCGTGCCGTCGAAAACGTGGAAGTGGCCTGCGGCATCCCCTCTCTGATGCAGGGTCACGTCTCCGAGGACATTGCGCGCGGCATTGATGAGCTGATGATCCGCCAGCCGGTGGGCGTGGCGGCGATCATCGCGCCCTTCAACTTCCCCGGCATGATCCCGTTTTGGTTTTTACCCTACGCGGTGGCGACCGGCAACACGGTGATCATCAAGCCCTCTGAGCGTTGCCCCATGACCATGCAAATGGCGATGGAATTGCTGGCGGAGGCCGGTTTTCCAAAGGGCGTTGTTAACCTGGTAAACGGCGGGCCTGTGACGGTTAACGCCATACTCGATCACCCGGCCATCCATGCGGTGAGTTTCGTCGGCTCGACGCCGGTGGCGCGGCATGTGTACAGCCGGGCCGCCGCCAATGGCAAGCGCGTGCAGGCCCAGGGCGGCGCCAAGAATCCCCTGGTGATTATGCCAGATGCCGACGTGGAGATGACCACCCGCATCGTCACCGATAGCGTGTTTGGAAACGCCGGGCAGCGCTGCCT
>CAZZFZ010000036.1:10630-12256 GCA_964653835.1 uncultured Anaerolineales bacterium
GGCACGCTGCACGGCCAGGGGCGGCACGCGGTGGAATTCTATACACAGACGAAAGTCGTGGTAGAGCGATGGCTACATGAGTGGTCGCGGCAATTTTAGGAGAATGAGGTCTATATGAAGAAACGCTTCGCACAGTTACGGTACCGGCTGTCTTACTATCCCGAGATCGTCGCCATTATCAGTTTTGTGCTGATATTCATCTTTTTTGCAACCTGGGCGGAAAACTTCCTCTCCGTGTTGTCGCTCACCAACATCCTTACCCTCGCCAGCATTAAAGGCGTGATGGTGATCGGCGTTGCAATCCTGATGATTTCGGGCGAGTTCGATCTTTCCGTCGGGTCTATTCTGGCGGTTGCCTCCTATGTGTTTGCGATCACGTTGCTGCAGGGTGTGCCACCGTTCCCGGCGATGTTGCTGGCGTTGGCGGTGAGCGCTTTTCTGGGGTGGATTAACGGACTGGTGGTGGTCAAAACAGGTATCCCGTCCTTCATCGCTACGCTGGGCACTTTGCTGGCTTACCGCGGCATCGCGCGCGCCCTTGGGCGCGGCGAATATGCTCGCTATGTGGCTGAGACCCGCCCGGTCCTTTTTGACATCTTGAACGGTGATGTTGCCGTGATCAACAACCTCGGTGACCAGGCGGGAAATATGCGCAGCGGTTTTTTCTTGTTCATTGCTTTCGTCGTGATTGCCTCCCTCGTTATGAACCGCACCCGCTTTGGCAACTGGGTTTATGCCACGGGTGGGAATAAAGACGCCGCTCTTGCCCAGGGTGTAAAGACCAAACGCATTATCGTCACTAATTTTGTGCTCACGGGTTTGCTTTCAGGGTTTGCCGGCATCATGGGCTTTGCCTGGCGCATGGTGGTGGACCCTCGCCGGGGGCAGGGCTTCGAGCTGATCACCGTGGCGGCCTGTGTGATTGGTGGCATTTGGCTGGAGGGGGGGTATGGAAAAATCCTGGGCGCTGCTGTCGGGATCGTGTTGCTTCAAATGGTGGAGCAGGGGCTCGTCCTGATGGGTGTGAGTATTGAGCTGTTCCAGGCTACGGTGGGGTTGATCCTGATCATAGCCGTTATTGTGAATACTTATTTGAGTAAGCATTAATGGTTTGTGATCTATATCAAAAAAGGAGGTGATGCCTGCCAGAATAACCGACATAAATCAATTCAAACCACCTGTTTCAAAATACACAAAACACAAAGGAGAAGAAATGAAAACTAAAAAATTCAGCGTGATGATGGGCTTGCTGATTGCCTTGATGCTCGTGCTGTCTGCCTGCTCCACGCCAAAGGATGCCGGTACCGCGCAAGATACCAGCGGAGCGGCGGCAGAAACGTCCGCGGGCAGTGAGCAAACCAGCAGTGAAAGCGCAAGCGGTGAGGAAGCCGCTGCCGAAAGCGGTGAAGCTGCGCCTTCCTCGGGTGGAGAAGCGGCAGAAGCAACAACGGTAGACCCCAATCGGCCGCTGAAGATTATCTCCGTCCAGCACGCGCTGTGTGCCTGGGATTCCTTCTGGTGCACGGAGGAGCAGGCCATCCGCGATGCGGCTGAAGTCCTCGGCGTGGATGTTGAGATCCTCGGCCCGGATGAGTTCGACCTGGAGAAGACCGCTAGCCTGATCGA
>CAZZFZ010000036.1:12356-21910 GCA_964653835.1 uncultured Anaerolineales bacterium
CGACATCTTCCTGACGCTGGGCCCCACGGGCGCCAACCCCTTCTACGCCTTTGTGAAGAACGAGGGCCTGTCGGCGGGCGACGTCATTCACGGCACGTTCGATCTCAGCCCGGAGATTAACGAGAACATCAAGAACGGGCTGACGCTGTTCGGTATTGACCAGCAGCCTTTCCTGCAGGGGTACAACTCCGTCCAGACGCTGGTTTTGCTCCTGCGCCATGGGGTTTCTCCCACCATGCCCGTTACTCCCACCGGTCCTGGCTTTGTGACCGCGGAGAACATCGATACCGTTGGAGCACTGGCTGGCGAGTACCGTTAGTCGTTTGGCTCTGACATGTTTCCCCCCTGCCCCGGTGATGTGAGACGCCGGGGCAGGGGCCCCACTCAGAAGGAGTGAGCATCTATGGTTTCTGCCGAAAAGAACCAATCCAGGCTCAAGGATTTTATGCGCTTGTTTGGCAACTCAGCGGTTGCCGGGCCTTTTGTGACGCTTATTCTCGTTCTTATCCTTTTTAACCTCTTCGTCCCGAATTTCGCTTCCTGGCGCACGTATTCTGGAATCGTCAACGCGATTTCAATTTCCGGCATTGTGGCCTTGGGGATAGCCATGTTGATGATTGGCGGGGAGTTTGATCTCTCTGTGGGCGCGATCATCGCCATGAGCGGCTATCTGTTTGGCACGATTTCAACCGGGGAAGATACCCTGATCGTCAACACACTCAGCAAAATCGGGCTTCCCGTAGAGGGCGGCAATGTGTTTTTGGCGGTTTTCTTTGCGCTGCTCATCCCCGCTTTGCAGGGGTATATCAACGGCCTGTTGCGGGTGCGCACGAATATCCCCTCATTCATCGTCACGCTCGGCACCCGGCAGATCTACCGCGGTCTGGCCTGGATTGCGTCCGGCGGCATTCTGTTCCAAACGCGGGCCGATTTAGCCATCTATGACATCATGAACGGCCGTCTGGATGTGGTGAACAATTTGCTTGAACGGGCCAATTTTAGAACGGCCACCCTTTGGCTGTTGCTCTTGTTGGGAATTATGCAATTTTTGTTGGTAAAAACCCGGTTTGGCAACCACGTTTTTGCGGTTGGCGGCAATGTGGGGGCAGCTCACGCCCAGGGGATTAACGTCAACCGGGTTAAGTTGTGGTGTTTTGTGCTGAGTGGGCTGATGGCCGGGATTGCCGGCATGATTGGCTTCAGCCAGTTTAAAACTGTCCGTGTGGCGGAGCAGGCCGGTATTGAGTTGACCGTCATCGCCGCGACCGTGGTCGGCGGCACATTGTTGACCGGTGGCTTTGGGAGCATCTGGAGCGCCTTTGTGGGCATTATGCTGATTTCAACCCTGCGCTCCGGCGTTGTTCTCCTGGAGCCGGTGATCAGCGAAGCGCTGGTCAATTTCCCTCCCTTCCTGCAAAGCTTCCTGACCGGGTTTTTCAAATCCGATAACTTCCCGGCCATTGTTGGCCTGACCATTATCGCTTCCGTCGTCATGAACACGTATGTGAGAAAACGGTCGCTCACCTGACTCTGTGATAAACAGGCAAACTCATTATTCAATTCAGAAAGGATTTCATATGGACGACAATGGACGCCCCGTTGTGGTGGAGATGAAAAACATCGTCAAGCGGTTTGGGACCGTCGAGGCCCTGCGCGGGGTTGATTTCCGCGTTCGCAAAGGCGAAGTTCGCGCCCTCATGGGAGATAATGGCGCAGGAAAATCAACCCTGATAAAAGTGCTCACCGGCGTTCACAAGCCCACCAGCGGCGAGATTTACTTTGAAGGAAAACGTGTGACGATTAACTCGCCAGCCGAGGCGCGCGCGCTTGGCATTGAAACCGTGTATCAGGACCTCGCACTGGTCCCCCTGATGAGCATCTGGCGCAACTTTTTCCTGGGGCGAGAGCTGACAACCAACCTGGGAATTGCGCAATGGCTGCATCAAAAGGAGATGGAAAGACAATGCCGTGAAGCTTTGAAGCACATTGGCATTGATATCCGCTCTGCTGAAGAAAAGGTTGGCATGCTCTCAGGCGGAGAGCGACAATCCATCGCCATTGGCCGCGCTATCCACTTTGGAGCGAAACTGCTGATCCTGGATGAGCCGACCTCGGCTTTATCGGTTGCTGAAACGAGGAAGGTGCTTTCCTATATCGAAAGCGCCCGCGAGAGGGGCCTGCCGGTGATCTTCATTACCCACAACGTGAACCATATCTATCAGGTTTCCGATAGCTACACAATTATTCGCCACGGCGTCAAGGTTGGCACCTATCAGCGCGGTGAGTTGTCGCAGCAAGATATCGCTGATTTGATTACAGGCGCTCGTGAGAAGTAGTTATTCCGCGAACCTGCAATCTAACAAAAAACAGGTGGAACGATGATTAAAGTAGCCAATGCGCCATGCTCCTGGGGAGTGCTCGAATTTGACCTTGAGGGAGAAGCGGCAGGCTTTGCCCAGGTTTTGGATGAAATGAAGGAGACCGGTTACGCCGGTACAGAACTTGGCGATTGGGGGTTTTTGCCCACCGATCCTGACGTGCTCCGATCAGAACTCGCCTCCCGTAACCTGTCCCTGGTGGGGGCTTTCGTCCCGGTGGATTTATCGAACCCTGAGTCTCACGCCGTTGGCGAGGAAATAGCCGTGCGCACGGCCAGGCTTCTGGCCGCGGCTGTTGGCGATGCTCCCTTTATTGTCCTGGCGGATGATAACGGCAAAAACCCTCTCCGGACTCAATACGCAGGCCGCATTCGTCCTGAGCATGGCCTGAGCGACGAGCAATGGGCCATTGTAGCCCAGGGCGCTGAACGGATTGCCCGCGCCGTGCGCGCAGAAACCGGCTTGCGCACCGTGTTTCACCATCACTGCGCCGGTTATGTTGAAACCCCCGCGGAGGTGGATAAATTGCTCAGCCTGACCGACGCCGATTTGTTAGGGCTGTGCCTGGATACCGGCCATTACGCCTATGGCGGCGGGGACCCGGTTGAGGCGGTGCGAAAGTACGCCGATCGCATCTGGCATTTGCATTTTAAAGATCACAGCCCAGAAGTGGCCGCCCGCGCCCGCGCCGAAAACCTGGATTACTTCGCCGCGGTACAGCACGGCATTTTCTGTGAGTTGGGGCAGGGGGATGTGGATTTTCCGGCGGTCATCGCCGAGGTCAAAAAGATCGGCTACGATGGCTGGGTGGTTGTGGAACAGGATGTGCTCCCCGGCATGGGCGCGCCGAAGGATAGCGCCGCGCGCAATCGGGAGTATCTGCGCAGCATTGGGCTTTAGGAGGCGGGAAATGATGGAGCATTGCATCAGACCTCAAAAGAACACAACGGTGTTGGTTGACGTCACCCCCGAGGCGGTCGGTTGGAAATATCTCCGCTTCAAGGTGGTATCCCTCAAAGCGGGGGAGACATATCATGATGAGACCGGCGGCGATGAGATCGCGCTGGTGCCGCTGACGGGAAAAGGGAAATTGAACGCTTCGGGGCAGAGGTTTGAAGTTTCCCGCCAAAGTGTTTTCACCGAAGTACCGCATGTCTTGTACGTCCCCCCTGGAAAGACGCTGGAAGTAGAAGCCAGTACCGATTTTGAATTTGCGATTGGTGGCGCGCCGGCGGAAGGAAAATATCCTGTTCGACTGTTCAAGCCATCGGAGATGAAGCAGGAAGTGCGCGGCGGCGGCGCGGCGACCCGTCAGGTCAATCACATCCTGGCTTATCCCCTGCCTGCTGAGCGGTTGATCCTGTTTGATGTGTATGTCCCCGGCGGGATGTGGTCAGGGTATCCGCCGCACTGTCATGACGGCTACGCAGGCTCGCCTTACCTGGAAGAGACGTACTACTACCGCATCACCCCCGAGGCGGGGTTCGCCATCCACCGCAACTATCGGCGGGATAACGACTTTGACGAGTTGTTCACGGTAAGGGATGGCGATCTGGTGCTCGTCACGCAGGGTTTTCATCCGGTAGCGGCGCCGCCTGGCTCCAACATTTACTTCTTAAACTACCTGGCCGGTGATTTGCTGGATGAGGCGCGCGCCACGCCCCCTTACGATGATCCGGATTGGGGCTGGATGAAGGAAGACTGGAGCGGCAAGGCGATGACATTGCCCGTCGTGAGGGGGTAGCATACCCTGACGATTTGTTAACCTGAGTTCGGGATAACGCGGGCAAATACTTCACCGCTAAGCCGTAAAGAACGCCAAGATTTTCTTTTTTTCTTCTTTTTCTCTTCGCGTCTTGGCGCCTTGGCGGTTAGAATCCGTGTTTATCCGCGTGATTCCATATCCCTGTTTCTTTATCCCGAACTCAGGTGTTATGCCGCCTTCCCCAGGCGGGCGCGCTCTTCCTCGGCGATGCCGGGGTCGAGTTTCTTGAAGAGTGGGCGTGGTTTTTGTAGCGCCGCGCCGGGTTGCAGTTGACTCGGTCGCCAGCGGGGTTCATCGTCGGGCGGGCGGTAACGCAGGGCGGTGTGCACGCCTAGGGCGTCTTCGATCTCTTCGACGTATTGCTCGCCGAAGAGCGGGCGCTCGTAGCCGAAGAAGCGATTTAGCGCCTCGCTGGTGTGCGGCAGGAAGGGGGCAAACAGCACTTTGAGCGAATCGATTGCCCTCAGCGCGGTGTAGACTGATTTGGCGGCCTCGGCTTTGTCTTCTTTGATCTCAAACCAGGGGGCAGCGGCGTCGAGGTATTTGTTGACCTCGGTCGCCAGGCGCATGGCTTCGCTCAGGGCGGCGCGCAGGCGCACGGCTTCCAGTTCTTTGCCGACCGACTCGAAGCCGGCCTCGATGGTTGCCAGCAGTTCCCGGTCTTTGGGGCGTAGGTCGCCAGGGGCGACCGGGGGGACGTGCCCCTCCCAGTGTTTGTAGCAGAAGGAAAGCACGCGATTGGCCAGGTTGCCCCAGTTGGCGACCAGCTCGTTGTTGTTGCGGGCGACGAACTCGTCCCAGTCCCAATCGGTGTCTTTGCTTTCTGGCATGTTGACGGTCAGGTAGTAGCGCAGCGCATCGGGGTCATAGCGTTGGAGGGCATCAAGCCCCCATACTGCCCAGTTTTTACTGCCGCTGATCTTCTTCTTCTCCAGGTTCATGAACTGGTTGGCGGGCACGTCATAAGGCAGAGTGAGACGCTTGCCACGCTCGCCAGTGAAGCGCTCGATGAAGCGTTCACCCGCGCCCATCAGCTCGGCGGGCCACAAAGCTGTGTGGAAGAAGATGTTATCCTTGCCGATAAAGTAGAAGGCGCGTGCCTCGGGGTTGGTCCACCAGTCCTGCCAGGCCTCAGGTGCGCCGTTCACCTGCGCCCATTCAACCGCCGCGGAGAGGTAACCGATCACGGCCTCGAACCACACATACAGGCATTTGCCATCCCAGCCTTCCACCGGGACGGGGATGCCCCAATCCAGATCGCGGGTGATGGGGCGTGGCTTGAGCCCCTCGCTTTCAATTTTGCGCAGCGATTCGCCTAGCACGGTATCGCGCATGTGATCCTGACGCTGGCGTAAAAATCGGATCACCTCCGGTTCCAGCTTGGAGAGGTCGAGGAAGAAGTGCTCGGTGTCGCGCAGTTCGAGGGCGTCGCCAGTTTTGGCGCGCGGGTTAATCAGTTTTTCGGGTTCGAGCACGTTGCCGCAGGCGTCGCACTGATCGGAGCGCGCCCCCTCCGCCCCGCAGATGTAGCAGGTCCCCTCGACGTAGCGATCGGGCAGAAAACGCCCCGCGGTGGGAGAGTACCACTGCGGACGGGTTTCGGGGTATAGAAAGCCGTTGTCCTTCAGCGCCAGGAAGATGTTTTGCGAGACGCGGAAGTGATTCTCGGTGTGGGTGGTGGTGAACAGGTCGTAGGTGATGCCCATGCCCTGAAACAGTTTCAGAAAACCATCGTGGAAGCGTTTGTATACTTCTTCAACGGGTTTCCCTTCCCTGTCGGCGCGCAGGGTGACAGGCGTGCCGTGCGAATCCGTGCCGCTGACCATCAGCACGCGGTTGCCCTTCAGCCGGTGATAGCGGGCGACGATATCCCCCGGCAGGTGTGAGCCGGTGATGTTGCCTACATGAATCTCGGCGTTGGCATACGGCCAGGCGATGGCGACCAGGATATTCTCGGTCATGGGAGGACCTCCTCGGGATAAGACCAATCAAGAAAAAAGGCTGCCGTTGCGGGCAGCCTGGGGATTTCTGGGGGCCTGGAAATCAGTCTCTCTTTTCCATGCCGGAGGCTGCCAGTGGATAGGCGCGGCGCATCATGTCCATCATGGCGGACATGTGTACTAAATTGTCAACGGGCAGAGTTTTTAACATTTCGCTGTCTGGCCTCCGGTGATTTTAGTCTAGTATGGGGCCGCAGATTTGTCAAGCTTCCGCGCTGTTGCTGCTATCCAAAAAGGCTTTCAGCTTTTCCAGGCGGGGATCGATGACTTCGATCACGCAGTCGCATTGCTCGTGGTTGTGGTTGACGCCGCATTGCGGGCACAGCCCCTTGCAGTCCGGACGGCAAATTGGGCTGATGGGGACTTCTAAAAGCAGGTATTCACGCACCAGCGGGGCAAAGTCGATCTTTCCGTTGGAGGGCACGAGTAGCTCGGTTGTTGCGTCAGCGTGGGAGGGGAAGGTGAACAGCTCCGAAAACTCGCTCCGCAGCGGCTGGTTGAAATCGTCCAGGCAGCGGGCGCAGGTCGCTTGCACGGTGGCCGTGAATGCTCCCTGAGTCAGCAGGCCCTCGCCGGTGCGTGTAATGGCGATGGCGCCGCTCACGCTCTCGAGGAGGAAGTCCTCTCCCAGGTTGAGATGTGAAAACTCGAAATCGAAGACCCGCTGGTAGCCGATCTCTTCATGGATGATGAAGCCGACCTCGAGGAGAAACTCAAGGGAAGTTTTCGTCATGGGGATACCTGTGGGGAAAATTGGAATGACGGCATTATAGCACAGAGTGATGGCAAACTGTGGTAAGCTGATAAGCAACCTGGTTGCCCGCGAGGAGGTACGATGATGCGGTTGTTGATCGCCACCCATAACACTGGCAAGCTAAAAGAGTTTCGAGCGCTGTTGCAGGCGTGGCCTGTGGAATTGCTTTCGCCGCAAGATTTAGGACTGAACCTGGCTGTTCAGGAGGTGGGCAGCACCTATCGGGAGAACGCCGCTCTCAAGGCGCAGGCGTATGCCCACGCCTCTGGCCTGATCACCCTGGCAGATGATTCCGGCCTGGAGGTGGATGTGCTGGAC
This sequence comes from uncultured Anaerolineales bacterium, assembly GCA_964653835.1. Classification (GTDB taxonomy): domain Bacteria; phylum Chloroflexota; class Anaerolineae; order Anaerolineales; family UBA11858; genus J130. Next base: position 19,572 of record CAZZFZ010000036.1, read on the forward strand.
GGCGCGCCGGGGTTGTTCTCCGCCCGCTATGCACCACATCCTGGGGCGACGGATGCCGATCGGCGGGCGTTTTTGCTGGAAAATTTACGCCGTTACCCCCGGCCCTGGCTTGCCCGATTCCGCTGCGTGGTGGCGTTGGCCCGCTCTGGTGAGTCGCCGCGCTTTTTTGAGGGGGTTTGCCCTGGGGAGATCATCCCCGAAGAGCGCGGGGAACACGGCTTTGGTTATGATCCTGTTTTCCTCGTGGAGGGGATGGGAAAGACGATGGCTGAGCTTCCTTTGGAAGAAAAGAACCGCCTCAGTCATCGCGCCCGGGCGGTGATGGCAGCGCAGGTAGCCCTGGCTGCGGCGCTCCATCATGAGACGCTCGGCTCGGCGAGGGAGGATGCCTGAAACGGAATCTCTGTGAGCATTGTCACTTCTCTGTTTGGGGAGGAGGTGCGATATAATTCCCCCGCCGGGGTTGTCGCTTCGCGTGATCGCTGCGATTGCTGGCGCGAGCATCATGTGAGAGTCTGTAATCCCCGCGAGTGTTGCTGGATTAATCGCCCTGTGTTCTACTTCTAACCCGTCTGATATTTATTATTAGAGGAGGCCGAATGTCAACCCTTAAGAACACCCTCATCGGGTATGTCTCCTACCGGGGGCGCGAGGGGCATTATAGTTTTCTGCTGCATCGCCTCACCGGTTTGGGAACGCTGCTGTTCCTGACGATCCACATCATCGATATGGCCTGGTTTTATTGGGCCCCAGATCTATTTGAAGAAGCGTTGCGGTTGTACCGCAGTTGGCCTTATTTGATTGGTGAAATCGCGCTGGTGTTCGCAGTGTATTTTCACGGCATCAATGGCCTGCGGATCGCCATTGTGGACATGTTTGCTCCCAACAAGTGGACGATCGCTGCAGAGCGCAACGCGGTGCGTTGGACGCTGGCGGGTAGCTTGATTCTGTGGCTCCCCTCGGCGGCGATCATGCTCTCTCACGCCATTTCGGCCAGCAACGAAGCGGCGCAGATGTTGAGCAGGCTGGGGATTTTCTAGGAGGCTGAGATGGCAACCCGTCAGGTCAAAATTTCCCAAAACTATGAAACCATCGCCTGGAAGTGGATGCGCTACAGCGCCATTCTGCTGATCCCTTTGGTCTTTGGCCATGTGCTGTTGCAGGATGTGATTGTGGGCGTCTACGAGATCAACGCCGATTACGTTGCCCGACGCCTGGGCACCTGGTTCTTCCAGGCTTATGATATTGCCCTTCTGGGCTTCGCCTTTGCTCATGGGGTGAACGGATTGCGTCAGGTGTTGCGCGATTTTATCCATAACCCCAAGGTGTTTCGTCTGGTGAGCATCGCGTTGCTCATTTTCTGGGCAGCCATCACCACTTATGGGGGCATCGCCATTGTGATGGCTGTTAATGCTAAACTGGCGAGTTTATAGCCTCGTGGAGAGAGTAATCATGGCAAACGTGCATCAATACGAAGTCGTCGTCGTCGGTGCGGGCGGCGCAGGCCTGATGGCCGGACTGTACGCCTCGAAGACGGCCAAAACCGCCGTGATCAGCAAGTTGTATCCCACGCGTTCGCACACTGGTGCGGCGCAGGGCGGCATTGGCGCGGCACTGGGCAATCTCGAGGACGACAGCCCGGAATGGCACACTTACGATACCGTTAAAGGGAGCGACTACCTGGGTGACCAGGACGCGATTGAGTTCATGTGCGCGGCGGCGCCCAGCGTGGTCTATGAACTGGAACATATGGGGTTGCCCTTCAACCGCACCCCGGAAGGCAAGATCGCACAACGGCGCTTTGGCGGCCACACCAACAACGATACCGGGAAACCCGTCACGCGGGCGTGTTACGCTGCCGACCGCACCGGTCACATGATCTTGCAAACCCTTTATCAGCAGTGCATCAAGAACAACGTCACGTTCTACGATGAATTCCATGTGCTGGATTTCATCACCGTCAACGGCGTGGCGGCGGGCGTTGTTGCGCTTGAGTTGGCCACCGGGGAGCTGCACATTTTCCACGCCAAGGCCGTCATCTTCGCCACTGGTGGGCACGGGCGCGTGTGGGAGATCACTTCCAACGCCTATGCTTACACCGGCGACGGTGTGGCGATCACCCTGCGGCGCGGAATCCCCGCGGAGGATATGGAGTTCTTCCAGTTCCATCCCACGGGGATTTATCGCATGGGCATCCTGATCACCGAAGGCGTGCGCGGCGAGGGTGGCGTGTTGCTCAACGATAAGGGTGAGCGCTTTATGGATAAATACGCTCCCACGGTCAAAGACCTGGCCTCGCGCGACGTGGTCAGCCGGGCGATGTACCTGGAGACTAAAGC
>CAZZFZ010000037.1:0-21566 GCA_964653835.1 uncultured Anaerolineales bacterium
TCCACCCAGCGCGGCAGCACTTCTTCGAGCAGTTCTTTGGGCGGCAGGAAGGCGATGCGCAGGTGGTGGGTGCCCGGTTTTTGCCCGAAGCCGGAGCCGTTGACCGTCACCAAGCCGGTCTCTTCGAGCAGTGCCATGCAGTAGTCAAAATCGGTCGTTCCCTGCGGAAGTTTGTTCAGCCGCGGGAACAGGTACATCGCCCCGGTCTCGCCGAAGCACTCTACCCCTTCCATTTGATCGAAAGCGGCGCGGATCATCTGCGCTTTTTCATACAGCTCGCGGAGGATGCGCTGCTTTTCCTGGTTGAACAGCGCGTAGGGCGCACTGCCTTCCTCCGGCGGGCTGACCATCAGATAGGTGAGAATCTGCCCCGCGGTGTTGGAGCACAGGCTGACCGAAGCCTGCTTGAGCAGCAGGTCAATGAAATTCAGGCTGGTCCCGGCCACCTGAGGGGGATTGCGCACTTCCAGGTATCCTCCGCGGTGACCGCATTCGCCGAAGTACCCTTTGGAGATGCTATGCAGGCTGAAGAGCGGCACGTCCCGTTCCCCCAGCACTCTGGCGAAGGAGAAAAATTTCCCCCCGTACACATTGTCCTGATAGACCTCATCGGAGATGATCGCCAGGCGGTGCGTTTCGGCGAAGTCAATCACCTCGCGGATGCTGTTTACATCCAGCACCGCGCCGGTGGGGTTGCCGGGGTTGATCACCACGATCCCTTTGACGTTGACGCCCTGGCGCGCGGCCTTCTCGTAGGCGTCTTCCAGTTCCTGGCGATCCAGCGCCCAGCCGCGGTCTTCATCCGGGTAATAATCCACCTGCACGCCGCCGAACATTTTGATGGAGGCGGAGTAAAGCGGGTATTGCGGGATGGGGATCATGATGCCATCGTCCGGCCCGGCGATTAACAAGTTGAGCACGCGTTTGGCCGCGTCGCTGGCGCCATCGGTGAGAAAGATGTGTTCAGGGTTGGCGCGCAGTTTGCCGCTGAAGCCGTCGCGCCGGTTGATGAAATCGGCGATCGCCTGGCGCACGAACAGAAAACCCTTGCTCTCGGTGTAAGCCCCCGTGCCGGTGCCGCTGAGAGTCAGGATTTTTTCGCTGACCTCCAGCACATACTCGGAGAGAAAATCGGCCTCGCACAGCGGGCTTTGTGGCGTTTCTTCAAACAGTTCCTTCAACTTGCGCTCGCGCTCGATTTTGGAGGGCTCCTCCACCAGGCTGAGTACCTGGCGGTAGTACGTCAGCGGGGATTGTCCCAGCGCCTGCGGGTTGCCGATGTTGCAGGGGATGATCTCCCGTCCCTGACGCTTCATCTCAGCGGCGCGCTGCGGGATCGGGCCGCGCACGGCGTATTCCATTTCCAGAATATGGGGGTTGACGGTGATTTGTTGCATGGTTGCTCGATCTCCTTTGGTGTTAAGTATACTACCTGGAATCTTCACAGATTATGCGTTTCTTCTTCACAACTTATTCATAACGGCGCGCTATCCTTTAGGCACAATCAACGCTAGTTGGGGAGCCTTCTCCAACTGGCAAGAGAAAAACATGAAGGAGTTTGACCGATGAAGAAAACCTTGATTTTACTTGTAGCTGTTGGGGTGTTTGCCCTGACGTTTGGTGCAGTCAGCAACGCTTATGCTCAGGAGACTACCCCCCCTATGCCGTCCTTTGGCGGACGCGGTTTCCGCGGTAGTTTTGGCGGCTTTGATGGCCCGCTGCATGACGTGATGAGCGCGGCGATCGCCGATGCTCTGGGCATCAGCGTGGATGAATTGGACGCCGCCGAGGCGGAGGGCAAAACGGCCTGGGATCTCGCTCAGGAACAGGGCCTGACCCAGGAAGAATTTGCCATCTTGATGAGCGAGGCTCGCAGCGCTGCTCTGGCACAGGCTGTCGCCGATGGCACTATCACCCAGGAGCAGGTCGACGCCATGCAATCTTATGGGGCTGGACAGCAATTCAACGGTTTTGCCCCCGGCTTGGCCGACTGCGATGACAGTGGTCCTCGCGGCTCTCGCCGGCCCGGTGGGCCAGGCTTCGGCGGCACCAGCCGACCCTGACCGTCACCACCTCCTCAGACCTGTCAGGTCGTCAAGACCTGGCAGGTCTTTGTACGTTATAATCATCTCAGCCAACCAACTGACCCAACCAACCACTCCCATGCCCACGATCCTGATCATCGAAGACGAACCCGAACTGGTCAAAGTATTGCGCGATTACCTGAAAAAAGCCGGCTTTGACGTGCGGGCCGCCTACCGTGGCGACAGCGGTTTTTCGCTTTGGGAGAGCGAACGACCTGACCTGGTATTGCTCGACCTCAATTTGCCTGGAATGGATGGCCTGGACGTGGCGCGCGAGATCCGCCGCCGCGCCGATATCCCCATCATCATGATCACCGCCCGAGTGGAGGAGACCGATCAGCTCATTGGCCTGGAACTGGGGGCGGATGATTACATCATCAAGCCGTTTTCACCGCGGGTGGTGGTGGCCAAAGTGCGCGCCGTGCTGCGGCGTGCGCAGCAGCGCGGCGAACGCCCTCACAGACTGCGCGCCGCTGATTTGCTGATTGACCTGGACGCGCACAGCGTGTTCCGCGGGGGTGAGCGTGTAGACCTCACGCCCACGGAATTTGATTTGCTGGCGACCCTGGCGGCGCAACCGGGGCGTGCTTTCACGCGTGCACAATTGCTGGAGGCCACCCAGGGGATGGCTTTTGAAGGGTACGAGCGCACGGTTGACGCCCATATCAAAAACCTGCGCGCCAAACTTGAGCCTGACCCGAAAAACCCGCGCTACATTGAAACTGTTTTTGGCGTCGGTTACCGTTTTGTGCGAGAGCAAGTGACCAGCTAATCCGACAACTCAGACCAAGTAGACTGTCAGGTCAAAGGTGACCAGGCAATCAGACGACATAGTGTTGGGTCGTTGCTTCCTAATCTCCTATCTCCCAATTTCTTAATCTCCCATGCGCCTGCGACTTTTCCTCTCCTTCGCCCTTATTGTCCTCATCGCCATCGCTGGCATGGTGATTGGCGCGCGCATCAACACCGCGCAGGCGATTGAAAACTTCATGTATCGCGGCGGCGTGATGGGACTGGACCAGCTGGTGGTTGACCTCGAGGCCTTTTACCGTCAGCACCAGAGCTGGGAGGGGAGCGATCGCCTCTTCGCTCCACCGCTGGGGGAGGGCCGTCACATGGGCGGCAGAGGGATGGGGCAGCACCTTCAACTCCTCGACGCGCAGGGCAACCTGGTGTTCGACAACCAGGGGCGCGGCCTGAGCGCAGATGCGGATTTGGCGCGCGCTATCCCGCTGGAAGTGGATGGACGGGTGGTGGGCTACCTTTTGCCGGAGGGTGGCAACCTCTTTCCTCCGCTGATCGGCCAGCAATTGTTGGAACGCCTCAACGCGGCGGCCTTGCCGGCTGCGCTGGTGGCCGTGGCCGCTGCGCTGTTGCTGGCCTTTTTGCTGGCGGACACGCTGATGCGCCCGATCCGTCAGTTGACCGCCGCGGCGCAGCGCCTCGCGCAGGGCGACCTCTCGCAGCGGGTGGAAATTGACGGCAAGGACGAAATCACCCTTTTAGGCCGCACTTTCAATCAAATGGCAGCTTCGCTCCAACAGGCCGAAGAGCGCCGCCGCGCCCTGACCGCGGATATCGCCCACGAGTTGCGCAACCCCCTGGCCGTGCAGCGTGCTCACCTCGAAGCCTTGCAAGATGGCGTTTATGCCCTCACCCCAGAGAATCTGACGCCGATTGTGGAGCAAAACCTTTTGCTTGGCCGCCTGGTGGAAGACTTGCGTACCCTGGCGCTGGCGGATGCCGGTCAACTGACGCTGGAACGCCTCCCTGCTGATGTTTGCGCTTTGGCCGCGCAGGCAGTGACGCGCTTTGAGCCGCAGGCCGCCGAGCGGGATATCATACTACGCTTCACGTCACAGGAGCAGAAGCGCCTTTTGCCGGTTGACTCCCAGCGCATTGAGCAGATTTTGAATAATTTGCTCGCCAACGCCTTGCGTTACACGCCATCAGGCGGCCTGGTGGAGGTCCGTTGTTCGGATTCGTCGGATGGTTTTTTGCAGATCGCAGTGCGCGATTCCGGGCCGGGGATCCCCGCGGAGGCGCTCCCACACATTTTTGAGCGTTTTTACAAGGCGGAGGCCTCCCGTCAGGGCGGGACTGGTTTAGGGTTGTCCATCGCCCGCAAGCTGGCGCAGGCCCACGGTGGTGACCTGATCGCGGCCAACTATCCCGATGGGGGTGCGCTGTTCACGCTGCGCCTGCCGTTGGAATAGCCGACCCGCGGCGATCTGAATTGGGGTACAATTGGTGCGCAATGCGGAACACTGCGGAGAACAGTATGTCCTCATGGAAGATATTAATTTCAGATCAATTGAATGCGCGCGGGGTGGAGATTTTGCGCGCCGCGGCCCAGGTGGAAAACCGGCCAGGCATTGCCGCCGAAGAGCTGCTGGAGATCATTGGGAATTTTGACGCCCTGGTGGTGCGCGGACGCACGAAAGTGACCCCCGCGTTGCTTGAGGCCGCGCCCCGTCTGAAGGTCGTCGGGCGCGCCGGGGTCGGTGTGGATAACATTGACCTGGCGGTGGCGCAGAGCCGGGGCGTTGTGGTGGTCAATGCGCCCACGGCAACCACCATCGCCGTGGCCGAGCACACCCTGGCGCTGATGCTCGCGTTGATGCGCCATATCCCGCGCGCCGATGCCACCATGAAGGCGGGTCTTTGGGAGAAGAAAACTCTGCTGGGCGGCGAGCTACACGGTAAAGTTTTGGGCGTGATCGGTATGGGGAACATCGGCTCTGCGGTGGCGCAGCGCGCCGCCGCCTTTGGGATGCAAATCCTGGGCTACGATCCCTTTCTGGATGAGGCTGCCATCGCTTCCCGCGGTGCCGAGCCTGTAGACCTGCAAGAACTATATCGCCGTTCCGATGTGATCACGCTGCATGTTCCTCTCACTCCGCAGACCCGCAACCTGATTGACGGACAGGCCATCGCTCATATGAAGCGCGGTGTGCGCCTGATCTGCGCGGCGCGCGGCGGCGTGATTGACGAAACTGCCCTGCTATTGGGGCTGGAGAGCGGCCAGGTAGCCGGAGCGGCGCTGGATGTGTTTGCCAATGAGCCGCCGGGTTTGAGCGCGCTGGTCGCACACCCGCAAGTGGTGGCCACGCCGCACATCGGCGCGCAGACGGCCGAGGCGCAGGGACGTGCCGCGGAAGATGTGGCTGCGGAAGTGCTCGCCGCCTTGAATGGTGAGGCATTGCGCTGGCGGGTGGTTTGAGGGTGTTCCCTTCTGCACATTGATTATTCAGGAGTATTCATGGAAGAAAAGTTAAAGCGGCTAAAAGAGCTTTTGGGTGAGGTTTACGATTTGCAGGCGGCCGCCGCGGTGCTGGAGTGGGACCAGCAGGTCAACATGCCCTCCGCGGGCGCGGAGGCGCGCGGCAACCAGGTCGCCACCTTGCAGCGGCTGGCGCATGTCAAAGCCACCGCGCCGGAAGTCGGCCAGTTGCTGGATGAACTGGAGAGCTACGCCAAAGACCTGCCACCAGATTCGGACGAGGCTCGCTTGATCCGGATCGCCCGGCGGGATTATGATATCGAGGTCAAAGTCCCCCCCGATTTCACCGCCGAATTCTTCAAGGTCGCAGCCATGGCCTTCGATGCCTGGCAAAAAGCCCGCGCGGCGAGCGATTTCAAAAAATTCCAGCCTCACCTTGAGCGCCTTGTGGATCTGGGGCGGCAATACGTGGAATTTTTCGCCCCCTATGAGCATGCTTACGATCCTTTGCTCGATCGCTTCGAGCCGGGGATGAAAACCGCCGAAGTCAAGGCCATTTTCGAAGCTCTGCGCCCGAAGCAGGTGGCGTTGATCCAGGCAATCGCCGAGCGTCCCCAGGTGGATGATGCGTTTCTCCATCAGGAATTTGATGAGCAAAAGCAGTGGGATTTCGGCGTTGAGGTGGTCACTAAATACGGCTACGATTGGGAGCGCGGCCGTCAGGATAAATCGGCGCATCCCTTCACCACCAGTTTCAGCACGCGCGATGTGCGCATCACCACGCGCATTCAGCGGAATTTCCTCCCCTCGGCGTTGTTCGGCACTTTGCATGAGGGCGGCCATGCCCTCTACGAACAGGGGATCAACCCGGCGTATGAGCGCACCTCGCTGGCCGGGGGAGCCTCGCTGGCGGTGCACGAATCGCAATCGCGCACTTATGAAAACCTGGTCGGGCGCTCGCTGCCGTTTTGGGAACACTTCTACCCCCGCTTGCAGGAACTCTTCCCCGCCCAGCTTGGCAATGTGGATTTGCAGACCTTCTATAAGGGCATCAACAAAGTGGAGCCCTCCCTGATCCGCGTGGAGGCCGATGAAGCTACTTATAACCTGCACATCATGCTGCGCCTGGAGCTGGAGATCGCTCTGGTGGAGGGGACGTTGGAGGTCAAAGAGCTGCCGGAAGCGTGGAATGCTCGCATGAAAGAATACCTCGGCGTCGTCCCCTCCGATGATGCTAACGGTGTGCTGCAAGATGTCCACTGGTCCAGTGGCTTGATGGGCTACTTCTCCACCTATGCTCTGGGTAACCTGATCGCGGCGCAGCTCTGGGAGAAGGTCAACGCCGATATTCCTGACCTGGAAGATCAATTCCGCCGCGGTGAATTTGGCGAACTGTTGGCCTGGATGCGCGAGAACATCCACCAGTATGGGCGCAAATACGAACCGCAGGAACTGGTTCAGCGGGCAACTGGCTCAAAGATTGATCCCACCGCGTATATGCGCTATCTCACCACCAAATACGGCGAAATTTATGGCTTCTAGCGCCCGGTTTCGGCGAGGCTTGCCCATGGGCAGGTTTCACCGCTGATGGCTGAGGCGCTGGGCGCGGTTTGGTCAGGAAGCTCCAGCGTTTGATCGGCAGAATCACCATGGCGCGCATCCTGTTTATCGACGACGACATCGATACCTTGCAAACCTATGAAAAGGTAGTCGCCCTCTACGGACATCAGGCATTGCTGGCAGAAGACGCCAGCCAGGCCCTCCATTGCTTGAAAGAGGGTCCTGTGGATTTGATCCTTCTGGATCGGCGCCTGGAGGGTGTGGATGGCTTTAAAGTGCTCAAGCAGATACGATGCCTGCCGCGCGCCGCACAGATCCCCGTGGTGATGGTTTCAGCCAGTCATGAGGATTTTGCACGCCGCGCGCTGGCAGAGGGGGCGCAGGCTTATGTGTGCAAACCTCTGTTTGTCCAGGATATTTTGGAATTGATTGAGAAATACGCCGCTGCATGAATCGATTAACCTCGCTGGTCTGGCTGGCGGTCTTTTTGGGGGGACTCCTTTTGAGCGGGTGTGCCGCTTTTGAGGGAGGTGCGCTCCCGACGCTGATCCCCACCGAATACGTCCCCACTGCCATCGCGCTGACGGCTCAGGCGCTGGCCCCCCCGCCGACCGCCACACCCGAGAGAGGAGCAGTGCAGGCGACGAGCACAACATCGCCAACAGCCACACCGACCGTTCGCGTCACACAACCACCCCCGCCGCCAACGCCTGTCCCCCTGATCCCGGAGGCGGATATCCAGATCGTGCGCCCGGCGCCGCTTTCAAAAGTGGTCTCGCCCTTGTCGTTGGTGGTGTACCTTATCCCAGGCTTTGAGCGCCGCGCTACGGTTGATCTCTACGGTGAGGATGGCCGGCTGATTTATCGCAAGGTGTTTTCGTTTACCTCGCCCAATGAGCGCGTTTCTATTGCTAGAGAGGTTGGCTTTGAGGTCGCCGGCGCGGGCGAAGTGGGCTACCTGGTGGTGGAGACGAAAGATGAATACGGGCGCGTGATCGCCCGCGCCACCAGCGAGATCATCCTGCTGGCTGAAGGGCAGGCGGATTCCAACGTCGCCAACGATGTGCTCGCGCCCATCGTGATTCAGCAGCCCTCGCCCGAAGTGCTGATACAGGGCGGCGTACTGCACGTGAGCGGGCTGGCGCGCACCGCCGGGGAGCGCCCTCTGCTGGTGGAGTTGATCGCCCCGGATGGGCGCGTGGTGGGCTGGCGGCTCGCGGGCGTGCTCCCCACCGAGACCGGCGAGCATCATCCCTTTGAGGTGGATATCCCCTATCGGGTCAGTGAACCCACCTGGGTGCGCTTGACGGTTTCCGAGCGCGGGGGCGGGAATCTCCCCGGCGCGCTGAATATAGCCTCGGTGCTGATCCTCCTTAGTCCATAGGCGGCAGTGTTTTTCGTTGGAGATGTGCGAGGTCTGAAAAATCTCTGTTTCGTCGTTCAGCCTTGACAAATGGGGGTGGCGCGGATACAATTTGTATCAAGTTTCTCATAAATATTACGGAGTTATCCATGGCGCTTTATTGCATCTGTATGGGGCGGGGTTCGTAGCTTACCCGCCTCGTCATAACATCAACCGGAATTTTCCACGGCCAACAGACGACGAAGGGTAGGCACGACCCCGCAAGCACACCAGTTTGTGTGTTTGCTTGGCGCGGAGCCTCTGCCGCCCTTTTTGTTTTTCTGTTGGCCGTTTTGTATTTCAGTTCAGGAGAACCTATGATCTCAAAGGTCACCACGACATCCCCTCCCCCGGTGATCTCACGCCCTTCCATCGGTGATGTGGATGGGATGGCTTTGATCCAGGCAGTTGGCCGGACGCCGCTTTTGCCGCTGCGCCGGGTGACGCGGCACCTCTCGCCGGGCGTGCAGGTTTATGCCAAGGCGGAGTGGTTCAACCCCGGCGGCTCGGTCAAAGACCGGCCGGCGTTCAACATCATCCGCACGGCGCTGTACGAAGGGCGCTTGCTGCCGGGGATGCGCCTGCTGGATTCCACATCCGGCAACATGGGCATCGCTTATGCCACCTTCGGCGCGGCGCTGGATATCCAGGTCACGCTGGCGATGCCGGAAAACGTCAGCCCGGAGCGGGTGGCTATCCTGCGCGCCCTGGGCGCGGAGCTGGTTTTCACCGATCCGCTGGAAGGCTCGGATGGAGCGCTGCGGGTGGCGCGGCAGATGGCTGCCGACCATCCTGAGCGGTACTTCTATGCCAATCAATACGATAACCCCGCCAACTGGCAGGCGCATTACCACACCACCGGCCCGGAGATCGTCGAGCAGACCCAGGGGGCGGTCACGCATTTTGTGGCCGGGCTGGGCACTTCGGGGACTCTGACCGGCGTGGGGCGCTATCTGCGGAGGTATAATTCCGCAATTCAGCTCATCGCCATGCAGCCGGATTCGCCCTTTCACGGGTTGGAAGGCCTCAAGCACATGCCCACGGCCATTCAGCCGGCCATCTTTGACCCGGCCCTGCCCGACCGCACGGTGGAAGTGGAGACCGAGGCCGCGCATGAGATGGTACGTCGGCTGGCGCGGGAGGAGGGCTACTTTGTGGGCATTTCCTCCGGCGCGGCTGCCGTGGCAGCGCTGCGCGTGGCCGAAGAACTCGATGCTGGTGTGGTCGTGACCGTCTTCCCCGATGCCGGGTACAAGTATCTGAGCGATGAAGCGCTGTGGAAATAGTAGGCGATAGACCGCAGACCGCGGTCCACCGTCTGCCAACCATCGTCAGGAAAAAGCCATGAAACTTGAAATCACACACAACTTGCTCACACAAATCCATGCCCACGGGGAATCTGCCTATCCTGAGGAAGGGGCCGGTTTTTTGCTCGGCGTGGTGGATGGGGAGGTGCGGCGGGTGACAGCCATCCTCACACTGCCCAACGCTCGCGAGGATGAAGCCCGACACAACCGCTATCTGCTCACACCGCAGGATGTGATGCGCGCCGAAGATGAAGCGGAAAGCCGCGGCCTGGAGTTGATTGGGGTGTTTCACTCGCACCCCGATTGCCCAAATCTCCCCTCCGAGTTCGACCGTGAATGGGCGATGCCCTGGTTCTCCTACATCATCACCCGCGTGGACGCGGGGAAAGCGGTCGGGTCGCGCTCCTGGCGTTTGACCCACGACCGCTCGAAGTTTGAAGAAGAAACCGTCCATGTGCTCGCGGATCGCTGATCTGTTGAGCGTCGAAAATTCTGTTTTTGGAGGTATCCGATGTCTCTGTATTTCGTACAACACCAGCACAGCGCTGAGAGCTGCCCGGCGCGCGACCCCAGGATGGGGAACATGCTTTTGCAGCATATCAGCCCGGCGAACGCCCGCAAATTCGGCGTCAGGCTGCTGGCCGATGCCGTGCTGGATGGCAAACACACCTTCAATCTGATCGTTGAAGCCGATGATGTTGCCAACATTGAGAAGTTTATGCAGCCGTTTGCGCAGGCTGGCTCGGTGGAAATCTACCCTGCCTCGCATTGCGAAACCGTCGTGGCCCGCGAAGGGTGCTAGTGTAATCTGAGCTTGCATCCTCCCGCGGGTTGCTGAATTTATCATTTCACAGATGGCGCAGATGAGAAAACGTTGTACAATCTGCGCCATCTGCTGATGAAGCTGAACGAATGAGGTCAATTTATGCCAACGTTGAAAATTCCCACTCCTTTACGCCCTTATGCGGATGGTCAATCGGTCGTCACCGTGCAGGGGGGGACCGTCGCCGAGGCCCTGCGCGATCTGGTAGCGCAATACCCGGCGCTGGAAAAGCACATTTTCTCCGAGGAGGGAGAACTGCGCCCCTTTGTCAATCTCTTCCTCGGGCAGGAAGATGTTCGTCACCTCCAAGGGGAGGAGACTCCGTTGAAGGAAGATGATGTCTTGCGCATCATCCCTTCCATCGCAGGCGGGTGAGCCATGGATACGCTGTTGCCTGAACTCTCGCACGATGAGATTCTGCGCTACTCGCGCCATTTGCTGATCCCTGAGGTCGGGCTGGAGGGCCAGCAGAAGCTCAAGGCCGCCTCGGTGCTGGTGATCGGCACCGGGGGGCTGGGTTCGCCGGTGGCGCTCTACCTGGCCGCGGCGGGCGTTGGTCGCATCGGGCTGGTGGATTACGATGTGGTGGATTTTTCCAACCTGCAACGCCAGGTCATCCACGGCGAATCGCAGTTGAATAAGCTGAAGGTCGAATCGGCACGCCAGCGCATGCTGGATATCAACCCCGATATTCAGGTGGATGTTTACAACGAGATCTTCACCTCCGAGAACGCCATGCGCATCGCCGAGCCGTATGACATCATCCTGGATGGCACGGATAATTTCCCCACCCGCTACCTGGTCAATGACCTGTGCGTGCTCACCGGCAAGCCCAACGTTTACGGCTCGATTTTCCGCTTTGATGGGCAGGTCAGCGTGTTCTATGCCGAGGAGGGGCCGTGCTATCGCTGCCTGTTCCCGGAGCCGCCCCCGCCGGGGCTGGTGCCCTCCTGCGCCGAGGGGGGCGTGCTCGGCGTGCTGCCAGGGACGATCGGCACCATTCAGGCAACTGAGGCCATCAAGCTGATTTTGGGGATCGGCGAGCCGCTGATCGGCAGGCTGCTGCTCTACAACGCGCTGGATATGAGCTTTGATTTCGTCAAACTGCGCAAGAACCCCCAATGCAAGGTGTGCGGCGAGCACCCCGAAGTGACCGAGCTGATTGATTACGAACAGTTCTGCGGCATGCCCGCCAGCGACCACGACAGCGGCTCGGCGGGCGATGAGTGGGACATCACTCCCCAGGAATTGAAGGAGCGCCTCGACCGCGGCGACCCCATCCGCCTGATTGACGTGCGCGAGCCGCACGAGCTGGCGATCTCGCGCCTGGATGGCGCCGAACTGATCCCGTTAGGTCAGCTGGCCGCCCGCATGCACGAGCTGGATAGCGCTGAAGAGATTGTGCTCTTCTGCAAGGCCGGGACGCGCTCGGTGCGCGCCCTGGAGGTGTTAGCCAGCGCCGGTTTCCGCAAGATCAAGAATCTGGAGGGCGGCATCAACGCCTGGGCGCGGGAGGTGGACCCCAGTTTGCCGGTTTATTAAACGTGAATTCGGGATAAGCGGTCCATAAGTCAAGCACCCTTCGATACGCGCCTTAGGCTTCGATACGCTTCGCTACTCAGCCTGGGGCGCTACTCAGGGTGCTTTTTTCAGTGAATAGATCAGCGTCCTGAGTAGCACGGAGTGTTCGCGAAGTGCGTATCGAAGGGCGCTGATCGCATCCATGGCGTTTTATTCCTGACCCCGAACTCAGGTTATAAAAGAACGACGCTTCGCCTGGGGTTTTTATCCGCTGTCCGCGGTCCGTGTAGAAAGCGGGTACAATTGCCGCATGGATTCATTAGCCTTACGTGACCGCCTGAGCGGCCTGCCGCTGGGGGAGATTCGCTCTTTTGCAACGATCGGCTCGACCAATGATTACGCCGCTGAATGGGCCGCCCAGGGCGCGCCAGACCTGGCGCTGGTGGCCGCCGATGAGCAGACTGCCGGGCGCGGGCGAGGGCAACGCAAGTGGTTCACGCCGCCGGGGGCGGCGCTGGCTTTCAGCCTGGTGCTGCGTCCAAAGAACCTCGCTGCCGTCACGCGTTTTTCTGGGCTGGGGGCGCTGGCCGTTTGTCAGGCTTTACAGGCGTTTGGGGGGGAGACAGCGCGCGTCAAATGGCCCAACGATGTGCTGCTGAACGGGCGCAAAACATGCGGGGTGCTGGTGGAGACCTCCTGGCTGGGGGAGCAGCTTTCGGCGCTCATCCTGGGGATTGGCATCAACATTGCACCCTCCGCGGTGCCGCCAGCGGACTGGCCCGGCCACCACGCACGCCCTTTCCCGCCCACCAGCGTGGAGGGTGAGCTGGGTCGTCCGGTGGAGCGCTTTGAATTTCTGCGCGCGGTGCTGGAGCGGCTATGTGATTGGTATCCGCGGGTGGGCGAGGATGCTTTTATCCATGCCTGGGAGAAAAACCTGGCGTTGCGCGGGGAATGGGTGCTGATCTACTCCGGGGATAGCGACCCGCTTGAGGCGCAGGTGCTCAGCCTGAACGCCGATGGCTCCCTGAACGTGAGGCTGCACTCCGGGGAGCAGGTCAGCCTGCGGGATGGCGAAATCCACCTGCGGCCGGTTGACAGTTCATCAAAATACGCATAAACTAACCCCAGGTCACCCTGGCAGACAAGGAGGCAGGTCATGCTCGACGATTTGCGAGAACAGGCAGACAGTTCACTTTTTATTGATGATGAGGTGGATGAGTTTGAAGAGGAGGACGCCGGCGAACGCTTGTTTTTGGGGATGACGGCGGTTCAGCGGTTTGTGATCGCCGTGATGCTTTTGTTGATGGTCTGCATCCTGGGGACGTTCTGCCTGCTGATCACGGAACGGGTTTACCCGCCTATGCTTTAATCCCTGTCGTGAAGAATTACTGTTAAATCAAGAGCGCAGCCCAGTCATCGGGCTGCGCTTTGAAGTTTCAGGCTGCGCCGGCTTTGCGCAGATCGGCGGCGGCGAAGCGCGCCAGCGAGACCACAGTGTCGTCGGCTTCCAGGTTCATCACCTGCACGCCGCGCGTGGCGCGGCCGATGCGGGAGATGGCGTTGGCCTCGGTGCGCAGCACAATGCCGTTGGCGGAGATCAGGGTGATCAGGTCTTCTTCGGGTTGTACCACGCGCACCGCGGTGATCACACCGACTTTGTCGAGGGCGTTGCGGTCAATGGTGAGGATGCCCATGGTGGCGCGAGATTTGCGGGGGTATTCCTCCAGCGGCGTGCGCTTGCCGTAGCCGCGTGTGGTGATGACCAGCAGGTCGCCGCCGGGTTCGATCACGTCCATGCCGACCACCTGGTCGCCGGGGCGCAGGCTGATGCCGTTGACGCCCTGCGCCGGGCGTCCCATGGAGCGCACTTCCTTTTCGTGGAAGCGCAGCGCTTGGCCGCGGGCGGTGACGATGATGAGTTCATCGTCGCCGCGCGTCAGGCGCACCCAGCCGAGGGCGTCATCGTCGGCCAACCCCATGGCGATTAGCCCCGAGGGGCGCACGGCCTCGAATTCAGAGAGCGCCACGCGCTTGATCTTCCCCTTGCGGGTGAGCATGGTGCAGTATTCCGCCGCCGAGAAATCGGGCACCGCCACCGCCGCGGTGATCGTCTCACCAGGGGCGAGCGAGAGGATGTTGACGATGGAGATGCCCCGCGCCGTGCGGTTGGCATCGGGGATTTGATAGGCTTTTTCGGAATACACTTTGCCCTGATCGGAGAAGAAGAGGATGGTATCGAAGGTGCGGGCGGGGAACATCATCAGCACTTCGTCTTCGTCGCGGGTGGTGTGGCCGATCACGCCGCGCCCGCCGCGGCGCTGGGCGCGGTAGGTCTCGGCCCCCACGCGCTTGATGTAGCCGCGCTCGGTGATGGTGATTAACACCGCTTCGTCGGCGATCAGGTCTTCGTCGTTCAGTTCGCTGTTGGCGTCGGGGACGATCTGTGTGCGCCGGGGGTCGTCGTACTTTTTGGCCAGCTCTTGCAGGTCGTCTTTGATCAGGGCGAGGATCTTCTTCGGGTGCGCCAGCAAGTCCTCCAAGTAGGCGATTTTCTCCATCAGGGCTTTGTGTTCGTCTTCAATCTTCTGGCGCTCCAGGGCTACCAGACGCCGAAGTTGCATATCCAGGATCGCCTGCGCCTGTTTCTCGGTCAGTTTGAAGCGCGTCATCAGGCGTTCTTTGGCGGTCTCGGCGTCGGGAGATTTACGAATGGTCTGCACCACCTCGTCGAGGTTTGCCAGGGCGATCAGCAACCCTTCGAGGATGTGGGCGCGCGCCCGGGCCTTATCCAGCTCGTACTGTGAGCGGCGGGTGATGACTTCCTGGCGGTGTTCGATGTAGTAGTGCAAGGCGCGCTTGAGCGAAAGCAGGCGCGGCTCGCCGTTCACCAGCGCCAGCATCTGTACGCCAAAGGTGGATTGCAGCGGCGTGTATTTATAAAGCTGGTTGAGCACCTTGCGTGGGTGGGCGGTGCGCTTGAGTTCGATGATGATGCGCATGCCGGTGCGGTCGGATTCGTCGCGCAGGTCGGAGACATCGTCCAGTTTGCCCTCGCGCGCCAGTTTGGCGATGCGCTCGATGAGTGTGTTCTTGTTGAGCTGGTAGGGAATTTCGGTGATGACGATGCGGTGGCGGTTGCGGGTGTGCTCCTCGATGAAGGCTTTGCCGCGCAGGATGATGCGCCCGCGGCCGGTGCTGTAGGCCTGGCGGATGCCCTCATCACCGATAATCACGCCGCCGGTGGGGAAATCCGGGCCGGGCAGGAAGGGGAGCAGGTCTTCCACCGTGATGTCGTCGATCTTGTCGTAGCGGTCAATCAGGTAGGTCAGCGCCTGGGCCAGCTCTCCCATGTTGTGCGGTGGGACGTTGGTCGCCATGCCCACGGCGATGCCCGCGGAGCCGTTGAGCAACAGGTTCGGCAGGCGGGAAGGCAGCACGGTAGGCTCTTGCAGGGAGCCGTCGAAGTTATCTATGAAATCTACCGTGTTTTTATCAATATCGGTGAGCATCTCCTCGGCCATGCGGCTCATGCGGGCCTCGGTGTAACGCATCGCCGCCGGGGAGTCGCCGTCGATCGAGCCGAAGTTGCCCTGCCCATCCACCAGGGGATAGCGCATGGAGAAATCTTGTGCCATGCGCGCCATGGTGTCGTAAACCGCGGCGTCGCCGTGGGGGTGGTATTTGCCCAACACCTCGCCGACGATACGGGCTGATTTTTTGTAAGCTCCGCTGGCGCGGATGCCCATATCGTGCATGGCGTAGAGGATGCGGCGGTGAACCGGCTTCAGCCCGTCGCGCACATCGGGCAGGGCGCGAGCGACGATCACGCTCATGGCGTAATCCAGGTAAGCAGAACGCATCTGCTGGTCAATGTCTACAGAGTGAATGGTACCAACGTCCATAAGCGGTTCTCTTTCAACTGGGGATAAACGAAAAAACGTGTGCTCACCCAATGGCGGGCACACGTTTAATTATACCGCGAACGCTTCCCCCGCGCCGTCAGCAGACGGCTGGGGGTGTGCTCAAAAGCAGGCGCTTTGCCTGAAAGCAAGAAGCGAGAAGTCCGGCTCTTTTGAAAAGCCGGACTTCTTTGGCGTGAAGGGGATGGATGTTGGAATCAGGAGATGCTTTCGCCCTCCACCATAGTGGCGTCATCCTTGTTGCGCAGCGTTTTCAGCCCCACCACAATCGGGATGGCGATGAGGATCACGCTGATGCACAGCATGGCCAGGCCCATGGTGACAGCCGCGCCCGGGTCACTGCTGCCAAAAATGTCAATCTCTGCGCCGGGTATCATGCCAGCCAGAGCGAAGATCAGGCCCATGCACAAACCTGCCAGTCCGGGGAAACCGCACGCCAGAGTCGTACCGACGGTTGCGAGGATTGCGGCTGTTCTCTTGTCCATATTGTTTCTCCTTTTGAGGACGATATAGTCCGATGCGGGCATTATAACCGACGAGGCACGATGGGGATACTTCTCGTTGTTGGCGGCTGCACATCAAACGATGTGGATAGGCGTGAGCGCGCCCCTGGATGCGAACTGGGGGCGGTTTTCGATTACCCGCGCAGTTGGGCGCCCAGTTCGCGCTCCAGCCGTTTGACGATCTTGTTGCGGATTTTGGCGGCGTCTTTGTCGGTCAGGGTGCGCTCCGGGTCCTGGTAGGTCAGGCTGTAGGCCAAGGATTTCTTCCCCGCGCCGATCTGCTCGCCACGGTAGACGTCGAACAGGCGCACGTTGGTGACGCGCCTTCCGCCGGTCTGTCGGATGAGGGCTTCCACCTCGCCCGCGGGGACGTCTTCGTCCACGATCAGGGCGATGTCTTCCAGGATGGGCGGCTGGGTGGGGATGGCGCTTACCTTGAAGAGCACCGGGACCGCCTTGATGAGGGCGCGCAGGTCGAAATCGGCGGCCAGCACAGGAGTTTCAGGGAAATCGTAGTTCTCGGCCACCAGGGGATGCAGCTCGCCCATCACGCCGATGGGGTTCTCCCGCACCCGCACCTCGGCGCACTTGCCGGGGTGGAAGCTGGGATGGGCCGCGGGCTGGAAAGCCACCTCGGGGAGATGCAGCCCCCTCAGGGCGTGCTCGATGATCCCCTTCAGGTCGTAGAAATCCATCGGGGTGGAATCCGCCCCTTGCCAGTCGGGGAGGGCGCGCGGGCCGGTCAGGGCGATCACCAGCCGTGGCTGCTCATCCGGAAGCTCTTCCCCCTCCACCGGCAGGAAGACGGGGTTGATCTCGAAGATGGCGATGCGCTCGCGGATGCGGGCGTTGTGCTCGACGATCTCCAGGGTGGAGGCCAGCAGGCTGTGGCGCATCACCGAGCGCTCCGGGGTGATGGGGTTCGCCAGGGTGAAGTAGGGGCGCTCGTCGCGGGGCACATCGGGCGGCAGGGCGCGCGCTTCGCGCTCCGGCGAGGTCAGCCGATGGGTGATGATCTCTTGCAGGCCGAGGCCGGTGAGCAGGTCGCGCAGCCGCTCCTCGATTTCCAGCGGGCGGTTGGTACGCTGCGGCGGCAGAGCGTCGGCCATGCGCGTCTCCGGGATGCGGTCGTAGCCGTAGATACGGGCGATCTCCTCCATCAGGTCGGCCACCCCCACCACGCCGGTGCTGATGTCGAGGCGGTGGGGAGGGGTTTTGACGCGGACGACCGCGGACGGCGAACCGGCGCTGATTTCACAGGTGAAATCTAGTTTTTCCAGAATCTCGACGATTTCATCCGCGCTTAACTTGATGCCCAGCCAACGGCGCACGTCGGCGGGAGTGATTTCGATCACCGGGTCTTCAGGCGGCAGAGGGTAGGCGTCCACCAGTTCGGGGGCGACCTGACCGCCGGCCCACTCCTGCATCAGGCGCAGGCCCAGACGGACGCCCTGGGGCGCCAGTTCGGGGTGTACGCCGCGCGAGAAACGGTAAGCCGCCTCGGAGGGCAGGTTTTGCGCCATGACGGTACGGCGGGTGTTAATCATGTTCCAGGCCGCGCCTTCCAGCAGCACGCGGGTGGTGTTTTCGGTGACCTCGGATTCCAGGCCGCCCATCACGCCTGCCAGCGCCAGCGGGCCGCTCTGATCGCAGACCAGCACGGTGAAGTCGTCCAGCGTGCGCTCAACTTCATCGAGAGTCACCAGTTTTTCCCCGGCCTGGGCGGCACGGGTGATGATGGTGGGAACTTCGGCGTCGGCGGCTTTGGCGCGCCGGAGCAGTACATCGTAATCGAAGGCGTGCAGCGGCTCGCCGAGTTCGAGCATGGCGTAGTTGGTAGCGTCCACCACGGCGTTGATCGGGCGCACCCCGGCCAGTTTGAGGCGCAGTTGCACCTTGTAGGGGCTGGGTAGAATCTTCACGCCCTCGATCAGCCCCAGAGTGAAGCGCGGGTTTAGGGTCGGGTCGGTGATCTGGATGTTGACGAAACGACCGACCGCAGACGATTGACCGCTGACCGCGGTCTGTGGCTCGCGGTCGGTAGTCGGCGGTCTCAATTCCGCGCCCGTGATCGCCGCCACCTCGCGCGCCACGCCGTAGATGCTCGCGCCGCGGGCGAAGTTGGGGGTGATGGCGATGTCGAGCACTGCGTCGCCGATGTAGTCGGCCAGCGGCGTGCCAGTGGGGGCGTCATCATCCAGGATGATGATGCCCTCGTGCTCGTCGGAGATGCCCAGTTCCTTCTCTGAGCAGGCCATGGAGTAGGATTCCACGCCGCGAATCTTCTTGCGCTTGAGCTTGGTGGGTTTGTTCCCCGGCTCATAGGCGTTGATGATTGTCGCTCCCTCGCGGGCGTAGGCCACTTTGAGGGGTGTCTCCAGCGGACCTTTTCCCTTGTACTTGAAAAGATTGGGCGCGCCTGTCAGCACGGTGTGAATTTGTTCGCCGTCATCGAGTTTGCACAGCACCAACCGATCGGCGTCAGGGTGGGGCATCACCTCGTGGATCGCGCCCACCACGATTTTATCCGGCTCCCAGGAGAAGCCGGTGATTTTATACTGCTGCTGGCCCTCAGGTTTGGGCAGACCCACATAGCGGATCTCCTCCACCTCCAGCCCGGCGATGGTCAGCCTGTGCGCCAGTTCTTCGATGGGGAGGGTGATGTCAACAAAGTCTTTTAGCCAGCTAATAGGTACTTTCATTAGAACTGCTCCAGGAAACGCATATCATTCGCCCAGAAGTAGCGAATATCCTCAATATGATGCCGCAGCATGGTGATGCGCTCTGGCCCCATGCCGAAGGCGTAGCCGGTGTAGCGCTCCGGGTCGTAGCCGCCGTTGCGCAGCACATTGGGATGCACCATTCCGCAACCCAAAATCTCCAGCCAGCCGGTGCGCTTGCACACCTGACAGCCCGTGCCGCCGCACAGGAAGCACTCGATATCCATCTCGGCGCTCGGCTCGGTGAAGGGGAAGTGCGAGGCGCGGAAACGGGCGCGCACGTTCTGGCCGAACATACGACGGGCGAAATCGGCCAGCGTGCCTTTCAGGTCGCTAAAGGTGATATCTTCCCCGACGGCCAGCCCCTCTACCTGGGTGAACTGGCTCTCATAGCGGGTGCTGACCTGCTCGTAGCGGTAGCACATCCCCGGGAGGATGATGCGCACTGGCGGTGGGTTCTCGGGGTTCTCGGCAGCGAACTCGCGCATGGCGCGCACCTGCCCCGGCGAGGTGTGCGTGCGCAGCAGCAAGGGGTTGTCGCCGCGGTCCTCCGCCGATTGAATGTAGAAGGAGTCCTGCATCTCGCGGGCGGGGTGGTGCGGCGGGAAGTTGAGCAACTGGAAGTTAAACTCGTCCGTCTCCACCTCGCGCGAGCGGTAGACCTGAAAGCCCATCTCAGCGAAGACGCGGGTGATCTCGCGCAGCGTCTGGGTGACGGGGTGCAGGCGTCCGCGCGGGATGGCGCGCCCCGGCAGGGTCACGTCCAGGCGTTCTTCCTGCAGTGAGCGTTGCAGGGCGGCCTCTTTGAGCGCGGTTGCCTTCTCGGTGAAGGCGGCTTCCAGCGCCTGTTTGGCCTGGTTGGCGGCGCGCCCCACCTCGCCGCGCTGCTCCTTGGGGACGCTCCCCATGTTCTTGAACACGCCCATGATGGCGGAATTTCGCCCCAGGTGGGCGACCTTCCATTGCTGCAACGCCTCTTCGGAAGCGACTTCCGCCAGCGCGTCCAGCCCGGCTTGCTGAATCTCTTTGATTTTGTCGAGCATAAACACCTCCGAACAAAAAATCCCATCCCACGAAGGGACGGGATTCAATCCCGCGGTACCACCCAACTTAGCCACAAATGCGACTCACTTTGCGCCAACGG
Organism: uncultured Anaerolineales bacterium; assembly: GCA_964653835.1. Lineage (GTDB taxonomy): Bacteria > Chloroflexota > Anaerolineae > Anaerolineales > UBA11858 > J130. The sequence continues at coordinate 20,211 of CAZZFZ010000037.1, forward strand.
CCATCAGACGATTGGCTTCCCATGTAACGTTGGGAGGACGGCTTGCACTACTTGGTGTGTTGCTGTGACACGCTAACACCCTTTCGCGCAAGCGGCTCAGGAGGGAACTTCGGTCGGGTTCCGCCTGGCGGGGGTTTCAGCCTGCGCCCCGCGCCTCTCTGTTGGTTTCCGCCGACGTACTTTTCTCCGTCACAGCCTTTGGGGTTGGTTTTCGATTGTTGAGCCTAATTATCCGCGGAATGAGGTGGCTGTCAAGGATGTTGGTGCTGCTGATAGAGTTGATCGCAGCGCGCCGCCATGATGAAATCGTTGCGATGTAGACCGCGGATGACGTGCGTCCACCAGGTGACGGTCGCCTGCCCCCATTCGGTCAGGATGGCGGGGTGGTGGTTTTCGGCCTCGGCCAGCTCGCCGATCTGATTGGTGAACGCCAGCGCCTGGCGGAAATTCTTGAAGGGGTAAACGCGCTGCAGGCGAGGGATGCCCTCTGACTCGACGAGCTGCCACGCCGGGATCGCGGACAGCAGGGTTTGGATCTCCGGCATGGAGAGCGGCGAAGTCCCTTTACGGCATGGCACGCATGGTTGCGCGGCCAGCTTGCCCACACTTCAGCCTCCCAGCTGAGTGATCTGGCGCAGGAAGCTGAACACGGTGACGCCCAGTTTGATGCCTTCGCCGGGAGTGAGGGTGATACCCTCTTCGTCGGCACGCTGGATGAGCAGGTAAGCCGCGCCCAGGCCAGTCAGCGCGCCGACCAGCGCGCCGATGAGCAGGATTTTAGCGCGATTTTCGGAATTTGGGGTTGATGCAGGTTGCGTTGTGCTCATAATTCGTTTTTCCTCCACAGTCATCTGCGAGAACGCAGGCTTTGCCGGATGGCTTGCCAGGCAGCTTGGAGGCCTGCCAGGCGCAGAGCGGGTTCGGTAATCCGGTCGGCCGCGCGCTTTGTTTCGATTTGCAGGCGGGTGAAGAAGCGCTGCAGGCGCAGCATCTGCGGCGGGAGCAGGTTGAACAGCCGGATGGTGAGGTAAATCCCCGCCCCCAGGAGGGTCAGCGGGACGAGCAGGAAGAGCAGCATGGGCGCGAGCAGGAAGATCAACGCCGTATCGGCTGCTGGCGCGATGTCGCTGCCTTGCGCGCCCGCCACCGCCGCCCAGACGGCCAGCGCCAGCACAGCAAGCGCGCCCAGGATCAGGGGGAGGTAGATTTGCCACCAGCTTTCACGGCGGTGCGCCTTGCGCGTGCGGGGGTTGTGCAGCAGTTTCTCCATACGCATTATTGTAGCATGACTTCGATATCAGCAGTCCTTCCCGGGCTTTTAAACCTGCGGCAAGGGTCTAAATAGGGTACACTTGT